>NZ_CP133597.1:1200000-1529556 GCF_031200575.1 Ferroplasma sp. | reverse complement strand
CTGGAGATACAACCTACTTTAAGGATATGGAACTCATTGGCAGCGTTTTCAAGCCGGATATTGCAATGCTTCCAATAGGCGGGCATTATACCATGGATATTGATGGCGCAGTTGAGGCGATAAAACTGCTGGGTGTAAAAAAGGTTATACCGATGCATTACAACACATTCCCACCAATAAAGGCCGATGCCTCTGAATTCAAGGAGAAAGCGGAGCTGGCAGGTGCAAAGGTTACCATCCCTGAACCCGGGAAAAGTTTTACATTTTGAGTTTAAAACTTTGGCCCTTTTCCTCTGGTTGTGTAAAAGGCCTTTACCATGCTATTGCTACTTATAATTACCCAAATCCCCAATAATTTTCAATTTTCTTATGAGCGTGCCTGTAGAATAAAAACACTCTGAATAATCGAAATTGCTTCCACCTGCAAGTGCTGATGGGTCGATATTGTAGCCAAGGAAAAGCTTGTTTTTAATTTTTTCGCGCTGCCTGAATATAAAATAATTCATTGAGTTCCTGAGTATTGATTCAGAATAATTGTTAAGGTAATAGTCATCAACATTCTGGGTAACTGTAATAAGGGATATCATGTTATGCCTCCCATTTCTGGCGAGCATATCAACAATTTCTGCATTTTTCTTATCCTTTAGAAAAAGATGAGATTCATCTATTACAATGAATTTATTTCCCTCACTTCCCTCGGCCAGATGCACGGCAAGAGTAAGGCAAAGCCTGAAGAACATATCACGTAGATGGCTATTGGCATAATCAAACCTGAATACAACCCTCTTTCCAGATAATTTTACTGGGGTCTCAAAAATTTTTCCCGCAAGTGATGTAAAAGTAATTGAATGCCGTTTTTCGTAATTTATAATTTCAGATATTAAGTTGCTAAACAGGAGATCTCCGTACTTTTTCTCCGCGTTTTCTATTATTATTGTGACTTTCTCATCCGGTATTCCTGTAATAGCCTCTATGGCATCCTTTACTGCATGATTTATTCCTGTTGTGCCCATGATAAAATCAGGATACTCCCCGGATCCCAGCTGTACAATTTGATCGCCTGTATATTCCATTAAGGGGTCTATAATGTATACCTGTGAAGAATTGCCCAGGCTGCCAAGCAGCATTTCTGTAAAATAGGATTTTCCAGATCCTGTTTCACCTGTTATTGCGATATTGTATGATGAACCTCTGAACAGGTTCAGATATACTGTTTTACCCGTAATTATGTTGGTACCAACAGGCTGCATGCGGGACTCCGGTATGGCCGTGAAACCGCAGGGGAAAATTGATGATAATGATTCAGCATCCATCATATATTTTTTCCCCTGTGATGAATATGCCAGAGGATCAAATGAATCCCTGCCAAAAAAATGAAATTGATTAATTTTGAAGCCTGTGGATTCCATAACCCTGAGAAACTGATCACTGCTTTTCCTGAGTTCAGCAGGATGGTCCGAGAGCAACGAAAATCTGATGGAAACATTATAAAGTTTATCCTGCCTGGACAGGGCTTCAAGCGAACTTAACTGTTTTTTCAGCAGAGATGCATAATGCCCTGTTTTTGCATATGAAAGCTCTGCCTTTCTGGAGGCAATCAGCCTCTTCATGAATAAGTTGTTTCTCATAAGTGGTTTTACATCTATATACAATTCCACCATGAATCCAAATTTTTCTATTATAGACTGATAGAGATAGTCTCCTGAATAGTCCATATCTACAATATCATAGCATGAACCGTAAAATCCATCCTTTTTAAAGTAATTTGAGAAGGTTCTTACATTTCTAGGGAAGATAGATGAAACAGTATCCTCATCATCAACGAGCCTTGCACCAACTCCGCCTCCGGAAATAAATGCAGTTATATTTTCCCTAATAGTGTCCACAGCGCTGTTGAAATTTCCTGCATTAGCCTTTAATAATACAAATGTTCTGTAATATATAGAATTCTCATGCTCCTCCGGTTTTGATACAATAGTGTAGCCACATGTAAGTTTTTCCAGGGCACGGGCTATGCCGAGGATCTTTACATTCTTGGCGCTGTCTGTGTATAGTTCCCGGTTTTCTATCTCAAGGGCAGTAAAGGCAAATTTCCCGGAAATTCCATACAACTCACCATTTTGGATAAACTTTATTTCATAGGTTGAACCATGAAAGTATAATTTTCTCATTAAGTATACATTTCCCGGGTCGAACCTCAGAATAAGCATGATGGTGAAATAGGTCACCCCTATTATTAGTGCAGCAAGGAGAGATATGGTAAAAACAGTTGCTATAATGGATATTCCGGCAATTATTATAATAAATTTTTCCAGTGGTAATCCATAAATATAGGATTTGAAATTATATACGTTGGCCGGCATCTTAATGAATATCACCACCGGTGCCAGTTATCCCTGGAATAAGATCCTCAGATATATCAGGAATTGCAGCTTCCAGTGTAAAATTTCCATTTAGCATAGATTCTGGCGTGATACCTTCCATTGATGAGGATATATCTGACATGATTGCATCGGATTCCAGGAAGTTAAAGCTTCCCTGAAAGTATCTGTATACCTCTGTAACAAAAAACAGGGGTGCCGTGGCTGCCACGTATATCAGCCCGATATCCAGGAATGGATTGTTAAACATGCCGACAAGATACAGTATTATTACAGTAAAAAATGGAAAGAAGGCGATTTCAAAAAATATCCTGTAAAACTTGATTACATGCTTCTCACTGCCTGGAATCATGAACAGTATGGAAATGACTGGAATAAACAGTATAAAGAAAAATATAAGGGCCTGCCTTATTATGAGTATTCCGAAAAGGAGTATAATGGCAAGTATATAAGAACCGTTTAGCAGTATTGATATAAGGGTATTTTCCGGTGAAAGTCCAGATATTACAGTACTGTACCAGTCGGGTTTCAGTGTATACACGGCATTATAAAAAGCCAGTGAAACCTCCAGAAACAGCATAGAAATCCTGTAAGATTCTATAAAAAGCACAGAGGAAACAGCCATCTTAATTATAAGCCTTGTAGCCGGATATGGTTTGATGAAAGAATTATATACAAGCATGATTACTGCTGAGAATATCATGACAGCAACAACAATGTCTGTATAAATGCTGTTGAACAGATAATGATAAAATGATAGAAAGGCTGGGTTTCCATCTATAAACTGTATATATGAATACCTGGGAGCAAGTCCATAATTTACAGTAAGGTGCCACAGTATTATCACAGACGGTCTTGCAAGATCAACAAGGGTGTCCGCGAGTTCCTTCAGAATTATCTCCAAATTCATGCTTTCCCGGTAACCACATAATTAAATACTGCATACAGGACCCCGCTTACAGCCAGAATGTATATTACTGTTCCTATGGTGGCGTTTTTCAGCCTATCCCTTGCCATATATTTTTTGTTCTCATCAGTGCTAAAGAAGCTCAGTGCAACCGGAATCCATAAAAGTGTAATCAATACAGCAGAAACAGAGATGGCAATATCATCTATCCTGCCCAGCATTGTGTTTATGGATGCTATTACATATTCAAATAACATTTTTGGTAATAGAAAGGCAGTATAAAATATTATTTATAACGTAGTAAATATAATATACACTTAATACATATCTAAAACAGTTTCTTCTGCCTCTCACCAAGTGTTGCAGCATTTTCAGAAAGGCCAATCCTGTTTCTGATATATTTTACTGTTTCGGGGGAGAACCCTTCATAATGGTTGTTTGCATAGATGTAAATAGTGGCCATTCCGTGGCTGTTTTCAATGATTTTCCCGGTCCACGAATCTATCTCCTTACGGCGGTTGATTCTCATCTCTCCCAGCATGTTTTTTGTGAGCGATTTATTCCCAAGGAATCTTATGTAAAGGTTCCTGGTAGTTTTTACCTCAGGCGGCCTGATGTAATCGAGCACAGGCCATACCATGGTTATGTTGAATTTTTTTAGCATTGAATACACATCATCCCTGAACCATGACGTATGCCTGAATTCAACGGCGAATTTTATATCTCCCGGGAGGGTTTCAAGAAAATTTTCAAATATTGCTATACTGTATGCGAAATCAGGTGGCAGCTGGATTAGAATCATTCCAAGCTTTTCCCTTAGCAGTGAAATATTACTTAGAAAGAAATCCAGGTCTTTTTCACAATTCTGCAATCTGTATTCATGTGTTATTTTTCTGGGCATCTTCGGGGAAAAGAGAAATCCATCTGGCACAGAACTGTACCATTTGTTTACAGTATCCCGGCCCTGTGCAGCATAAAAAGTTGAATCTATTTCAACGGTATCAAAGAGTTTTGAGTAAATCTTCAAAAAATTACCAGGTGCTTCACGGAAATCATAGATTTTCCCACGCCAGAAATCATAACTCCACCCTGAGCACCCTGTCCTGTATTCCATATATCAATAATTCCGTAACATATAATAAATTTATAGAGTTACCACCCGGGTTATCCGGTAATTTACCTCATCTTTGCAGCAACAACATTTGTATAGAAGGCTATTTTCCTGGATTGGGTCTTGCCAGGCTTGCCGTTCTGGTTTGCTTCTTCCCTTATAAAGGACGGTTTGCCAAAAACTTTCACAGGTAGGGCATCTGATGCATTGAAATTCATTGCATATTTTCCATCTAAAGACATCACACTGCTTCCAAGATCCATAAAATCACCTTCAGTAAAATTGTGCACATACCAGTTTTTGCCGGGGTAGGGCGGATCCAGATAAAAAAAGGTTTCAGGCGAATCGTACTTTTCTATTATGCTCCTGAAATCCATATTCTCTATTTTCATCCTGCCAATAGCATGTGATGCTTTAATCAGGTTTGAGACGTTTTTTCTGTAACCCCCGAAAAGTGATTTATCCTTTTTTCCATAGGTTTCCCCCATTCCCCCGAAACCGGTGTTGAAATTAAAGAAAATGGAAAATGCCCTTTCAATTTCCGGATTTTCAGCATCCATAACTATTCTCCTATCATAATAATCGAAGAATAGCTTACGATCCATTGCGAGGGCATTTGCGGCCCTGTAAAACTGGGCAAAATGTTTTTGCAGTACTGTGAACAGGGCATACAGGTCCCTGTTAATGTCATTGTAAATTATATTTCTGGAATCTATATTCAGGGATACAGACCCTGAACCCCCGAAAACATCCACAAAGGTTCTGCACCCGGATCGATCATAAAGTGCCTGGATATCCTTAATAACACCTATTTTGGACCCGGGATATTTCATTATTCTGTTCATTTTCAACTGTTAAACTATATGCCTCCGTAATATATAAGAAAAACTAAACTATAATTAAATCCATTTCCATATTTTTATATACTGCAAGCACTTTATTTCTTATGGATGATACGTATTCTTATATATCTAACATTTATGGGAAGAACCATTATGATATAGACCTTCCATTCCAGGCAATCGTTGAATTTTACGCAGGAAAGAGGCTCAATCTCAGCCCACTGGGAGCATATACTGGAAAACAGCTTTACGAAATTACCGATTATATAGATAAAATATCACCGCCAGTGCTGAAAATGTGGGGAATTGATGGAGAAAGAATAGATAGTGTTCTTATAAATTCTGTGGAAAAACATACGCTTGATAAACTCATAAAAGAGTTTGGAATAAACAGGCCCTATTTCCATGGAAAATCTATACTGGATCATTATGCCATGGGCTATCTTGTGGCAGATCCTGGCATCTACTGTATAATTACACTAACACATCAGACAGCATATGCACTGCACAAGTATGGTTCTGATAACTTCAGGGATTACGTTTCAGGATTAACCGGGGACTCCAGTGATTTGTTACTGGGTGCAACATGGTTTACAGAAATACAGGGTGGCAGCGATCTCGGTGCAAATAAAACAGTAGCAGAACCGGGAAATAATTTATGGTACCTGACCGGCGATAAATATTTTGCCAGCAATGCAGGCCTTGCCGATGTCTCACTGACATCTGCCTTTCATAATAATAACCATGGAGCCAAGGGATTATCGTTGTTTGTGCTCCCAAGGAGAAATGGCGAAGGCAATTTAAACTATAGAATAAGAAGACTCAAAGAAAAAAGCGCCACAAAGAGTGTTCCATCCGGAGAAGTGGAACTGGAAAATTCAGAGGCGCAGATGCTTGGCGATGCTGGAAAGGCAATTTACTATATAACAGAAGACCTCATGGTTTCAAGGCTCGACAATGCCGCAGCGGCATGTGGAATTGCAAGAAAGGCATATCTTGAAGCCTATTATTATTCAATGAAGAGGAAAACATTCGGCTCACTACTTTTAGATCATCCCGGAATAAAAAGGGATTTGCTGGATATGGAAGTACTTCTCGAAGGGTCAATTGCACTAACATTTAAAACTATTGATCTTTTCAATGCTTCCATAAAATCAAAGCCACCATACGATGATGATTATAATTATACCAGGCTGATGACTCATATCGTAAAAAATATCACGGCAGAATCTTCCTCAATAGTAACTCAAATGGCTACAGAGCTTCACGGTGGGATAGGTTTTCTCTCAGAATTCCCGATAGAGCGCTGGCACAGGGAAGCCCTGATAACACCTATATGGGAAGGGGCAAGCAACATTCAGGCCCTGGATATGCTTGAAGCAATAATGAGAAAGAGGGCACACATCAAAATGCTCCGGGACTTTCAGAATACTGTTTCAGAAATCAGGGATGGTAGAGAAATTGCAGACTCTTGCTATAATCTTATCAGGGAAAGTATAGATAAAATCCTTTCCATGGATGCTACTGAAGCACAGTTCCATGCTAAGTACCTAATGGATATAATGGGAAATTCCATGGCATCAATCCTGCTCCTGCATATAGGCAACAAAACAGGAAATGAAGATTTTATAAAAGCGGGGAAACTTTACTTTAAACGGTATGTGAAAAAGGAGGATTATGATACAGACACAATGGGATTTTCAGAGTCCCTGATACATGTTGAAAGGCAGGAAAGGAGCCTGAAAAATTAGGTGGCAATATGGGAGAGGGATTTACTGTAATTAAAACTTTAAGACGTGCAGCGATTCTATTTCCACAAAGTAAAATAATCGCCGAGAGAACATTGACATACAGGGAAATGTATGATGAGGTTTCAAAAATATCCACATCAATGAATAAAATGGGGATTTCAAGAGGGACTGTGTTTGCAGTTGCTGATTATAATTCCATTGAATTTATGGAACTACTTTTCGCAGCCAGCATGACAGGTTCAATAATTTACCCTGTAAATATCAAACTTCCATGGAATATGGCTATGGAGACTTTAAGGGAATCCGGTGCGGAGTATATATTTGCATCAGGGGATTTCCTTAATGCCGGTATAGGAAAAGAATTTAGGGAAGATCATGTAATTTCTATGGGATCTAATAATAGATATACAAAATTTGATGAAATGCTTGTCAGCGATAAGCACCGTGAAGAAATTACCTCCGGGCCTGACAATTATTCTATACTTTTCACATCCGGAACCACAGGAAAACCAAAGGAGGTTTTATACACCAACGAAAAGACCGTTAATGGTGGTCTCAGCATCCTGTACCAGCTTGGAATGTTTCAATCCCCAGCATCGCTGAGATATAACGATACCATACTTTCCCTGATCCCATTCTATCACTTATGGTCATGGGGATCTGCCTTTCATGCTGCCTATCTTGGTGCAAATTATGTAATAACTGGTAAATATAATCCGTTAAATGTAGTTTCCAGCATAAAGAAGCATAAGGCCACATGGATAAATGCTGTACCAACAATGGTTTACGATCTGCTTGCACATGACACGGATAATCAATTAAACGGCATTAAAATGTTGATAGGGGGTTCTCCCATCAGCAGTGGCATAGCCAGAAAACTTAAAAACAAGCACATCAAATTCTCCACCATATATGGAGGAACAGATATGCTGGCAACATCCATATCCATAGGAAGCGAAGAAGATATAGAGTCATTGCGTTCTGTAACACACCCTGTTCCCATGGTTAACGTATCTATAAGAGACGATTCAGGGAACATCCTTGGAAATAATACTATAGGTGAATTATGGATTAATGCCCCATGGCTGCCGGGCAAATACCTTAATAGAAAGGATGGCAATGAATATGAAGGTGGATGGTTTAAAACAGGTGATGTTGCACTTTTGACAGATGATGGGGGAATTAAAATACTGGACAGAATTAAGGATGTGGTTAAATGTGGGGGTGAATGGATACCCACATCAATTATTGAATCCATGATATCTGAATTTCCGGGAGTCGAGATATGTGCTGTAACCGCTATACCTGATGAAAAATGGGGAGAGCTGCCTGTAGCCTGGATTAAAGCTTCGGAAAACATCAATATTGGGAAATTAAGAGAATTTATGCATTCTAGGGTAGATTCTGGGCACATCAAGAAATGGTGGATTCCCGTGGATTTCCGTATTATTGAGGAAATGCCCATGACAAGCGTTGGAAAAATTGATAAAGCTGTTCTGAGAGCCTTAAAATACTAAAATTTTATCTTTATTAATGGAATTAATACAATAATAATCGATATTAAGGCAATAAATGTGAAAGCCAGCCTGAAGTTGCCATATAGGGAGAAGAAATATCCAATAATAAGGGGAGACACAGTGCCGCCAACCTGGGAACTAAAATTCAGAATGCTGCTTGCTGATGCAAGGTTATGATCGCCGCCACTAAAATCTGATGCCATTCCCATCGAGGGTCCTGCATAAAGCCCATAGAGCATTCCGGAAAGAAATGAAATGCCGAATACAGCCGCAACTGGAGCATAGTTAATGTATATCACTATTGACCCAAGGGCTATTACTGGAATTATGGAAACCAGTGATTTCCCACGTTTTACTTTTGAAGATATAAATCCACCAAAGGGTGACGTAATTATGCCTCCAACTGCAGGTATCCATGCATAGAGATAGGCTGTTGAATATGGTATTATGTGATCGAAAACTATGAACGTTGTAAACAGTGTAATGAATCCAATATACAGGAAACCGGCAGAAAACCTTATCATGGCAACATAAAGAATTTTTTTGTCTATTCTGGTGCGCTTCCTGCGTTCTTTCACTGGTGGTTCCTTTATGAACAGAAAATTCATAACTGCAGCAATAGCCAGTACCAACATTATTGAAATATAAAGAAACTCAAAACTGATGTCCAGTGCCCTGAGAATAAAATATTCGCCCAGTGAGGCACCTATAAAAAACCCTGTCTGGTAAATTCCAACAAATGTTGACCTGCCAGTTGCAGGAATCCATTTCTGTATTACAGATGTGTCAGAGACGTAAACTGTTGCTGAAAAACATCCAAGGAAAAATTGAATGATGATAATTTCTACATATGAATTTTTCACGAAATAAAAAAAAGAAAAAACCAGTGCCATCAAAAGAAATGAAAGTCGGGCTACCCTTGCCACGCCCATACGATCCGCAATAATGCCTGATGGAATCTGAAATAGTGTATATCCAATCCAGTAGGAAGTTATGAATAATGATGCCATATAAACAGATATATTTAGGGAAGCGACGAGCAATGGTATCAGTACCGGGATAAAAAATCTCAGGGTAGAATTCATGGAAAATGAGAATATTGAAGCTCCCATTATATGCCTTAATTGTTTTGCCCTGATGTTACCCGTATCATTCTGCATTTAACTGTTAAATGTAAAATACCATTAATAATTTATCAATGAAATATATATTGCAAAAATAAATATCGGACATATATTATCCATATGTAATAATTAATTACCATCCCTGCAATAAACCAGTATGAATTCTATTGAAAAAATTACTGTTCCCATAGAAATCAGGGCCCTAAAAACTGCAAATATTTACCATATCTCGGGCAATGCAGATTACATTGTGGATACAGGCATGTCAGAAAACAGCTACAATGAACTAAAAAAATCTGTGAACCTGTGCAAGATAGATTTCTGCATTATAACACATTTACACATAGATCACATAGGAGGGGCACTATATCTTACAAAAAATCATGGAATCCCTGTTTATATATCCAGAAATGATTATGATGCAATTAAATATATCACAGATAACAGGAATGAATATTTCAATGATTACAGGGAGCTAATGATTTCTAATGGAGTTCCAGAGGGCCTTTTTACCAGAATACTTGAGGGAAACCCCATAATGCAGTTTATAAATTATTACTCATCACTGGACCTTAATATACTGGATAATATGAATCTGGTGGATACTGAAATTATAGATGTCCCTGGGCATTCTCCAGGGTCAGTTGCCATATACCTTAAAGATATCCAGGCAATGATTACCGGTGACCATGTTCTGAAGAACATATCGCCTAATATCAGCGTGTACAGCAATGGAGCGGATTACCTTGGAATGTATATTGAAAGCCTGAAGAAAATTAGAAAATACGATGTTAAAATAGGATATCCAGGCCACAGGGATAATATAGATGACTTTACCGGAAGGATAGATGAAATTATACAGCATCATATGAAAAGAATCCAGGCAATGACAAAGGGCCTTAAACACCAGGAAACTGCCTTCAGTCTGGCCTCCTCAATAGAATGGAGCAATGGGCGCAAATTAACGGGCATGAATTATATGGAGCAAAATTTTGCCATTATGGAAACCATAGCCCATCTTAAATATATGGAAAATAATGGAATTATAGAAAAGAAATATATAAATGGTGTAGATATGTATATTTCTACGAATTAATTCAAATATTGTTCCTTTATACAAATATATAAAGGATTAAGCTTGTTTAAACCTGTACATTTCATAAATGTGAAGAAAATGTAATGAAAACATTTTTATCAGTTGAATATATGTTAAAATGATAAAAATGGAAGATATAATTACAATAGCTAAAATGAATCCTGAAAAGAGAAAGGAAGCAATGCAGAAACTATTTACACAGATGTTCAAGGAAGACGATGCTGCCAAAGTTAAAATGATTAAGGGCCTTATAACCGAAATAAATAAGGCAGATGATGAAACGTATATCGGTCTCTGCACAACAAACATGGGCATTGCATCAGAACTCAGTGATGACCAGTTGAAGGGATTCGTGGCACTGAGGATGAAGGCCAATTCTGAACTTCCACCAGAACTGCAGAAAAGAGATATGAAGATGATCCAGGCAACGATGCAGAAAATGCCCCCGGCTGTTGTTCAGAAAATATCAAAATTCATGTAATTTAGAATTTATTTTTAATCCACGGGGGGATTCCTGTGATATTTAAGTAATCCTGCTATTCATTAGATTTTTTCATTTCTGAGTTGTTTTTTGTCTATTTTTCCCACCAGGGTCAATGGAAGGCTATCCCTGAACTCCACTATCCTGGGGATTTTATAAACCGCAAGCCGTTCCCTGCAAAAATCTATAACCTCCTGTTCAGTCAGTGTGCTGTCTTTTTTCACAATTACTGCCTTAACGTTTTCACCTCTATGTTCGTCTGGAACCCCTATCACGGCACATTCAGAAACTTTCGGGTTCTCATATAATACATCCTCAACCTCCCTTGGATATATATTGTAACCGCCTGCTATGATTAAGTCCTTTTTTCTGTCCACAATATAGACATACCCATCATTATCAATCCTGGCAATATCACCGGTGTGAAGCCATCCATTATCTAAGACTTTTTTATTTTCTTCAGGTCTGTTCCAGTAACCCATCATTACCTGCGGCCCCTTAATCAGCAATTCTCCCTGCTCCCCCACAGGCACATCGGAAATTCCATCTTCCAGGGAAACTATCCTTTCATAAGTATCCGGGGCTGGAAGTCCCACAGATCCAAATCTTCTGTATTTTTCTCTTTCCTCCTCCACAAGTGGTGTGATGTTTGCAACCGGGGAGCACTCACTCAATCCGTAACCTTCTACCAGTATTGATCCTGTAAGTTTTTCGAACTGCTTCTGGAGTTCAACGGGAAGCGACGATGCACCTGATATGCATATTTTTACATTTTTCAAGTTATATTTGTTTATGTTGTTATAGTTAACCAGTGAATGGTACATCGCCGGGATTCCAGGAAATGCGGTGGGTCTTTTCTTTTCTATAAGTGATAAAATCATTTTGGTATTTCTGGGGTCTGGTACCAGAATTATTGTGGAACCCTGGATTATGGGAGTCAGCATAGCCGTCATCATCCCATATACATGAAAAAATGGAATTGCAGAAAGGTATGTTGTTTTTTCTTTATAGGTTTCAGGTAGTGACTCTATTACCTGATAGGCATTTGAAATAAGATTTCTATGGCTCAGTACTGCCCCCTTGGCCTCACCGGTAGTTCCTCCTGTGTACTGTATAAGGGCAGCATCATCTTTTGGGCTTATCTGGGCTACTTTACCTGTGTCTCCTACACTTCCAGGTCTTTTGGATACAATGATATTTTTATCTGCCACAACTTTTGTATTTTTTCTTATGGTACTCAATGCATATATGTTGGAAATCAGTGGCGGCAGGTAGTCCTTAACCCGTACCACTATAATTTTACTGATAATAGATGGATATAGAGGCATAGCTTTTTGAACGAATTCATCCAAGGTGACAATTACATTAGACCCCGAATCCTCCATTTCATATTTTAATTCCCTGGTCGTATAAAGTGGATTTACCTGGACAATAATGCCTCCCAATTTAAGCACGGCAAAAAAATAAGTGATATATTGTGGAATATTGGGAAGCATTATGGCTACCTTATCACCCTTTTTTACTCCAATTCCTTCCAGGTCAGAAGCAATAGCATCAACCTCTCCTTTTAAAGTTTTATAGGATATTTTTGTGTTCATGAAATCAATTGCTGTACGTTCCGAATATTTTAAGGAGGAATTTACCAGTGCCTGATATATGCTTATATCGGGAATCTCAACATGCCTGTGTACCCATGGTGGATAACTTTTTTGCAATATTTCATCCATATTTTGTTCATTTATATATTCCATAATTTCCCCTCACAAACCTATCTAAATTCAGTACTTTGATCTGGAACAGCCAATCATAAAATTTGAAACTATAATGCTCAATATACCGGATTCCCTGCCTTTAACCTTATAGATACTCATACTTGAAGGATAATTGGTACAATGTATATTGCCCTCCACATTATAACCGGATTTTATATTATCTAAAAACATTCCATTCACCTTAAATATACACAGATGTTGTATATAAATTTTGATAAATGGAGATTAGTATACGCTCCCAGAAAAATAATTATAATAAGTGTCCTTACGGAACTTAGATAATTTTAATTTTGCAAAACCTCTCTAAATGGAACATTCGGTGAATACCTGGCAATCAATAACACATACCATGCTCTTATCTAATTTTTGCATTTTCCCTACCATTACATTATGGCAATGATATGTTTAAGCGAATTTTCCAGACTGTTATTTCGCAGGTACACCATATTTTATACACAATACTTTTAGAACGACAAGTTTGGGTTCTATCTATGATTGTGTCCCGTGCTTATGAATTAAAAATAGCCTGTTGCATTCTATATGGCATATAAATATAGTACCCTGCCAATAGTCTCCACAATATTTACTATTCCTGCAGGAATACTTATGCGTTGGTCAATGGAATATTCACAAAATATTTAAATTAAATCGATAACTATACTATCATTTCCTGTAATGGGATAAATGGGATTTTCAAGTCCCGCTGCAGTGACCCGACTGCGTGAAGTGATTCGATGAATAAGCAATCGGAATATAAAAACCGCACATTTATTTTAATTAGCGTTTTGATAGGAATGTTAATGTCTGCAATCGATACAACCATAGTTTTGCTTGCACTTCCAACAATGACTGTGGATTTGAAGGCTCCGTTCCTGGATACTATATGGGTAATTCTTGTATACTTGCTGGTACTGGCCACATTAACAACCCAGATGGGCAAGCTTGGCGATATATTCGGTAGGGGAAGGATATTTAACGCAGGTTTTCTTATATTTATAGTTGGATCAGCCATGGCCGGAGCATCACCTAACGTTGATTTTCTTATTATATCGAGAATTGTTCAGGGTTTCGGTGCAGTGCTTCTGCAGGCAAACAGTAACGCCATTATAGCCGATTACTTTACAGCGGGAGAGCGTGGACGGGCATTCGGAATTACCAGTATGGGATGGAGTATAGGCGGTGTCCTGGGAATAATCCTTGGTGGGGTTATAACAACATTCATCGGCTGGAGGTACATATTTTATATCAATGTACCTATAGGCTTGATAGGATTCTATATGGCTGAAAAGTATATTAAAGACAACAAAAAATCCACCGTAAAAATAGATTATGTTGGCACTGTACTGATTATTGCTATACTGGGATTAATATCCTATGGTGCTGTGGAGGTAGCATCGGTGGGTGCAAATATAACAAATATTTCCATGGTTATAGCCGGACTTATAATCTTAGTTCCCTTTGCCATCATTGAAAAGCGTTCTAAAAGCCCGGTTATTGATACAAGGGCATTTAAAAACAGAAAATTATCCCTGTCACTAATGGCAGCGACACTGCAGGCAATAGGCTTCCTTTCTGTTCTATTTATATTAATAATGTATCTTCAGGGGGTTAGGGGTTTCTCCCCCTTTGACGCCTCCCTGATACTTGTGCCAGGGTACCTGTTATCCAGTCTTCTATCACCCAGAATGGGAAGACTCTCTGATAAAATCCCACCAGGCATAATCGCGGGTACCGGAATTTTGATAATGGCGATGGGAATTGTAGTCTACCTATTCCTGGGTGTAACCAGCCCCATATATCTGGTAATTGTCGGGTCTATAATTACTGGATTAGGAGGTTCTATGTTCTGGCCCTCCAACACGAGTTCTGTTATGTCCAATTCACCAAGGGAACTTTATGGCTCTTCCTCCGGGCTTCTCAGGACACTTACCAATATTGGCACACTTCTCAGCTATGTAATAGCAATTACGGTTGCAGCGTCCACAGTCCCAAGATACGTAACATTTGAAGTATTTCTCGGTCTGGATAAATTGGAGGGCAATGTATCCTCAAAATTTGTTGTGGGGCTTCACTCTGCGCTTCTTGTTTCCATGATAGTACTTGTTATAGGCGCAATAATGTCATACATAACAGGTATTAAAAGCAAAAAAGCTGTTGTTCTGGATTCTGAAAAAAATAGTATGAAATAAAAATACATTGTATATAAATTAGATATCATTATTTTTATGTTTATATTCAGTATTCAATATTAAATAAAAATGTATATTCAAATTATAAGATTCCCAATAATATTTGATGGAATGATAACATAATATTATTAATTCTTGTAATATATTGTTTATATATACATATTCATAGGAGTTTTTTTGATTAACATTATAGATTATATAAAATTAGATAACTATTTTGGTTATAATGTTATTTTTTTAGTAAGATAATATACTACTATCATAAATTAAACAATCTATTTAAAAATATAAATTTAAATATAAGAAATAAATTGCTGTTATGGATAAAATTATAAATAATAATTTATTCAATAAATTTATACGACTTTTATATGTTGCAACTGCTATTGGTGCATTTACTGATATATTTGACACAAGTGTAGTTGGCGGAGCCTCTGCGAGTATAATTTCGTCACTTAAAATTACTACACCAGAATTCGGGCTTTTAGGTTCAATGACATTTGTTGGCGGATTATTCGGTGCAATTTCCTTCGGATTTCTATCTGATAAAATTGGGAGAAAACGAAGTTTCATTTTAACTCTGTTGCTGTTTATTATATTCGAACTTCTTTCAGGACTTGCCCCGAATTACGATTCATTGTTAATATTCAGAATTATTGTCGGTTTTGCAATAGGTGCTGACTATGTGCCGGCAATTACTCTCCTATCGGAGTTTGTAGAGCCAGATAAGCGTGGCTCATCATTTGATTTCTTCTGGATTATAGCAAATGTAGGTGCTTTAGTTGCATATATAATCGCATTTTTGCTTGTCCCACTGGGTGCATTACAGTGGAGGATTTTATTTATATTCGGTGTAATTCCCCCGGTGATGGGACTGGTACTTAGATCCAAATTACCAGAAACCCCAAGATGGTTAGCAGTTCATGGCAAAATTGCTGAGGCAGAAAAGGCCATTGATGAAATAGGGCTTTCAAGGGATAATTTACCAAAATATGAAAAATATATAGAACCAGAAAGTAAACTCATGAAGCCATATATATGGGGTGTTACTATACCTCTATTTCTTGTTATGCTATTAAATATCCCGGCTTCCGGCCTTCTTGAACTGACGCCGGTTTTACTATTATCCCTACATATCCCAAAATCAAACACGCTTTTATTTACGGCCGGTGCCTGGGTAACTCCTGTGATAATAGGGAATATTGTAGCTTTCAAATTAATTGATATGCTTGGAAGGATAAAAATGATAGTTATAGGAGCGGTAGGACTTGGATTATCGTTGATCTCTATGGTAATATTTTCTTCGCATGCGTATTTTAATGTTCCACTCATGCTCATATCTCTTGCAATTGGCGGTTTTATACAATCATTTTACATTCCGGTAATATACTCACTTTCTACAGAACTGTATCCAACCGAAATCAGAGGTATCGGACAGGGAATCAGTGTTGGAGGCATAAGGGTAGCCGGTATTATAGGAATATTGGGTGGGGCTTTATTATTGACCTATTACAAAGTACCAGGCATGCTCCTGACATATGCAGCTATTTGTTTTGGTGCAACAATTGTAACTGTATTCTGGATGGGGAAGAAAACTGAAACAAACAAAAAAGAACTGGAGGATATTTCTGCGATTTTTGTTAAAGAATAAATTAATAAAAGTTGTTTAATTTAAAATTTTTATTTATATTGATTTTTTCTTTCCTTATCCTGTAATTTTTTCCAGTCAATTTTACCTGATGCGGTTTTAGGCAATGTATCCGTGTATTCTATTATGTGTGGATATTTATAACCACCGATGTTTTCTTTTGCCCAGGCAATTATTTCCATTTCATTTATATTCCTGTCTTTCCCGGAGTTTTTCAGCACAATATATGCCTTAACCTCCTCACCGACCCTGGGATCAGGTGTTCCTACAGTACATACTTCCAGTATGTCCGGATGACGCAGCATAAGGCTATCAATTTCTGCAGGCCAGACCTTGAACCCGGCACGGTTAATCATTCTTTTTACCCTATCCACCACAAAAAATGATCCATCATCATCCATATAACCTATATCGCCTGTCCTTAGGAATTTCATGCCTTCTATGGTGATAAATGCTTTTTCTGTATCTTCAGGCTTATTAAGGTAGCCTTTAAATAAGCTGGGTCCGGAAACTACAATTTCGCCTGTTTCATCCTTAACAACTTTTCCTGTTTCAGTTGAGACTATCTTTGCGTCGTAACCAAACTGTGGAATTCCAATACACTGTAGTTTTCTATGTTCCGGCGGATTTATGTGGGTCTGCCCCATGGCCTCTGTCATTCCGTAGCCCTCCACAAATGGTATATGGAACAATTCCTCCATTCTTTCCGCCAGTACTTTTGGCATTGCGGCTCCTCCACCCCCTATGAATCTCATAGAAGAGAAATCCCTTTCTGCTAAATCCTTCTGATTCAAAAGGTCCACTATCATCGGCGCAACTGAAACAAAGTGCGTTACTTTATATTTCTCTATGGCCTGAATTGCTGCTTCACTATTCCATCTGGTTAAAATTGTAACAGTGGCTCCTGAGTATACAGGCGATAGCATTGAAAATGCCAGGCCGGTTACATGGAAAAACGGGGCAGCCCCAAGTTCGTTAGCAGAGGATGTAAGTCTTCTCCATATGGAAGCGCCAATAGCATTTGCTATCACCGATTTATTTGTATGTATGCAGCCTTTTGGTATACCCGTTGTACCGGATGTGTATGCTATTAAGGCCTCATCATCCATATTTGAAGCAACACTGATTTCGCCTGTTCTCTCTTTTATAGCCTCGTTCCACGGGGTTCCAAAGGTCGGGTAATTACCCATTATAAAATCTGGAACAGGAATATCCGGTTTTTTGATATAGTCACTGAGTGACCCGCATATAACAGGTATTTTAAATTCATCATGCAATTTTTCTGGAACTTTTGCCAGTTCAGAGGTTGTTATTATCAGTTTCATACCGGTTTCTTTTAAAATATAGGAAGCAGTGTCATAATCCAGGGCAGGGCTCATTAAAACTATTGTTGCACCGGCACGTGCAATGGCAAAGAAGGATATAATAAATTGTGGGGAATTCTGCATCATTATTCCGATTCTGTCTCCCTTACAAATTTCCATGGAGTTTATGAACAGTGATAAATTTTTAATAGCTTTATTAATTTCGCCATATTTTATGTGATTCCCATAGTATATTATTGCATCTCTGGAACCATATAACGTTGAGGAAATCTCCATTAGTTTCCATATATTCATCTGCGGATAATCTATAGTATAAGGGAGATAATTTGGCCAGATTTTAAACCATTCATATTTTTCCATAAAGAAATAAAATACAGTGATATATAAATTTATTTAGTATTACAATGATAAACGGATGGATGCTGGATATTTAATTTCCAATACGAAAATTAAATAATGGTAATATATTAAATGTTTATGGTTATAAAAGCAGAAGATTATCTCAGGAGCCTTAACGACGGAAGGGTAGTTTATTATCGTGGGAAATCTGTTAAAAACGTTGCAGAACATTTTGCATTGAAAGTTCCAGTTGATCATGCATCTTCTATATACAAACTCCAGTTGGACCCGGAATACGGGAAATTAACCTGTTACAGTGATCCAGGATTGGGTGAAATAAGTTCATTTTACAGGATACCAGAAAATACTGAGGACCTAATGCACCGCCATGACCTGATATATGAAACCACCAGACTTGGTAGGGGGCAGTTCAACATTGTTAAGGCAATAGGAACGGATGCCATATTAGCCCTTATGTATGTGGCAAAAAGGGTAGATGACAAATATCATACAAATTATTATGAAAACGTGCTGAAATTCTATAATTTCTCTGCAAAAAATGATTTAAGCCTTGCACTTGCCCAGACCGATGTAAAGGGAAACAGATCATTAAAACCATCAGAACAGAGCGATCCTGATATGTATGTGCATATAGTCAAAAGAGATGAAAAGGGGATATATGTATCAGGAGCCAAGGCACATACAACACAATCGATAGCTGCCAATGAAATTATAGTAATCCCTACCCGGAATATGGGACCCGAGGATAAGGATTATGCTGTGGCCTTTGCAATTCCCGCATCTACACCGGGGATTACAATGTTTGCAAGGCCGCTGAAGGAAGTAGAAACAGTTAAAAATGACACACTTTCAATCATAGGGAGAAAAAATGTTGAGGTAGAGACAGTTACGGTATTTGATAACGTGTTCATACCGAATGACAGAATATTTTTAAATGGTGAATATGATTTTGCAGGGTTTCTGGCCATGATGTTCCCAACTTTCCATAGATTCACAGCTCTTTCCTACCGGGCCGCCATGGCTGATTTCCTTATAGGCATAGGAAAGCTATTGGCAGAATACAACGGAGTTGCAGATAGGTCAAACATAAGGAGAAATCTATCAGTGCTGGTTGAATACAAGGAAACACTCAGGGCAAATGCAATAGCAGCAGCATACAGATGCAGTTATGACAAATCGTCAAAACTGGCGATACCGAATATAATTTATACAAATGTTGGAAAGCTGTTTGCCAATCAGAATTATACAGATGTAATAAAGAATATAGTTGACATTGCCGGTGGAATGGTCGCGACACTCCCATCATATGAGGATTTCGAAAACCCGGCAGAGGGAGGAACATTATTGAAATATCTCACAGGGAGGAATAGGGATGAAACACTCAACCGGATTAGGCTATTTCAAACTCTTAGGGAATTTATCTCATCATTCGGGGCACTTTACCTTGCAGGCATGATACACGCTGAGGGCTCCATAGAGGCAAGCATTCTGGAGCTGAACAGGTCATACGATTATTCCGGTAGCATAGCCCTTGGCAGGTATGCTTCTGGGATAGACGATCACTTAAAGCAATAAATATTATTTTTTACTTCAAGGCTTTACCTTTGTATTTAGGTTTAATCACTTTATTTCCTGTTTCCATGCCTGCCGGACCCTGACAGGAATCTCTCTGCACCCTCTTTCACAACTCCACTTTCTATTGTTTTTTTTCCAAACTCTGCCTCCACTCTTAATCCATCATCAAGAGTACCTGAAATTCCCTGTATTAGTGCAAGCCTATCGTTCACTACAGTAGTCCAAGGGAATGAATCAATAAGCATGGCAATCTCTACTGCTTTTTCAAGTGCCTTGCCCCCCTCAGCGAGATAATTTATAAGCCCTATACGATGTGCCTCATCTGCCGAAATAATTTTTCCTGTGAGGATGAGATCCAGTGCCCTGCCCATGCCTATTATACGTGGAAGCCGCTGTGTACCTCCATCTATTAAAGGGACCCCGAACCGCCTTTCCAGGAAACCAAGCTTTGCATTTTTGCCTGCAACTCTTATATCCGCGGCCAGCGCCATTTCCAAGCCACCGGCAACACAGTACCCTTCTACTGCTGCTATCACTGGCTTTTGAAAGTCCATCCTTGAGAATCCCATAGGACCATTTTTATTTAACACCTCACCGCCCATTTTCTCTGCATCCGAAAGATCAGCACCTGCAGAAAAATTGCCTCCTGTTCCTGTTATAATGGCTATATGCTGGATACTGTCAGAATTAAACTCCAGCATGGCATTCTCCAGCATTTTAGATGTTTTATAATTTACAGCATTCCTAACATCCGGCCTGTTTATAGTTATTATGGTTATCCTATCCTTCCTGGTTATAAGCACCTCATCCATAAAAATCATAAGATTAAATGCGATATTAAGTTAATCATGTTATTCGGGACGGTGCCTGCAATTATCTGAATACTCTAGTTACAAGTAAATACCATGCAATTGAAAATATTTTTATATAATATAATACTTAATTTGAAAAATGTCTAAATATATTTCTGTGGCAATTGCCATAATATTAACTCTTTTAATGGTAACCGTAATTTATGCCGGGACCCCCGGACACCAGGAAAGTGATATTTTGCCTGCCACAGTATCACCCAGTGCTTATTATCACAATGAACCTGCTCCAATGGGGATAGCCGATTATGGCATAAACTCCAGCAGCAATGGTTTCTATTTCAACAGTACTTCTTTTGAAGGCGGGGTTATAATTACCAATCTAACAACTTACAATTCCTCCATAAGTTCATGCCCATCAAATGCAGGAACACAGCTAAATTTAATCTACAGGTTCAGCCTGAACGGGCAAAATTATACGTACTGGGTTCAGAATGTTGCCATCCTGAATACCAGCAGCAGGCAGGTAGCATTTATAGATAATGTATGGAACTTTACCTCAGCAAATTCAGAAATGCATCATAGTTCCATAGTAGGGAACGGCACAGTATATAAATCAAGTTCTGGAGTTCTATATTATTATAGAGCTAACGGTGGATATTTCGAATCATTCAGTTATAAACAGCTTCAGCTGAGAAGCGTATCATTCATAAAATCTGGATTCCCCCATATTTACATGGAATACAATAGTGGAAATGGATGGGTTACCTATGATACATTAAACTTCACTTTTGCAGGAAATATGGCAGCAGATTATGGTTTCATAGTTAATGGAAACCAGCTTAATAATAACAATCTTCCAATAGACGCCGGATTAATTATCGGTGGTCCAGGCGATGGTGCTGACACCAGGGCTATAAATGTAAACGTAATAATGTATCTTGAATGCTGGAACGGCCATAACTACCAGGCAGTTGAAGATGCATACAATCACGGTTCAGACACTGCCGAAGGAATATGCAATATAACAGAGAACTATGTATCATACAATAATATTCCTGCCGTTGATATTAGATCAGGAAATGGCAGCCCGGGTGAACTATACACATCATCCAGTATTTCTATTCTGAATTTTAATCCGGGAATATCCTCCGGTTATGTTTCACTGAACCGGGTTATGTTTAATTTTACAGGCAGTGCAATAGATCTATCCCTATTTCCGGGGCATTATAACTTTAGCCTGTACACAGAAAACGGGCAGAAAATATTCCAGGATAAATTTAACCTCAGTGCCGGCAAGTCCTATACTATGAGTACAAGGCAAACATACTATGTAGCATTTAATGAAACCGGGCTTGAAAACGGAACATCATGGTCTGTATCAGTCGATGGGTCTATCCTGAGTTCCAATAACCACAGCATTGTATTCACACTTTACAATGGAACCTATAATTACAGTGTTGCCGCAGTCAGTGGTTATAGCACTTCTAACAATAATGGAACAGTAGTGGTTAATGGCACTTCCCCAACCGTAAATGTTACATTCACAAAAATACCGGCAGTTGTTAATAAAACCCTGGCACCGGATTATGGATATAAGCTTCTAATAACATTAATTATAGTTGGAATCGTAATTATCGGTATAATGTCAGTATTCTTAAGAAGAAGACCAAAATAAAAACAATAATTGTTATGCATGTCTAATTTGAAAATCAATAAAAGTTGATATATAAACAGGATATCCTGAGCCATGGAGTTCAGAAGAGAAATTGAAGTTAACTCAGATAAGGGCAGGATATGGGAACTCATAAACGATTATAAGAGGATACCGGAATTCTGGCATGGAACCAGGAGCATTGAAAAAGATGGAGATACATATCTTGTTCAATTTGCCTTTCCTGGCAAGGGGAAAATGAAGCTGGAGAAGGACGATGCAAATTTCAGATTGACTGAGAAATATTTTAAGGGGCCATTTACAGGAGAGAAGATAACCGATCTTGAGGGGGATAATCCGGTGAAAATAGTATCAATATGGAACATAAGGCTTTCTCCAATGTTGCGGGCATTTTCAAATAAACTGCAGGGGCATTTTGAGCAGGGTACTGAGGATGCCCTTAAGAGAATAAAGGATTATTTTGAATCATGATCAATATTAAAATTCAACTCGTATTGGTGCCTGATGAATCCCTGGCAGCAGTCAAGGAATATTGTATGCCCGCAGACCGGGCACGCTGAATTATGGCGGTAATTATAACATTTGATACACTGGCACGCCTCATCCATACAATCTTCACACATAAATTGCAATTATAGCGTATTATTAAAATCTTATTATTATTGAAATATTAGTAATAATTATGTATAATGAAAATATTATATTATTGTAATAAGTATAAATTAATAATTATATTAATTTGTATATGTAAGTTTTATTTCCGCATAAAATTTTGTGGCTGGATGGCCATCCAGAACTATTATAATGCATAAAAGTTGAATTTCTAAGCCTAACTAATGATGTGGCATTGAAGCCCCTCCATAATATTAGGCGATCTAATAAGCACAATTTTCATTTTTGTTATACAGTTAAATATTAAAAATCTCTTAACTGTTAAATTTGACAATTTCTCATACACAAGTGTTAAATATGATATTTCAATCAATCAATTGCATGAATACAAATTTACTGTTGTATATTGTTAGAAGGGCAATTTACGCAGTTGTCACTTTAATATTTATTATAGTGATTGTATATTTCCTTATACATTTAATTGCCCCTACGCCTCAGGCTATGGCCGGTATATATGCTGGTTCCGGACATCACACCAAGGCTGAAATTAATGCTATTATTACAAAGTATCATTTAAATGCCCCACTTTACACACAGGTGCTGTTATATATAGGCAATGTGTTTAGGGGAAATCTAGGTTATGACCCGGTTTTCCACGTTCCCGAGATAGACCTTATAGGAACATTCCTTCCAAGGACACTTGAGCTTGTTATACCTGCTATAATAATCTCCACACTGCTTGGATTATATACAGGATCCTTTGGTGCTTCCCACCGCAGAAAAGTACAGGATCAGGCTGTCAAAGGGGTTTACCTGGTTACGTGGGCTTCACCGCCATTCTTTATAGCAATTGTGATACAGCTGTTCCTGGCTTACGATCTTGGGTTGCTGCCCTCAACGGGCATGGTTAATCCCGTATTAACAGCTCCACCTGATGTGGCAGCTTTTCCTCTGTTAAACGCACTAATTGCAGGAGATTTGCCTTACTTTGTAAGCTTAATACATCATATGATACTGCCGGTTATGGCCATAGCGCTTTTGAGTTTCGGTGTAATTACAAGATTACCCGGTCGTCCATGCTTGATGCAATGGAATCTGACTATTTCAAGCTGGAGCTAATGAAGGGTGTGGGCCGGAAAGCTGCAGTATACGGCGCGGCATTGAGAAATGCGTCAATACCTATAGTTACGCTGCTTGCCCTGACCTTCGGGTATGCAGTGGCAGGTGCAGTAGTTGTTGAGGATATTTTCGACTATCATGGAATGGGGTGGTTTATAGTTCATTCCATTTATACACTTGATTATATAGCCATATTATCAACAACGGTAATAATTGCAATTTCAATTATTATAGCAAATCTGGCAGCGGATATACTTTATGGATTGATAGACCCGAGGGTGAGGATAAAATGATAGATGAAAATGCATATCAGGACAAAATAGAATTCAAGAAGGTGAGTTACCTTGGATCTTTCATCAGGGATAAATCAGCAATTCTGGGACTTATCATAGTTGGATGGTTCCTTATCTGGTCTTTAATTCAGGGGATACTTGAGGAAGTTGCGAGTATAACCAGTGATTCAAAACTGGGATACCTGCTACTGCCATCGAATCCGTTCCATGTGAATTTTGCCGCGTCGCTGGAGGGCCCATCCACAAAGTCCCTATCACTGTTATTCGGTACCAATGCACTGGGTGAATCCATACTGTCAAGGATGCTATATTCTATGCCCAGGGATGCCATGGTAGCACTGATAGTGGTATTTTCCGCCATTATAATCGGGTCACTTCTGGGGATAATATCTGGCTGGAAGGGTGGATGGCTGGAAAATGTAATAATGAGGTTGACAGACTCCTTCCTGTCAATACCGGCTCTTATACTGGTAATAGCAATTTCCATTCCATTAAAGGCAGGATTCAACGCAGTGATTATAGCCCTGAGTATTGTATGGTGGCCGACATATGCAAGGTTCTTCAGGGGTCAGACGCTAAAGATCAAGAACATGGACTATATGCAGGCTGCAAAAATAAACGGCGTCAAAAGAATAAGCCTGTTTTTCAGGTATTTATTCTTAAACAGCATCGATCCTGTGATTGCCTATGCTGCCCTTGACTTCGGGAACGTTATACTGACATACGCAACACTTGCATTCCTTGGAATCGGGCTTACCATACCCATACCTGAGCTTGGTGCCATGGCCTCAAACGGACTTGGGTACCTTCCTGCAGACTGGTGGTATGCAGTGTTCCCAAGTGTCGCCATACTGATAATTGTTGCAGGATTCGTTCTGGTGGGAGACAGATATCAGGACATTATAAATAACAGAATAGATTACTGAGGTGCAAAGATTGTTTCTAGAAATTAAAGAACTTAAGGTGGCATACAAAACTGTAAATGGAAAATCAATAGTCCTGAACAACTTTGAGCTGAATCTGGATAAGGGAGATTCAATATCCATAGTCGGTGAGTCAGGTTCTGGGAAAAGTACTCTTGGCGGGGCGATCACCAGGTTGCTCCCTCCGTCCGGGGAAGAATCAGGAGAGATTTTGCTTAACGGCAAAAATTTACTCGATCTCACTGAGGATGAAATGACGTTAATAAGGGGCACTGAAATATTCATGATATTCCAGAACCCGCTTAACAGCCTGAACCCGGTCAAGACTGTTGGTTTTCAGCTTATGGAAGCCGCAAGAATCAAGGCTATTAGGGACGGTACCCAGGAACCGAATGACTCTGATCTGGAAAAAGTTGTTCTTAATGCACTTGCATCTGTAAGACTGCCTGATCCGGAGCAGATAATGAAAAGGTACCCCCATGAGCTTTCAGGAGGGCAGGTGCAGAGGGTTGTTATATCAATGGCGCTTATATTGAGGCCAAAGCTGCTTATAGCTGATGAACCGACTACTGCACTTGACGTCACAATTCAGGCCCAGGTTATAAACCTGTTAAAGCAGTTAAATAAAGAATATGGAATGTCAATTATATTCATTACCCATGATCTAAGCCTTGCATATGTTATTTCCAATAAGATAATGGTTATGTATGCCGGGACAATAATGGAATTCAACGAATCAAAAACAATAGTTAAAAACCCCAGACATCCGTATACCATTGGACTTTTAAGAAGCGTTCCAACAGATTATAAAACTAATTCCCGCCTTTATTATATCAATGGTTCACCTCCATCTTTTTTCAATCTTCCGAAGGGATGCAGGTTCAGCCCTAGATGCGACAAAGCCTTCGGAAAATGCCATGAGGTTGAACCCCCACTGATATCAGAAGGCGGGGAATATAAAGTGAGGTGCTGGCTCTTTGAATGAAATTGTTAAACTTGAAAATATAAAAAAATACTACCTAACCCAGGAAATGCAGTTGCTCGATATACTTTTCAGAAGAAAGCCGGTATATGTCAAGGCAATGGACAACATATCCATTGAGGTAGAAAAGGGCACAATACTTGGAGTTGTAGGAGAATCTGGTTCAGGCAAAACAACCATGGGGAAAATAATATCAACCATCGAGACTCCAACTGAGGGCAAGCTTTATTTCAATGGTGAGGAAATAACCAAGAAAAATCTTACCACAATCAGGAAGCATACTTCAATGGTATTCCAGAACCCATATACATCTGTAAATCCACGTATGAAAATAAAGCAGCTTGTATCAGAGCCACTGGGCAAATTTGATCCAAAAAAAGTTGCAGAGGTGCTTTCCCTTGTGGGACTGGATTATGAGGAAGTAAAGAATAAGGAGCCAAGGGAACTTTCAGGCGGGCAGATTCAGAGAATTGCCATAGCCAGGGCCCTAATTAAGGCACCTGATCTATTAATACTTGATGAACCCACGTCTGCCCTGGATGAGTCAATACAGGCTCAGATACTGGATCTTCTCCTTGACATACAGAAACAGTACAACCTGACCTATATATTCATTACCCATAACATGGGTGTGGCAAAGTATATAACTGACAGGGTTGCTGTAACATATGCAGGAAAGGTCGTAGAATATGGCCCCACACATAAGATCATGGAAAGCCCCAAGCATCCGTATACACAGCTGTTAATAGCCTCTGTTCCTGATTTTGAGAAAAAGGAACTGCAATCACCTGTTGGAGACGTTCCAAGTCTTATTAATGTACCTGCTGGATGCAGATTTGCCAATAGATGCCCCAAGGTTATGGACATATGCAAAACTACAGAACCTGAATTCAGGGATGTAGACGGTGTTAAGGTATTATGCTGGCTCTATGGGTAAAATCAATAGAAAAAACTCTGCTGAAGATAACCATACTTGTGGTTATATTCTCAATATTTCTGGAGATAAGTTATAAAACCCTGATAAATTATCTCATATTTCTTGGAATAATATACCTGATCAGCATTCTTTACATACTCTTCAAGATGAGCTACAGGGTTGAAGTATACGATGATCATGTATTCATCAAGAATCTGTTCACATCACATAATGTTGTTTACAGTAATTTTGCAGATTTTTTTATTACGGAGGGATACCTTCAGAGAAAATTCAATCTGCATTCAATATACATTATTACCAAAACCAAAAATTACCTTCTTAAGGATCTGCCTGATGCAGAAAGAATCTACAATAATATAAAGATACAGCTGGACAACAAAAATATTGTCCCCTCTAATCTAGTCCCGAAAGAACAGAACTCAGATTAAATATCATTTTCCCTATAATATAATTATTCTGTTCTATTCCTTTATACCGCACATATTTGTATCCGGCGGCAATACATAAAAATGGCAAAAAAGGTTTTGATTATAATACTTTCAGGTGAAAGAGACAAAGGCAAGGCTATAATGGCACTTAACCTGGCAAATCATCTGGGTCCTGACACAAGAGTAATTTTCTTCGGGGAAAGTGAAAAACTTGCGGCATCCGGCGATTCAGAGATATCCAATCTTGTCACACAGCTTCAGGAGAGGGGAATTATACCGGTTGCGTGTATCAACTACGCTGAAAAAAGTGGGATAGGTACAAAACTCATGGAGTTAAAATACGATTTAAAGCCTGTATCCACTGTTATAACTGATTACCTGGAACAGGGATATGTCCCAATAACATTTTAAATTTATAATATTTGCAGCGTGACGGGCTTAGAAATTTTTTTAATTCTGAATGTACAATACCATTGATTGTAAATTTTGATTATACGAATAATATGTTAAGGATAATTTGAATATATTCATTAAAACAAATACAGATTAATAATTTAATGTATTTTATTTTCATGAATGCTTCCAAATTTTTTGATTATGCCGATTTCCTAGACGCATTTAAAAATGGTATGTTAAATAATATATACCTTGTTAAAACTGGCTCTATGACATATTCTGGCATTGTAAGGTCTGTGGATTCTGATTCAATAATTATGGATCTTCCCTTGAAATTTTATTCTGGAAATAATGTTATGTATACTCCTGTAATTATAGGAAAGTCCGAGATAGAGCAAATAAAGGAAATTCCCGTGGAAGGTCACATTATTGTGACTACAAAAAATGAAGGGGTTATTTCCGGGGATATAGAGAAGGCATTTTCAAACCGGATGTTAATAGAGAGTGAAGATGAAACATATACGGTGTATTATCAGGATATGGTTATGGTAGACTAAAACTATCTAATGGAATTTTTTGCATTTTTTCCTCTCCTGTTTTTTGAGGTATACAACTTTGCTTTTTTAACACTCTTTGAAGCCTTTCTCCAGTCAGATGAAAATGTATTTTTCAGTCTTGATACCGGAAAGTACCCCTTTATTATTATTCCTGTCTCCCTGTTTCTGTTGAGGCTTGACTTTGTAAAGTTTTCAGAACCTATAAATGCCCTGCTCCCTGCTATCATTTTTGCATGCATATACAGTTTTGCCGCTGGCATGTATTTTATTTTAACTCCATGTTTTTTCAGCAATTTAAGGTTGGATGCATCAGTTGATGACACTGTATCCGGAACTATGATTCTTGCCCTTTTGCCTTTCTCCATTAATGCCTGTAGTGTTTCCTTATCGTCACCCATCTCCTCAGTTTCCACAACTATTTTCCTTTCCCTCAAAATAAATTCCTTCAATGCAGGTTCCGATCCAGGGGAAACAATCAGATATTTTCTGGGCATCTCCCCGGCACTTTTATCATCAAAATCAGATAGAAATATCTGTTTGAGTGCCTTTATTATGTTCCGGTTCCTGGTAATGGTAAAGTATTCCCTGTTCTTTGAAAACCCTGCCTCAGTAAAATTTGGGGTGCCGACCTCGGCAAACTTTTCTGTTACCATGTACTTGGCATGATCAAAAACATTGGGCTTTTCAAATCTATCCGGAGCAATTTTAACCTTTGCCCCAGTTTTTTTCAGATCATTTATCTCGGCATGGGTGCCATCATCGCCATTGATTCCGTACGGCCGGCCATCTACCATTAACCTCACATCAACTTTCCGCTTTACTGCATCTTTTACTGCCTCCAGTATCCTTGGATCATCAAGCAAATATGAATTTATGTAAACAAAATGCCTTGATTTGTTTATCACCCTGATTAAGGGCTTTATTCCGTCCCGGGGTTCCACGTATATTCTGTATGCCATATGTCTGCTATACAAATACAGTTTAATTAATATTTGCCTTTCGTTTTAACTCTGGGACTAAAGCTATTAAATAAATTATATTTGCCTTTGAACCGTCCATATGTAAAGACCCATGACCTATGTTGATACGTTTATAATTTCCATATTGAAAATTCGAGGGTAGTTTCCAGTAATTTATGGGTACCTGGAACATATAAACCATCTACTCTCGTCCATCTGGCGGGTATATCATACAGGGCGAAGGATTTCCTGCGTCATTAATCGAAATATTGTGGTTATGGTTAAATCATGTAAATGACCTTCATGCTAAACACCGGTTTAGCATTCCGTGATATGGGGATAATAAAGGATTGTTTTCAGGATCGCTCCTAAAAAAATTATAATAATGAAATGGGATACACATCAATGGATACAGCTGATCTCATTGAAAAATATAATACTTACAGAAATAACACACTGAATCTACAGGCATCTGAAAACGTTCTTAGTCCACACGCCAGGGCAGCGCTTTCATCTGACATGGCATCAAGATACTCTTTAAATATTGGCGAATACAATGCATACGGCGGTACAGGATATTACGACAGCATTCTGGATCTTCTGGAAAAGAATACAAAAAAACTTTTTGGAAGCAAATATTCGGAGTCAAGGCCCTTGAGTGGCCACATTGCAGCAGAAATATCCCTGCTCTCTGTGCTGGGGCACAACAGAAATGTCATGGCAGTATCTGAGGAAGATGGAGGATACCCCGGGTATTCCAGGGAACATCTTGACCGTGTGCTTGGATACAGGCTCCATGATGCACCGTACAAAAACTTTGATCTTGATTACGATGCCCTGGAAGCAAAAATAAGGGAAACCGGTACCGGAATTCTCATACTGGGGCAGTCAATGTTCATAAAACCGTATAATATGAAAATAATAAATGAAATTAAGGAGAGAACAGGAATAAAAGTTTTATATGACGCATCACATGTGATGGGGCTCCTTGCAGGGAAGGCCTTCCAGCCAGATGCATTGAAGTATTCTGATATAGTATATGGTTCCACCCACAAAACATTTTTCGGCCCCCAGGGAGGAATAATAATTACAAATGAAGAAGACATTGCCGGTAACATCAATGAAAACACCATATTCAATACAATGGACAATGTCAACCTGTCACGTGTTGCATCACTTTCCATTGCTGTGGAGGAAATGATAAAATATGGGGAGCAGTACGCAAAAAAGGTTGTTGAGAATACGAAGAATCTCTCCACTTATCTGAGGGAAGCCGGGTTCAATCTGCTGCCCGGGACAGAGGAAAGTAAAACCCACCAGCTGCTGCTGGATGAACAATTCCTAAGGAAAAAAGGATTTGATAATCATTCATTTTCCGTGGAACTGGAAAATAACAGGATAATTATAGACAGGTTTGGAAGGATTGGAACCCAGGAAATCACACGGTGGGGCATAAACAGTATGGATGTAGTTGCAGATGCCCTTTCAGGCATATCCAATAAATTAAATAAGACAGAAGAGATTAACACGTTGATAACAGAAAAAAAGCTTAGATTCTGGTGATACAATGAATGTTGGAGAAATCATGAAGAAGGACCTTATTGTTATAGATAGCGATGCCAAGATATCAGAGGCAATTTCAAAGATGAAGGATAATGACATACAGCAGCTCCCTGTAATGTCCGGTGGGAAATATGTGAGCATGCTTACATACAAAAATATACTGAGGCGTGGAAGCGTTAGGACAAATTCCAGGGTGTATAACTTTTCTATAAATGCCCCAAAGCTTGATGAAAAAGCGGATGTAATGGATGCCGTGAAACTTTTAAAAGAAAGTGGATTAAATGCCCTTCCAGTATTCCAGAAAGAAAAGCTTACCGGGCTTGTAACAAGGATGGATTTAATCAGGCACCTGTCTGAGATAGATCCCAGAGCAGATAGAACAAAAAATTTTGAAATAATGACAGCTGATGCCATATCAGTGGATGTTAACGATGAAATAGAGGAATCAGCACAGAAAATCAGAACTCTTGACGAGTATGAAATACCTGTAACATCTAAGGGTAAACTGGCCGGAATTCTCAGGCTGAAGGAAATAATCAACAATGTGATAATGGACAAGCAGAAAATAAGCTACGGTGAATATACCTCAGGGAAGTCTAAAGTTGAAATAGTTGCATCATCACTTATGGACAACCCTGTCAGCAGCAGTGAAGATTCTGTCATAACAGATACTGCGTCACTGATGATTAAGAACCACCTGCATGTCATACCCATAGTCGATAAGGACTCCAGGCTCACAGGGGTTGTTGGAATTACAGATATTCTGAATTCCATAGAAACCGGCAATGAGGAAGGTTTCTACATTGAGATCTCCGGTTTAAATGAGCAGGACAGGGACCTGTACGATATAACATACTTCATGGCAGATAAATTCATAACAAACATCTCAAGAATTGTTGGAAACAATGGTAAACTCCTTTTCAATGTCAGGAAATACAAAACAGAGGGAAAGGGCAAATATTCAGTCAGGACAAAACTCATAACCCCAAAACTTCATATGGAGGATGATGGCTCCGGTTACAACTACGGCAAATGCATAAGGGCAATACTGGACAACTATGAAAGCAGGATAAAGGGAAAGTAAAAATGGATTATACCGGGGATATACTGGAATATCTTTCCGGCAGGGCAGTATTTGCAGATGTCCGGCACATGGATAGCACCGGGAAATCATACTCCTATAGAAATGGCCAGTTCGACGGCCAGAACACATCCATGAGTTCAGGTTATGCTGTCCGGTGTGTCAATAATTCTATTGCCATGGCATTTTTCAATGATCAGGATTTTTCTTCTATCAGAGGAAAGCTGGAAAGGCTTGTTGAAAAATCCATGAAAGCAGGAAAGAATAAAATAGACATGTCAGGGGGAATAAAAAAATCATGGAAAGAACTTGGAAAGATAAAAGTTATGGATGTGCCCGATAGCCAGAAAATAGAATTTATAAAGGATATGGACAGCATCATGGGGGAAAACGGTGCAAGCATACGGTTCACAAATCTTTCAGAGGATACTGTCATGGAATCATATGCAAATACTTCAGGTACCCTTATTGAAGGTGAATACTCCAGAATCTATTTTGTTTACATGGCTGGAATCAGGGATTCCGGATCCTTTGAGGAATCATCAGAGGAATACGGTTCAACGTCCGGCTATGAATATCTGGATTCACTTGATTTTCCATATCTCGTGGGCAATGACATTAAAAAATTGAGGAAATCATTGCATGCAGGCAGGGCATCTCCGGGAAGGTATGACCTGGTTGTTGGCCCTTCTATATCAGGAATAGTTGCACATGAATCTGGTGGGCATCCCATGGAGTATGATAGAATAATTGGCAGAGAAGCCGCCCAGGCAGGGGGTTCATTTATTGGTGCAGGGGACGGAAAAACGAGAATAGGCTCTGAGTATGTAAATCTAATAGACGATCCATCCATCAGGGGCAGCTTTGGATACTATGAATACGATGATGAGGGAATAAAATCTGGTAAACGCTACCTTTACAGAAATGGATATACGGACAGTTATATACTCAACAGGGAGAGTGCGGCAATTTCTGGAATGCCTGCCAACGGTGGCGGCAGGTCATCGGACTGGGATATGGAGCCCCTGGCCCGCATGAGCACAACCTACATAGAGCCGGGAAATATTTCACCTGAGGAACTTATTGAGGATGTAAGGCACGGCATTTACATGAAAAACTTCACGGAATGGAACATAGATGATACAAGGTTTTATGAGAAATATGTAGGAAAGGAGGCGTACCTGATCGAAAATGGAAAAATCACATCTATGGTGCGCAGGCCTGTGCTGGAAACCAATACCGTAAACTTTTATTCATCCCTGGATGGTGCCGGTGATGACCTGGTTTTCCATGCTGGAATATGCGGCAAGGGGGATCCAGAACAGGGTGTGCCTGTGTGGATGGGGGGACCCCATCTCAGGCTCAGAAATATGTATATGAAGTGATCCGGTGGAAATTGATAAATTTGTGAAGAATCTGGGTAAAATATGCGATGAGTTTGCCATAAATGTTACGGATGGTACCACAGAGGAGGTAAGGTTTTCGGAAAACACCATTGACCTGGACAGTGAATGGTCAAACCCATCATACACCGTTTTTGCTGCAAGGGGCAAGAAAATTGTTGAAACATCACTTGACAGCCTTGAATCGTGGGAGGGCAAGCTCAGGGCACTCTCAAATATGCTGGAGAATGCTCCTGAAAATCCAGATTTTTATGGTATAAATCCGGTAAAATTCAGCTATCATAATATTCAGGAATACAGAAATGCAGATATACATGGAATGGCAGGAGATATGATTCATGGTGCCCGGGACGGCGGGGCTGACAGGGCAGCAGGATTAATATATCTTCACAACCTCAGAAACCGTGTAATAACTCCATGGAACGACCAGGAATACTCAGAATCATCACTTGAACTTGTAGTAAGGGCATTTAAGGGAAGCAACAGCGGTCAGGAAGCCCTCCATTATGGAATGGACTCCATGGAATCGGCAAATCCTTATGGGGCAGGCATGTCAGCTGCGAGAACAGCAACACTTACGGATAAAAAAGCATCCATAGATGAGGGGAAATACGATGTTATATTTTCCCCATACACCATGGGGACCGTGCTTTCCTACAATATGGAATTCCTGTCATACTACAGCATAAATGCTGGGCTTAGCCCATTTCTGGATAGGGCGGGACAAGTGGTGGCGTCAAAAAATGTCACCATTTTCGATGATCCCCTGGATAAAAGGGGTGCCGGCTTCACACCGGTAGACCAGGAGGGGACAGCAACATCCCGTGTAAATCTTATAGAAAATGGAATCCTGAAGGGCTACCTGCATTCGTATTCAACAGGAAGGCAATCAGGCAATCAAAGCACCGGTAATGCCGGAATAATTCAACCCATGCCCTGGCAGATTCACATGGCCGGTGGAAGTGGAAATCCGGATGATATGATAGCCGGCATGAAGAAGGGGCTTCTTATTAACAACTCATGGTATGCAAGATTCCAGGACGAGAGCAATGGCACATTCTCAACGGTACCCAGGGATGGCATATTCCTTATAGAAAATGGCGAGGTATCAGGAAGTCTGGAGGGAATCAGGATAAGCGATTCAATTCTGAATATACTGATGCATGTAAGGGAACTGTCCAGGGAAGAAAAATATGTAAAATGGTGGGACGAGATCCATGCATCAATTATGCCATATGCCCTGGTTGAAAATGTAAATATATCAAAGGGATTCTAATTTTTTCCCATTCTTTCTATGAAATTTATGTAGATGTTCAGGTACTCCATGCCTTTTTTGATTCCCCTGCTGATCTCACGTATATTTATTTTGTCCAGTTTTTCCTGGATTTCATCAGGGTGGTTGAGCCCTATAAACGGAACCACTGTTTCTATGACCCTTGATGAATATCCGGAACCTGCAAAAACGTTCTGTATGCCTTCTATGATGTTTTCCAGGTTATTGTATATGTATTCCCTGGCGCCAGGGTTGGCAGCTGCAAGCATATAATACCTGAGGGAATCCTGCATCTTGATTTTTCTATTTTTTATTGCCTCCTCTATTGTTCTGAAATTGTCCTCTCCACCAAGCATGGCCATGGCCTGGATTACCTTCACCCTGTCCTCGTCCTGGTCAAATCCTTCCAGAGTCTCCAGCATTGATTTCGCATCATTGTGCACTATGGCCATGGATGTAAGCACAGCAAGCCTCATATTGGGGTCTGTATCGTTCAGTGATTTCTCAAATCTTGAAAGCTCCTCTGCATAGCCCTTATTTATTATGGCATACCTGTTTGCCAGCACGCCCCTTGCAAGTGAAATATTTATGTTTTCATTTTCCCTTCTCTCTCCCAGGACTTTCAACCTGGAAGAAAGGTATTCCATATTTGCATTAACTATGTCCCTGTTTTCTGGATATATGGAATAAAGGGAAAACAGTTCATTTGATATTTCCCTGATAATAAGCGGGTCAGCCAGTTCCATGAACTTTGCTGTCCTGGATAAATAATCCCCAAATGATATTTTTCCTGCAAGGAGGAATGCATGTAAATCGTTAAGGATTCCAAATATGTCCTTGTTGTCAAGAATCGATATATTTTTTATTATATTATCATATAATGAATCTGAGTACATAACCCTATAAAATCCAGTTTCACTGTCATTGAGTTTGATAAATCCCCTGGCATCATCTATCTCTATTGAGTCAGAATCAAATATCTGGCTCCTGATCCCTGATGTGTATTTCATTGTCAGCGGTATTTTCCACTGTGCGTTCTGTTTCTTTCCATTGAGAAGGAACCTGTACTGGTTCAGCTTTAGTTTTCCATTATCCTCCCTTATCTCTATTACAGGGTAGCCTATATTCTGTATGAACGATTCCATTACCTTCCTTACCGGGCGGTCTGATACCTTGGATATAAATTCCCAGAGGTCGGATCCGGAGGCATTCCTGTACTTGAAATTTTCAAGATACTGGTGTAGACCCTCCCTGAAAACATCATCGGTCACGAAGGCATTTATCATTCTGAGTATGCTGCCTCCCTTGCCATAGCTGATTTCATCGAATATCTGGGAAATATCATCAGGGTGTTTTACCTCAACCTCTATGGGATGTGAATTTACTAGTGAATCCCCTTCCAGTGCTCCTGCAGTTTCACTTACAAGAAAATCGGCAAACATATCGTAATCGGGCTCGAGCTGGTTCATTGCCTTGTATGACATGAAAGTTGCAAAGCTTTCATTGAGCCACAGGTCATCCCACCAGTTCATTGTAACCAGGTCACCGAACCACTGATGTGCAAGTTCATGGGCTATTACCTCCCCAACAGCTTTTTTCACAGACGCGCCTGTGGAGGATGATACATTCAGATAAATTTCCCTGAATGTTAATGCTCCCCAGTTCTCCATTGCACCTGCAGCGAATTCCGGCACGGCTATTAGATGTTCCTTTGGAAGGGGATACTCTATTCCGAAATAATCCTCATAATACTCTATGGATTTTTTGGCGATTTCCAGGGGATAATTAGATTCTGTTAAATGGCCCTTCTGGGCTGCAAGTATTATCTTTTTGCCTCCCGGAATGTCCACTGACCTTTCATCGAATTTTCCGATTCCGAGGTACAGCAGGTATGTTGACATTACCGGAGTTTGCATAAATTTTACCACCTTTTTGCCATTCTTCTCCCCTGTGGAATCAACCGGCATATTGGAAATGGCATCAAGGTCTTTATTGATTGTTACAGCAATATCAAAAGTGGCCTTGTATGCAGGGTTGTCTATGCAGGGAAAAAACCTTCTTGCGCCTGTGGACTCAAACTGCGTTGTAAACATATCGCCACTGCTGGTCTTTGCAAGATAGAATCCCTGAAGCTCCTCAGGTATTTTGCCTGTGAAATCAATTTCAGCCACAGAATCTTTTGTTATTATCCCGTCAACCACAATCTCCTGATTCTGCTTATATTCCTTGAAATTTTTTATGCTGTTGTTAACCTTGATTTTTTTAATGTTCAGATTTACCGAATTGAGTATCAACTTCTCCTCATTGCCCGTGAAGTGTATTATCTCATGGCAAGAATAGGCATATTTTTCACTGTCTATGTCAATATCTAAATCATAACTATAAATCTGCATGGTGCCATATCATATGGTTGCATATAATTTTTGCCAATGCATGAAAACATAAAAATTGTGATTTTTCATGGCTTTTCATGCATAATTAAAAATTTCATTATTCCTGCCCTCCCAGTTTAAGGTTAAATAATATTCTGCAATTTACAAACATGACCGAAATAATAAAAATTAACAGTGAAAATTACCTTAATTCAATAAATAACTGCGCTGAAACAATAAAGTCTGGTGGCACTGTTGTGTTTCCAACAGAGACCGTCTACGGCCTCGGTGCTGACGCATTTAACCCGGATGCATGCAAAAAGATATTTGTGGCCAAGAAGAGGCCTGCGGACAATCCCCTAATAGTTCATATATCTAGTATGGAAATGCTGGATCTGGTAGCTTACATAGATGATGATTTAAGGGATAAAATGAAAAATGTATGGCCATCTCCTCTGACACTTCTCCTGAAAAAGAAAGATGCTGTACCTGACATCGTAAGCGCAGGGCTTGACACGGTCTGCATAAGGTTCCCTGACAACAGGATAGCCCTTGACCTGATCAATGCATCAGGCCCAATAGCTGCACCAAGTGCCAATATTTCAACCAGGCCAAGCATAGTTGATTCCGAAACTGCCATAAAGGAGCTTGATGGCAGGGTGGATGCTATCATAGATGCAGGGAGGGTAAAGTACGGGGTAGAATCCACAATCATAGACTGCACCGTGAAACCCTACAGGCTTCTAAGGGCGGGGGCCTTCACAGTTGAGGATATAGAATCAATGATAGGCCCGGTATATGTGGATCCCCTGGCCAGGGGTTACAGCCAGTCAAAGGTTGCACTTACCCCGGGGCTGAAATACAGGCATTATGCTCCATCAAAGAAAATGTTCCTGATAGAGAATGAAGGCGATTTCATCAGGTTTATTTCATCAGACAGATCTAAAGACTTTCTTGTACTCTGCTCTGAAAAAAATTCACATTATGCATCCGGAGAAACCCTGGTGCTGGGAGATGATATCTACGAGGTTGCTCATAATTTATTCTATGATTTCAGGGTCCTTGACAAATCGGGTAAAAAATACGGTGTAATTCAGTCATTCCCAGAGTCAGGCATAGGCTTTGCTGTTATGAACAGGATAAGAAAGGCCAGCTTCCTCATTATAAAGGATAAAGAAAATATAGATAAAATATATGAGGTAATAAATGAAGCTTGACAATTACAGGTTGAACTGGGACGTTATACTGAAAAAAGAGATCGACTTTCTCTCAAAGAAGTATCCCGATATAGATATAAGAGGAAGCTATACCAGTATAATCAACCTTCTTAATGAAAATAAGATAAAATCCAGAATAATACTGAATAAGAATGAATTTATAGGTTATGCATACGTAATGGATTCCTCGGATAAGAGCGACAGACTCTATGCAGATATAGGATTTATATCCCCGAAAAAAATTACGGAGGCAAGGCTCAAGGAACTTTTTGACTGGCTTATAGAAATAGCCAGGGAATCCAGAAAAAAGCTGATGCTGAACCAGATTTTCAATGGGAATGAAATTAGCGAGAAATATCTTGAAACTTTAGGATTCAAAACCATTATAAGAAAAAGGATGGTGCTTGATTTAAATAAATATTCCTACAGGAAAACTGTAGAAAATTATGACATAACAGGAATAGAGGGCCTTAACATGGACCTTTACTCCGATGCAGAATATGAGGCATTTAAATACACATCTGACAAATACCTGTTCAGCGATAAAAGGGAGGACAGGATTCAAACCGTAAAGAATCTGTTCAATGGAGAATACGGTGAAATTATTCCGGAGGTTTCATTTATCATGAAAAACAAGGGCAGGATAAGCGGTGGCGTTGTATCGTCCAGGCTCGGCTTTGACAGGGCATTCATAGTGTCAATATTTGTGAAAAGGTCCTACAGAAAAAAGGGAATAGGGAAATACCTTCTTTTCACTGCCCTTAACAGGTTCAAGGCACTCTCATTCCATTATGTATTCCTCTGGGTCAACGCCGAAAATTTTGCAAGGGATTTCTATGAACGCTATGGTTTTGTCTATGACGATTATCCTGATGAGGTAATATATTATCTGCCCTATAAAAAGTAATTTGCATTTTCTATGCAGCCGAACACTTTATGGGCTAATCATAATGCAACCAAGCATCTCAAAATAAACAAAAATTTAAGTCCAAGTGATAAATCAGTTTCTTATGGAATTATTCAACTATGCCTATCTTGGCATATTCATGGTCGTACTTGTTTACCTTCTAACCAAAAATCGGGAATCTTTCCTCCTCAAAATAGCCGTGTCCATACCGATTATGGCTATCATGGTGTACCTTACTGGAACCTTTTACATACTGCCAATATACCTTATTTCCTTGATGGTAAGTACATACCTTTACACGGTATTCTTCTACTTTCCATTTGCGGTTGATTTTATACTTATTGTCATGGCAATATTCGGCAATTTTGTTCCTGTAAGGTATGTTTTCGCGGCAATATCAATATCAATCCTTCTATCCATGTTCCTGGATAAGAATATGAAAAAATACGATCTGATGAACAATGAGAAAAAAGGCAAGGATATCAAAAGGGAAACATATAGGGACTACTTTCAAATATCCACCGGTGTAATTACCATATTAATATTTTTTCTGGATGGGATAAAGGGAAGGGTACTGGTACTTCTTGCAGTTCTGCTCATATACCTTGCAGGAAATATTCTGTACCTTAATAATAAAAACAGGCTGGCAGATATTGTGTACCGCATGGAAAGGGAGGACACAAAACTGGGATTAGGATCCATGTACCTCGCAGCAGGATTTTTGCTGGTTCTTGCATTTACAAGGTCACTTCCGTTAATATATATTTCTGCATTCATGATAATGATTGGGGACTCTCTCGCCACAATTATAGGGATGAAAATAAGAAGCAGAAAGCTATTCTACAACAGGAAAAAATCTATAGCGGGCTTTCTGGCAATGTTAATTCCTTCCTTTGTCTTCGGCATATTCTTCTTTATCTATTTCTATTCTGCGATATATGCCCTGGGAGGGACCTTCGCAGAATCCATATCCAATAAAGTGGCAGACGACAACATAACAATCCCTGTATCGATTGTTGTGCTGCATCTAATAATATCAATGCTTTGAAATAGGTACTGCCGCAGGCTAATGTCAAAATATATATACCCTGTTGTATTTTAGAGTTAAAGCGAGTGTGGTGTAGCCTGGCAACACGCGAGCTTGCCAAGCTCGTGCCCCGGGTCCAAATCCCGGCACTCGCATATGAAGTTATTTTTAAGATCCTCTGTTTCTTCTTTTGGATATAAACAGAAGCGCTTAAATACTCAAATTTTTATATTAACTTGATAGTCATGGAATGGAAAACGGTATGCAGCATTGACAAATTAAATAACGGAAGCCACGAAAGTTTTGAAATTGATGGAAAGAAATTCCTTGTATCCCGGATAGATGATAAATTATATGCCATTGACGGCCTCTGTTCCCATATGGGCGGAGACCTGGGAAAGGGCAAAACTGAAAATAACAATGTCATATGTCCAAAGCACCACGCTGTATTCAACCTTAAAAACGGCCATGTGATGAAAAATATCAACGGTTTCTTCCGGGCAATGACCAGAAAGGAGGCCATGGATCTACATGCATATGAAATTAGGGAAGAAAATGGTAATATTGAGATCGGAATTTAATCCCTACTTATTTTAAGATGCCATTATTAAATCATTTAAAATAGATATTATGAATAATTCAAATAACCATTTATACAATTAACTCTTTTCTTGATAATGAAAGCATTGAGAAGCATGAAACTTACCCTGGAAAAAGGATAAAGAGAGGAGTATTCAGGTCAGCAAATGGAATACTTATGCATGCTGACCTACAGGCTTCATACAACATTATAAAAAAAGCAATCCCTGAAGCTTTTGCCAACGGGATAGGGGGTATTGGATTGTATCCAGGAAGTTTGAGCATCAAAGAGATGATAACTTATAAAGAGGTTTGTTAACATGGTTAACAGAAATCGTAACCTTATATAATCACTAAATTCTTCATTTAAAAAATGAAATGGTTCTTCCATAACGTTTTTATACAATTCTCTATTGTATTACTATGTTTCCCGACAAATTTGATTACTATGCTCCGAAAAGCATAGAGGAGGCTGCAAAATTTTTAAGCGGACACGAGGATGCGAAGGTGCTTGCCGGCGGGCAGAGTCTTATACCGCTGCTGAAATTGAGATTTACATCTGTTCCAGAGATTGTGGACATAGGAAGGATAAAGGGCCTGGACGGCATAACATTCCAGGGAAACTACCTGGAGATTGGCTCTATGGTATGCACATCTGAAATAGCTGAGAATTCATCCATAAGGAAGAAGTTTCCAGCCCTCAGTGAGGCTGCGGGGCAGATAGCCGATCCACTTGTAAGGAACAGGGGAACCATAGGCGGTGATATCTGCCACGGCGATCCTGCAAATGATTTTCCGGCTGTAATGCTGGCAATGGATGCAGAATTTGAAATCTCATCAGCCACCAGGAAGAGAACAGTGAAGGCTGAGGACTTTTTCGTTGATACATTCTCAACTGCACTTGAACAGGGTGAAATACTGACAAAAATAAAAATACCCGATACAGGCTCATCAGGGAGATATATGAAATACAAGAAATATGCCGGAGATTTTTCAATTCTGGGAATTGCAGTAAATCTTTCCATGGACGGAAAAAAGGTCAGAAAGGCTGGAATAGGGCTCACAAACTGCGGCCCCACAGCATTGAAGGCTAGGGAGGCTGAAGAGTACCTTGCAGGCAAAGAGCTGAGCGATGACAATCTTGAAAAGGCCTCAGAACTGCTTCTGAAGGTGACGGACTTTGTGGACGATGACAATGGAAGCGTTAAGTTTAAGGAAAAACTGCTCAAATATCTGTTTATAAGGGCAGTTAGGGGAATAGGAGGTGTACCGAAATGATGGTTAATGTTAAGGTGAACGGAAAGGAGTACAAAAAAGATGTTGAGCCAAGAACTCTTCTTGCTACATTTATCAGGGATGATCTTGGCCTCACAGGAACACATATAGGGTGTGATACCACCAACTGCGGGGCATGCACTGTATTAATGGATGGAAAGGCTGTGAAGTCATGCACGGTCCTGGCAGTCCAGGCAGATGGGCATGAGATAGAAACAATAGAGAATGAGGGAGATACAGAACTCACAAAGGTGAAGGAAAGCTTTGTGGAGGAGAACGGGCTACAGTGTGGGTTCTGCACTCCAGGAATGATCATGACAAGCCTTTACATGCTCAGGAAGAACAAAAACCCCAGTGATGATTACATAAAAAGCAGCCTTGCAGGCAATCTATGCAGATGCACCGGCTACGTGTCAATTATAAGCTCCATAAAGAAGGCAAATGAGAAAATAAATGGTAAGGAGGCGGTTGCCAAATGACATATCTTGATAGGTTTGCAAATGGAAAGGGCAGGTACCTTGATGATATAAAGCTCGATAACATGCTCTATATGTCAGTTGTGAGAAGTCCATACGCCAGGGCAAAAATCAGAAGTGTTGAGGGCGGGCTGACCTCGAAGGACCTGAAGGCGTATTACACTATTGCAGAGGGTGACCACAGGGAGCCAGTGCTTGCCATTGACGAGGTGAACTACCAGGGGCAGGCTGTTGCTGCCGTATTCGGGAAAAACAGGTATGAGGCTGAGGATTTGCTTTCAACAGTAACGGTGGATTATGATCCACTTGAAGCAATATCCAGCATTGATGACGCAAAGAAAAAGGCACCGATTTATCCTGACAGAAAGGATAACGTCCTGGCAGTGGAGGATGTCGGGGTAAAGTTCAGTGAAAAGGATATTGATTATGATGTGAAGATAACCGATACAATACTTCTTGACCGCGTATCTGCAAATCCCATGGAAACAAGGGGAATAGTTGCCGATTACAGGGATGGGATACTGAATGTATACCTGCCATCACAGTCTATCGTCAGGTCGAAAACAGGAATAGTAAAATCCCTTGGGCTGCCTCCAGAGAAAGTTAGGGTTTTCCTGATTGACAACGGCGGTGCCTTCGGTGTAAAGGCCCTATTCTATCCGGAATACATAATTGCATGCTACGCATCCATGAAGTATGGAAAACCTGTCAAGTGGCAGGAAACCAGGACAGAGCACCTGCAGGCATGCCATGCCGGGCGTGGAGTTGAAGGCACCCTAACCCTCTATGCAAAGAAGGACGGTACAGTTACAGGGCTGGACGGTGAGGTGCTTCTTGACAACGGGCCATATCTTGTTGATGCTGCGGCTGTTGACCTGGGGAATGTAATACATGAGGTAACCGGCCCGTACCACATAGAAAAGGCACACCTCACAGGAAAGTATGTAATAACAAACAAGGCTCCCAATGGATACTACCGCGGTGCTGGAAAACCGGAGGCATCCATATTGATGGAAAGGATGATGGACCTGCTGGCTGATAAGCTGAACATGGATATAGCAGACATAAGGCTGAAAAATGCACTGGAGAAGCCATTCAAATCACCACTGGGGCTTGAAATGAGATACCCAACAAAGCCATTCCTGGAAGATGCACTCAGATACTTCAATTACAGGGAACTGGCGAAGAAAGAGCACGTGGGCATATCACTTTTCATACTGGATGAGGATACTGCACCTGGCGAAAGTGCAAGAATTATTGTAAAGGATGGAAAGGTGCACACATACCTTGGGGGGAATGTTTCAGGCCAGGGCCATGAAATGTTTGTAAAAAGCATACTCAGCGAGGAGCTGGATATAGAGCAGGACTCCATATCACTGGACCTTCAGGATACCGAAACACTGCCGAAAGGCGTCGGGACATGGGGATCAAAATCCGCCATGACACATGGGTCTGTGCTTATGCAGGCTGCCGAGGAGCTGAAAAAACAGGTTGAGAAAAAATACGGGAAATACTCTCCTGAAATACTGCTATCACATGACTTTGACCAGACATCATTCTATAACTTTGACTACAACGACAACCAGGTAAACTTCAATATTGTTACCTCAAAAATCAATGAAATGGGTGACTTTGAATACCTGAAAATCGGGGCTTACTATGACCTTGGAAAGGTGCTGAACCTTGCAAATGTAATGGGGCAGACAGAGGGAGGCGCACTTCAGGCCATTGGAGAGGTGCTTTCTGAAACACTGAGATACTCTGAGGAGGGGCAGTTAATGACAACCAGCATTACCGATTCCGGTGTACTTACAGCAGAACATACCCCTGAATTTGACATCAAAATCGTGGAAAATCCCTCGGTGCTCAAGGATGGCGCAAAGGGCCTTGGAGAATCTCCCATGATAGGCATACCGGAAGGCCTTGCCAGGTCACTGGAGACACAGATACACAAAAGAATAAATGTAATGCCCATAAGCAGGGAATTGCTCTTCGACAGTTTATAATTTTATTCTTTAACTCTTTTCTTGATACCGTAATTAATCTTCTATGCTTCTGCCGTGCATGGCTGTTTATAGTGAAGGAATCAACAGGCTGATCACCAATTCACAAACTTATGTAATAGGTAAGTTATATCGGTCACTGGTAGATGCAATAGGTTATGCTATATCCTATTAAAGATTCCCAGAAATCCACTTTCTCATAAATGTTAAATATAAATATGAATTATCTTACGGATTATCGCCGATGATATACAGAAATGAATTTAGAGTAGAGGAGGCACTGCCTTTCCTCGATGACATTGTTGCAGAATGGTTCAATAATAAGTACAGTGACCTTAGTGAACCCCAAAAAAAGGCAATTCCACTTATTCATGATAAAAAAAACGTTCTGGTTTCATCCCCAACAGGTACAGGAAAAACCCTTACAGGATTCCTTTCAATAATAAATGAACTGTTCAAGAAGGCCAGGAACGGTGAACTGCAGGAAAAAATATACTGTGTTTATATTTCACCACTGAAGGCTCTGGCAAATGACATTAATAAGAACCTTAATGAACCGCTTGATGAAATTTACGACCTCGCTGCAAGAAAAGGCATCAAGGTTCCACCAATAAAGGTGGCTGTAAGATCTGGGGATACAGCCCAGAGCGATAGAAATAGAATGCTCAAAAAACCGCCCCATATAATCATAACCACCCCTGAGTCCTTTTCCCTGGCCATAACCGCAACAAAGTTCAAGGAAAAATTTACCGGGGTGGAATACGTCATTGTTGATGAAATCCATGAGGTGTCATCCACCAAGAGGGGTTCCCTGCTCTCCCTGAATCTTGAGCGCCTGGAGAACCTATCACCTGGTTTTGTCAGGATAGGATTATCTGCAACCCAGGCCCCGCTGGACCTGATCGGGACATATCTCTGCGGCTATAACGGCGATAAAAGAAGGGAATTCAGCATAATAGAGGTGAATACCAATAAATACCTGGATTTGAAGATCATAACACCGGTAAAGGACCTTACCCTGGTAAGCTATGAGGTGGCAAATGAAAAAATGTACGATATACTGGTTGACCTGGTCAACAGCCATAAAACCACGCTTATATTCACAAACACAAGGAGCTCTACAGAGCATGTTGCCATGAGGCTAAAGGCACGTGGCATAGAAAACATAGAAGCCCACCACTCTTCACTGGGAAAACAGACAAGGATCGAGGTGGAAAACCGCCTTAAGGACGGTGATTTAAAATGCGTAATTACATCCACATCCCTTGAGCTGGGCATAGATATAGGCTATATCGATATGGTCATACAGATAGGAAGCCCGAAATCTGTTTCAAGGGCGCTCCAGAGAATAGGCAGGTCAGGCCATGGTGTTAGGGACCTCTCACTGGGCAGGTTCATTGTTTTCGACCTTGACGACCTCATGGAATGTGCAGTCATGACAAAGGCGGCATATGACCATGAAATAGATAAGGTCACGGTGCCGGTAAACCCACTGGATGTGCTTTCACAGGGAATAATAAGCATGTCCCTGGAAAAGGCATGGGGCGTTGATGAGGCCTATTCTGTAATAAGGAATTCATACGCCTTCCACACCCTGGAATACGAGGATTACCTCTCAACCCTGAGCTATCTCTCCGGAAAGATAGAGGGAAATACCCTTTTCTCCAAGATATGGTATGATGAGGATGAAAAAAAATTCGGCAAGAAGGCAAGCACCAGGATGATTTACTTCATGAACGTGGGAACAATTCCAGAAGAGGCTAATTATAATGTTGTCAATGAAAAGGGCAGGATGCTGGGGCAGCTCAGCGATAAATTTGTTGAGCGCCTGAAGGCTGGGGATATATTTGTCCTGGGCGCAAAAACATACATGTACCTCAGGGTGTCCCGGAACAACATCACAGTAAAAACAGCAACTGGAATGAAGCCCACAGTGCCATCCTGGACCGGAGAACTGCTTCCCAGGAGCTATGACCTGGGGATACTCATCGGGGAATTCAGGAAGGAGCTTTACAGGAGGATACAAAATGGCGAGGAAACAGAACAGTGGCTCATGGAAAATTACCGTGTGGATTCTTTCGGGGCCAGAAGCCTCATATCCTATGTTAAGTCCCAGGGGGAGTTCGCCATACCGGCACATGATTCTCTCTACGTTGAGGGGTATATAGACAACGACCTTTACAGCATTATATTTCATATTCCACTGGGCAGAAGGGTTAACGATGCCCTTTCAAGGGCATACGGCCTTGCTGTATCAAATAAATATGGATTGAATACAAGGATAAGTGTTAATGACAATGGATTTACACTAACCCTGAACAGGAGGGTCCCTATTAAGGACGTTGTCACATTGCTTACCCCTTCAAATTTCAGGGACCTTGTTGACCGTTCAATAGTCAACACAGAACTCTTCAAGCAGCGTTTCAGGTACTGCGCCACAAGATCCCTGATGGTTCTGAGGAAGTACAAGCAGACCGATATATCTGTGGCAAGGCAGCAGCTGCGCAGCGACCGCCTGCTGAGAACCCTTGAGGCAATGAATAATTTTCCGGTAATAAAGGAAGCCTTCAACGAGGTAAAGTATGATGTCATGGACGTTGAACGTGCATCATGGTATGTGGATGACATAATATCAAAAAAGAAGTTTACAGTGCGTGATTATTCCACAGAAACAAGCCCATTCTCATATAACCTCATACTTTCCGGAGTATCAGACATAGTTCTCATGGAGGACCGTTCAAAATTGCTCAAGGATTTAAGGAGCAAATTGCTGGATAAAATCTACGGGACAGAGGGCATTGATTTTCTAATAAAAGATTCCAAGCTGGTTGAAAATTACTTCAAAAATAAAATACCGGCTGTAACTGACAGGGAAAGCTATATGGAATTTGCAAGGCATTTCCTTTACATCGATCCATTCAAGAAAAAGTATAATTCACCAATTGAGTACAGTGATACTGATATTGAGGATATAACTGAGGAATTAATAAAATCCGGCACCATCAATTACTGCTTTATACGATCTGACCAGTGGGTATATTCAGAATATTACCCTGTTGTATACAGCCTGTTTAAAAGGGATGTCCAGCTGACCGAACGGGACATGGAGATTTATAATTCACTAAATGACACGAAGTTCAGTGAAATAAAGAAGTCAGGCTTCAGTGAACAGGAAATCAGGGATAGCCTGATTAAGCTGGAGTCCGCATACATGATTAGAAAGGAAGTACACGGTGACAGGCAGTACTATATAAAGAATGAAACCATTCCGGAGATACCCGGGGATGCCATGGATACCGCAGTTACAAGGATACTTTCCTCATACGGTCCACTCTCCATGGACGAGCTGCTGATCAGGCTACCAGTAAACAGTGAAAGGCTGGAAGAAGCCCTGAATGCCATGGTAAAAAAGGGTAGTGTAATATATGATTACATTACACCAATATTCATGAAGCAGTACATGATGAAATCAGATTTCGATGCCATTGTGAACAGCACCGATGAGGACATTTCCAGAAAGAGAATATTAAACTTCACATCCACCGTTCCTGGCGTTGAGGATTATTTCAGCAAATATGGATTTGCCTTTGACCTCTTCGATATACGTGTCAGGGTTAAAAATTACAGGAGGGAAGAGGTTGAAAGGCTGCTGGCATCAGGTGATATTTACTATGCCAGGGCTATAAAAAACAGGTATGTTTACATATCCAGATGGCTCATGGACGTACTTTACAGCCTCAGGGAGGAAAAAAGCAGTGAGATAGAGGATCAGGTGCTGGCATTGATAGGGCGTGGAATAGACACCGATGATAAGATAATAGAAATGACCGGCATGGATGGAAAAATTATAAAGAGCGTAATAAAAAATCTGGAGTTCCGCATAATGGTAATCCCTGCAAAATCAGGCGCGTGGGAAATTTACAGACCTGAAAAGGATGTTGACACCGGTAAAATTATTGAAAAGTACGGCCCCGTGACATCCAGGGAGCTTTCCAGATTTTTCTGGTTCAACCCTGCCCGCATTGATTATTCCAGATTTCCACCCTACTATTACAGGAACGAAATCTATTACGGCAGTGTGGAAACAAATCCCGAACGTGGATCGCTTATAGTCATGAAAAACGACCCGGTGTCCATATACCTCGGCAGGTACGTAAGGAATGACGACTTCAATGCACGCTTCATTTTTGAGGGAACCGAGGAATCAATGTTCTACATGCAGGAAAAATCTCCAGGAATATGGATCGAAAATTTAGATTTTGAAACAGGGAAGATCACTGAGTTCCTGGAGACACTTGAATCTGTTTCAAATAGAATAGGTGCTGATTCCATAATTATAAACAGCCCTAATCTCGATCTGCTGAGGGAGGGGGAGGCAAGGGGCTACAGAAGATCAGACAATGTAATCTATATAGGCAATTTCGATGTTATAGCTGCAAACACGGATAATCTCCTTTCCATGGCGGTATACCGTTACAACTCATGCAAGACCACCATGAATTACAATGCACTTAGCAGGATATTCCTTGGGATAAGGAGTGATATGGAGGCATACTATACGGGAATCAGGAGCCTGGAGCTGACAAACTACTATAATTCCATGCTTATCTATAATTTTGACGGGCCATTCAATGTACCCGCACTGGGAACCAGGAACGTCATTGCACTTTACAGGGCAATAAAAAGGCGTGACCTCACAGAAGCCGAGGAAGAAGTATATAAATTCCTGATATCTAAAAGCATGTCAGAAAATGAACTTATAAAATCCATGAAAATGAATTCCCTTCTCATCAAGGAGTCCATAAAATCCCTTTACAAAATGAATGCGATTGCCAAGGATAAGGGAAGGCGTTATATAACAATAAATGATGAATACAGCAAGCTTGAGGCAATAGAAATTCTCTTAAGGGAGCTTATAACAAGAATAGGATTTTTTGATATTTCTGTATATACAGAGCTTACAGGCCAGCAGGACTACGCCGAGTATAACCTCTGCGTCAGGAAGCTTTCAAGGGAGAAGGTAATAAGGGAAGCTCTTGTGCCATCGGAGAGCAGGATAATATATATCCCATACGGAATGAAGATGGAAAGCCATATGGGAAATGTCTCACGGATCATACCGCCCAGGGATATCATTGCATTGATATTTGCAGGGTATATCAGGTCTAAATACCATTCAACCAGCAATTACCTGTACTTTACCAACGGTGCCGTAAAAATGGCGGTATCAGTAAAGAAGAGCGGGAAATACCTTACCATCAAGAAGATAACAGGTGATTCCAGCTACAGGGACATGGCAAAAACAGAATTTAACAGCGCGGGATACATTCTTTCAAGCTAAAAATCAATCTTAAAAGGAATTTATGGTGAGAACTCCTCCTGAAGTTCAAGTATAACCTCATTTATTACCTCTTCCAGGGTGAGTCCACTGTATTCCCTGAGACCTCCCATGTCGGTCCTCAGCCTAGCACTGTAACCCTTTTCATCCTTTTCAAATTCTATATTACAAAGCAATTCTTCCATGCCAATCACTCCATAATTACAGCCAATATTTAAAAATTGCCATTTATGCCTGAATAATAACCTGCCATTATATCTGAAACATTGTTTCCCGTGCGGCCTGTTATTATAGTTCCGTGGCATAGAGAGAGTGCAGAATTGCTGTCGTTGTTCTGCAGGTATCTCTCAAGTTCAGGAATCCTAGTTTCCTGGTCCACTATGCCTCCGGCGGCCGTGCTCTTTCCATCGATGCCGTCCGTGCCCATGGAGCAGAATGTGCATTCTTCACCTGTTTTCATGGCCTCAAGCAATCTGAGGACAAGTTCCTGGTTTCTTCCGCCGGAACCATTTCCCCGGACATTTACAGTTGTTTCGCCGCCGAAGACAAACCAGAAGCCCCTGCCCTTTAGGCTGTATATATTCCTCAAGAGGGATATAATATTCTGTGACACGGGTTTCACATCGCCGTTGATGTTGCTTCCCAGGTTAACCTTTTCTTCCCCTATCCGTGAGAAAATTGCATTTACAAAATCATTATTGCGCAGAATAATATGGTTTTCTATTGAGGAATAATATTTATCATCCAGGCTGCCGGAAACATCACTCCCTTTCAGGAGTGATACAAGATTTTTATTGGTTACATATCTGTCAATCAGTTTTGAGATGTCTTCCACCGGTTCCGGCCTCACCAGTGGCCCAGATGCTATGATGCCCATATCATCGTATATAACATCTGATATGATATAGGATACAACAGATGCAGGATACAGTATTTTTGCCAGCTTACCGCCCTTCACCGAGGATAGCATGGACCTTATCCTGTTCAGGGTGTATATATCCCCGTCATTATCCATGATTTCCCTTGATACCTCCATTATTTCATTTATGCTTATTCCCGATTCAGGTATTTCGAAAAGTGACGATCCACCCCCTGATATGAGCACTATTATGAGATCATCCTGCGAGGCATTCCTGACTCCTGAGAGAAGCTTCTCTGAGGAATCCACAGTAAGCTGGCTTACATAGGGATGTGTACCTCTCAGTATTTCCAGCTCCGGAAACTGGGCCGGCGGATTTTCGTCCTCAGGAATTATTATTCCAGCATAGCAGAGTTTTTTTATAATATAATCCCGTATGCCAGCGTACATGTTGTAAGCGGCTTTTCCGAATCCTATTACGAATACTTTATCATATTTTGCAATGTCAGCATGGAAATTATTTTTAATAGCTTTCTCTGGTGTAAGCTCATTCATTACATCCTCCATTATTCCAAGGATATACCGCCTTTTTTCTGTGGTTCCTATCTCATCCATGTTGGCAATTTTCATGAAAATGTATACATGCAGGGTTTTTAACCTTTTATTATTCACATTAATTGAGTCAGACCATATGGAATGGGTGCAGCATGTTTCCAGAAAATATATATTTATCATATAATTCGAAATTCGAACGCCACGAAAAAACGAATGGTGACAAAAATTAAAATATAATCCAGCTATTAAGTGTTACGTGATAGAAGAGGAGGCTTTTCGTCCTGAAAAGGAATATAAACACCTTGGTTATAATCAGTTATCATTGAGACATGCAGTGTCACAGGCAATTGGCCTGAATGCACCTGGAGGGACGATCGTCCTCTATGTTGCCGGCACGGCAGCCCTGTTGACATTTACATTTTCAAAATATCCTGACGGTGCTTTTTCTATTCCACTTATACTGTTGATGGCTCTTATTGTTTATTCCATGATGAGCTATTCATCATATGAATTCTCAAAATACCTTTCCAGTTCCGGCGGATACTATACATTTGTGGCCAATGGCCTGGGACGCGGGGCAGGGCTTACAACTGCCCTTTCGTATATAAGTTACCAGATTCTGAGCTTTACCGGTTTCGGCATCCTTGGATTCATTGGATTTGCCTATGCAATTCTGCCCAGTATCGGAATTACCGTGCCATACGTGAATATTTTGTGGATTCCTGTTACCGTTGCATTCATTTTATTTGTAAGCATCCTGATTTATAAGGGCATAAAGCCTTCCCTGAAATATGTCTCATATGCGATACTCATTGAGGTAATATTTTTCATTTCATCATCAATTTATCTTATAGGTGTGAACCATGCTTCTTTATCAATTAAGCCCTTCACTGCAATACCTGTGGGCGGAAATTTTTTCATTCTAGTAGCCATGATGGTTTATGCAATAGGGTCCTTCGTTGGCGTTGGGGGCTCAATACCAATTGCTGAGGAAACCAAGAACCCTAAAAAAAACGTTCCCAGGTCCATAATTGCCAGCATTTTAATACTGGGAATAACCATAATACTGGCATCATATGCCGAGGTCATATCATGGGGATATGTAAATATGTCCAGTTTCGGTACCGGGTCGGGCATCGGTGCCTACCCTGTTCTTTCAATTTATAAGGACGGATTCGCCGGGCTCGGCGTAATACCGTTTGTCGTTCTTCTCATTATAGTAATAAACTCATTTTTCACTGCAACTGTTTCCCTGGGAACAAATGCTTCACGTGTTATTTTCTCACTGTCAAGGGAAGGTGTAATACCTGAAAAGCTGTCAAGGACCAATTTAAAAGGGGTTCCAGTTTATGCAATTATTTTCATTACAGCTGTCTCCATTGCAATTGTACTCACCACGGGCATATCCTTTGAACTGCTGTATCCCGGAAAAATTATAGATGCCCTTCTGTATTCCTCTGTATTTCTCCTGGTGCTGGAATCGCCCATATCATATATTGTCCATATACTGACAAACACATCACTTCATATGTATCTGAAAAAAAGGGGCATGAAAACACATGTATTCAGGCATATAATCATACCGGGAATATCCAGCATCACTCTTGTAGGGGCAATAATTGCAGCTGTTTATTTTGACCTCAGCGCCCCATATATATACGGCGTCTACGGTTCCCTTGTCTGGGTGGTTGTCATAGCAATTACAGTTGCTGTAATGTATACAAAATACAGGAAAAATCTGGATAATCTCGGGGATTTCTCCCTCTGATTACACAATATTATTTATTTCCTCAAGCGACCTCTTCCGGATTGTGCCCAGGTCTTCATTAACAATTGCCTTTCCATTTTCCATATAGTTGACAAGGAGATTTTCCATGATATTTCCACAGGAGCACTTTGGAGCATCAGATGATGCCTGGACCATCACCTCATGGCATTCCCGGCACCTGAATACATTTTTTATTCCTGAAAACTTTCCCCGCTTGGTTATATCCCTGCCATCTATGTTTACAATATCCATCCCGAAATCAACAGGCTTTGCAGATGATATTGATGTTCCTATGCCGAATGATTCAACACCTGCATCGATTAATTCAGGTATGTCCTCCAGCTTTATGCCACCTGATACCATTATTTTCACATTTCTATGGTTTCTGATGTCAAGCTCCCATCTTATTTCCCTGATAAGGTTTGGGAAATTGCCCCTACGTGAGGATGGGGTATCAAGCCTGATATAATCTATATCAGGGAACTCCTCTGCAGCCTTTATGGCAGCAAACTTCTCATCCATGTACGTATCAATCAGGAATACCCTGAAATCAGAGTTTTCATACTGCACCTTCCATGCATCATGGTCTCCCAGTATGAGCGACAGTGCATGTGGCATTGTGCCCGATGGCCTGATTCCAAGCACCTTCGAGCTGAATACACCTGAAACCCCTGATGCACCTCCAATGTAGGAGGACCTGTCAATCATGGCGGATATTGCAGGATGCATTCTCCTTATTCCGAATGATATGAATGGTATATTCCCAAGGGCTTTTTTTATCAATGAAGAGTATGAGGAAATGCCGGAAGCCTGGCAGAGGAATCCCAGAAGTGGCGTCTCAAGCTCGGCAAAGTCAAGGTACCTTCCCTGGATCCTGACGAAGGGCACAGGTATGCCATTTACATCCCTGGGTTGAATTACGGTGCCCTCAGGTATTGCATCCACCCTTACACCCCTTGACTTCAGTAGGGAAATGACGTCATTCAGACCGGTGAAGTTAATAAAATTATACACAGATGACTGTGTTGTAACCTCCATGGTAACAGTTGGGTTTGAATGCATCAGTTCAAGGTATTCCTTTGTTTTCTCAAAATATACATCGGTAACCTCCCCGCTCATTATGTCAGAATCGTTAGCCATTACGAATTTATTCATTTTTAAGTACCTCTTCTTTCAGGTTCTGTGAATTTATAGCCTTATATCCATAATTTATTTTAATGTTGTTCAGGGAAGAGACCTGCCTGGAGCTGTCTATGCACGCGCATAAATCTGAAACAACCTCCACATCATAATATCTGTAAAATGCACCGGCACAGGTATGCTCAACGCAGATATCGGTTGAAATGCCGAATATATATATTTTCTGAATTTCGAGGGCCCTCAGGAGTGAATCAAGGTCCGTATCATAAAATGCATTAAAATGCCTTTTAGTTACTGTATAGTCCGGGATCCCTCCCAGCTCCTGCACAATTTCAGAACCCCATGTCCCGTGCAGTGCATGTTCGCCCCATACCCTGAATTCAGGGTCATTTTTAATGTGGTCATCTCTTGCGAATATCACCGGTATTTTTCCCTTCAGGCCATTTAACAGGGTTTCTGCATTTTTTACTGCCGCCACGGCTATGGCATTCCCGAATTTTCCTGTAACAAAGTCATTGATCATATCAACAACCAGGATGCATGATCTGTTCTGATCCATAACATGGAATAAATAATATATATTAATCCTTTATGAACTGCGAATATAAGATAATTTAAAGTTCAATGCACTCAGGAACGTGACCAATAGGTAGTTTTGTCACCATTATCCTCGATATAGATATTATTTTCCTGAAGCTTTTGCCTTATATAATCCGAGATCTGGTAGTTTTTTTCCTTTCTTGCAATATTTCTCACGTCCAGTGCCATTTTGATTATTTTATCAGCATCCGTGTTTGAGCTGTACAGAATGCAAAGGAATGAATCCACGTATTCAAGAACATTTGTGGCCTCTACAGCTGATTCACTGCCCATATTATCCAGATTTTTATTGAGATCGGAAACAAATGAAAGAAGCTCCCTGATAAGGGAACGTGTATCGAAATTCCTATCCATAATTTCATTCAGTTTGTGAATTATTTCCTTGCTCTTGACCTCATAAACTCCAGATGTTTTTCCTATATCCTTGAGTTTCCTGTACAGTATATTTATTTTTTCTACTGAATTCCTGGATTCTTCCATGAGCTGCTCTGAGTAGTCTATTACCGTATTGTAGTTTGAGTTCACCATGGCGAGTCTGAGAACCTCTGGCCTGTATCTCTCAAGAACATCTGCGGTTTTTATGAAATTTTTCAGGGATTTTGACATTTTTTCACTGTTTATGTTTACCATTCCCGTATGTATCCAGTAGTGTGCCAGATACTTCTCACCGCTGATGGATCTCATCTGTGCAATTTCAGCCTCATGATGCGGGAATATAAGGTCACTGCCGCCACCATGGATATCATATTTTGTTCCGAAATACGCCTCAGTGATTGCCGTGTCCTCTATGTGCCATCCAGGCCTTCCCCTTCCCCATGGAGATTCCCAGTAAGGCTCTCCCGGCTTCATCTTTTTCCACAGGGCGAAATCCTCAGGATATTCCTTTTCCTCATTAATTGTGCCCCTGGCATTTGCCCTTATCTCATCCATATTCTGGCCTGATAGTTTTCCATAGTCACTGAATTTTCTTACTTTGAAATAGACACCATCGGCAGTTTCGTAGGCATATCCTGCCTCCATAATCCTTTTAATCTGGCCTATTATTTCATCTATGTAGAGGCTTGCCCTTGCATAATAATTTATGCTGTCTATTCGCAGGGACTTCATTACAGATAGGTACTTCCTGAAATAATAATCTGATATGTCGCTGTATTTCTTTCCCTCCTCATTTGCCCTTTTGATAATTTTGTCATCAATATCTGTAATATTCTGAAGATAAAATACAGAATACCCTCTGGCCCTGAGGTATTTAACCATGACATCAAAGAATATGTTGGTTCTTGCATGGCCTATATGCGAATCATCATACACTGTCGGCCCGCATACAAACATATGTACCCTTCCCGGATGTTCTGGAACGAATTCCTGATCCTCCCCACCAAATGTATTGTGAATTATCATCCAGGTCATATCATTGTATAATAAATAAATTTAATCTAGCGAGAATTTATTCATGTTTCACGAGGCTTTATATTTTCTCTTTTAAAGCCTTCCATTTGCTGTACTCCCCCATAATTATTCCAGAAGCATCTCCATCACCCTCTTTTTCCAGCATTTCGGACCTCAGTTCTTCAACGGACCTGGACATTGATTTCAGAGCTTCCCTGTTTGAAGCAATTTGCTTAATAATCGAAACGTAATTTTTACCGCCATCAATAATAAATGCATCCTTTATGTTATATTCAGAAAATCCCCTGGCCCCTATTTCTGTTGTAATAATAGGTATGCCATGCATTATGTAGTCTACCATTTTTACATTTCTACCTCCACCCTCAAATACTGGATTCAGGGCCAGAAAGCTGGACGACAGGATTTTATTCTTTTCAGCCTCATCAATCATTCCATGGAATTTTACATTGCCAGGGACATGGGGAAATCTGTGCAGGTTTACGTTTCCAATTATGCTGAACTGGAATTCAGAAAGCTCCCTGGCTATGGACAGTATAAAATTAACAGCCTCTATGTTTGGGCCGTAGATAGAACCTATAAAGACAATGTTCCTTGAATTTTCTCCATTCCATTGAAACACCCTGTTTCCCAGTATATGTGTTGCAAGATAGATGTTTTTTGCATTGAAGGTTTTAGTAAAGTAATCCATATCCCTTGGGGATACTGTTAGAATTAAATCAGAAGAATTTACAATGTCTTTTTCAAGGTTTAGTGTATATTCGTAATATTTGTTATTTTTTCTTAGGAGAGACTCTGCATTATGGGCATCGTATACTATAAATTTTCCTTTTAGGGAATCCTTAAAGAGCGAATACTGCCATGGGCCTTCCAGTACAACTATATCCGATTTAGATATTATTGATTTTACAGATTCTATGTACCTTCCCCTGACAAACTGGCCTCTGGATAAAGCGATTTCAAGATACCTGTTGCCCTTTACAATTGCATAAAGGGTGGTGAGTATTGACCTGTACTCTTTTACGTTATCTTTAATATTATCCTTTATTATCATTCCCCCTGTGGATACGATGGTTGTGTTATAACCTTTTAAAAGATTGTTTGCCCTGAGGGCATATGCTGAAATATACGGAGGGTAAATTTTTCCATGGCATATCTGAACCATAACAGGGTTATTCATGTTTCTGTATATCGTGGATGTTATAAAACTTAACAGTAATGTGCCTTTGCAACTCCACTTTATTACAAAAACAATACTGAGAATAGTATTTATTGATAAATAATATGAATTTTAAATTTGTTTAACTGTTTTAGCATACTGTAAAATTATACCATTAAATTTTGGTTAAAACAAAATTTCGATAACTTAAACCGGCATTATCGGATTTTTTAGGCTACGCATATTAATTATAGGAACAACTATAGGTAAAAACGGGAATTTCGTCTAACATTATAACTTTCCTGGATAGCATAAAATAAGAAATTACAATGAAAAGCCTTTATATATAGAATGTGGAATATCACAGATTTATTTTCTGTATAGCAAAGTTTAAATATATTTATAAATTGTCTAATTAATGAAAAATAGTTTGAAGGTAGTAATAGTAGTTATAGTGGCTATTATTCTGATCGGAACCGCATTTTTGGTGTTATACCATCCGACAGAACAGTTCACTGATACAGCTCAGACGGCAGCCCCGGAGCAATTGGATCCGGCAACAGGTTTCTTTACAACTAATGGACCTCTATTCTCAGCGGTGTTTAATACTTTAGTTGAGTTCAACGGAAGCTCAACAAGCGTTGTCCCTGTTTTAGCCAACCATGTTTATAATCCAAATGACAAAAACTATACTTTTGACATAAGGTCGTATGCAAACTTCAGCAATGGACAGCAGTTGAATGCATCCTCAGTATGGTTCTCATTTGAAAGGGGAATAATAATGGGCTAGGGCCCTTATGCATCTGATTACTCTGGGATACTGTTCAATGGGACATGCTATGCAAACACAAGCATAGGAATAGCCCTTCCCAATGGAACAATACCTGCACTGGAATCAGCAGGCTATAAAATAACAGGCAATATGTCCCAGCAGTACAAGACAGCAGCCATGGACCTTGACAATATACTATCACATTTCAATTACAATGCAACTGAAATGAAGGTAATGTCATATCCGGGGCAGGCACTTGTTGTCAACTCAAAGGACAATGTATCAATAAACACCATGGTTCCATATGCTTACCTCCTGCAGGATATAGCAGGATGGTGGGGAGACATAGTGGAACCCAGCTACGTGGATGCACACGGCGGGGTTACATACAATACTACAAACTCATACCTTGATGCAAACGGCGTAATAGGTTCCGGGCCATATATAATATCCAGCGTTGGAAAAGGTTTCTCAACCATAGTGCTGAAGGCAAACCCCAACTACTGGGTAGATGGCCATAACAGCAGCGTTCCTGCAATAGCACAGCCTGCACACATAAAGACAGTGGTAATAAAGTACGGACTATCTCATGCTGACAGGCTGGAAGACTTCGACAGGGGGATATCACAGATATCCACAATAGCCCCAACATCGTTCAAGCAGATGATAGATGGTTACCACATAGCAGCTGACAGGAATAGCTCACTCGTGAAGTCATATAAAACAGTAGGAAACTTCTACATATCAATGAACGTGCATGATGCATATACAAATAACACCCATTTCAGGGAGGCACTGTATGATGCACTGAACTATTCGGCTGAGCTTGCCGTATATGACAATAACTATAACGGCACACCAGAGGCTTATGAGGAGCTTGGCCCATTATCACCAGTATATGGAACAGCATATTATAATCCAAATCATTATCCACTACCAACACAGAATTTAACAGCGGCTGTACAGAACTTGACATTGGCAGGAAATGAAATGCATTTCTATGTTAAACTACCCAACGGCACGAAAATAGGTGATACATCAGGTACGGCTCTTACACACACATTCCACTTAACTGGTATATCGCCTTTCAATACTGTAGAGACATCCGAACTGACTATTGCAGTTGATTCTTTTGCGAAAATAGGTTTAGCGTTTACAACAACAGGTGTGACTGAATCAACTGTAAGTGGATGGACAAACGCATCAGCAACGCCTCATTTTGTAGACCTTGGTTGGTTACCTGATTATCCAGACCCAATAGGACAACAGTTAATACCTGTATATGATACAGCTGACGGAGGAGCATTTGGAGGTAATGATGCATGGGTAAACAATACAACATTAAATCACATATTTACCTATCTTGATTTCGTAAATACAACAGTACAGCAACATGATATGTACAATGTTCAGAATTTAACATACGATCAGTACGCATATATGTGGGTCCCAATGCCCAACGATGTATTCTTTGTAGCTCCAGATGTACATGGATTTGTATTCAACTCCATAACCTCATCATACTTCTACAATATGATGACCGTTAGCGGAAAGCTTACCAGCTCTGTGGGCTTTATGAGCATATACACACTGGTGGCAAACATAGAGATGGCCATAACCGATATGGCTCCCAAATTTTAATTTTTATTTTTAAAATATTTTAAATAGTATTATTCAAATTTTTATAGATAGATTTATTTTGATTATAACTTTATGCAGAGTATGACTTTATCATCAAATTATCCAGAACTGTCCCCTAAATATGATTTTTACTCTGATATACCAGTAACATATTTAGCTAAAAAATACGGAACGCCGATGATTGCTTATAGCATGAAAAGATTGCAGGATAATATATCAAGATTGAAATATGCCTTCTTAAATTCCCAGATTAAAATTCATTACGCAGTAAAGGCAAATTACAATCCATACATAGTTTCCAGAATAATTAAAAATAGCGTGGGGATAGATGCGGCAAACCTAAATGAGGCAAAACTTGCTATTCAGCTAGGGTCTCATGCATCAGACATTATAGCCACGCCCAACAATCTCTCCGGAAGAGAACTTCTGGAGCTATCAAAATTAAATATAGCCATAAACTTCGACCACGAGGGGCAAATGCAGCTCATAAAGGATAGCCTGCCTGAAACTGTTTCCTTCAGGATAAATCCCGGCATTGGCATGGGAGAATTTGCCGGAATTACAACAGCAGGACATAATGTAAAATTTGGAATTTCTCCGGAAGATGCAATTAAGGCATATGCATCTGCAAGAAAATACGGTGCGAAAAGATTCGGCATTCATATGATGACAGGATCCAATGTCCTTGACCCTGAATTTTTTAAGGAATCCACCGAAAGATTTTTTTCAATTGCAACGAAGATATCAGATTCCCTTGGAATTGAATTTTCCTTTCTCGACATAGGGGGTGGATTCGGCGTACCATATAATTTGTATACTGAACCCCTGGATATTGATAAAACTGCCGGTTACATAAAAGATAATTTCTTAAAATACAGGAATAGAGGATATTTTAAGGGTTCCGACCTTATAATTGAACCAGGGAGGTACATAATCTCTGATGCGGCCATACTCATTTCTGAAATAACATCTATGAAAAACTCTGATCACAGAATCATTGGCCTGGATACAGGCATGAACACAATGATCAGGATACCGCTATACGGGGCCCATCATGAGATTAAGATATCCGGATACAGTGATCAGGATTACAATACCATATTCGATGTTGTGGGACAGGTATGTGAGAACACAGATTATCTTACACATGATATTTTACTTCCAGAGGCACATATAGGTGACCTGGCAATAATACTAAATGCCGGTGCCTACGTCTCTTCTATGGCATCCAACTACAACCTTCTGGGCAGCCCAGCAGAGGTTGCCATAGAGCGAGGGAAGGATAAACTCATAAGAAAACACAGCACGCTGGACACCATGCTCCATGGATTCCTGATGTAAACATCAATGCAGTTTACATTTTAATTCGTATTTCGTATAAACACATTTATATACGTATAATTTAATTAAGGTCAAAATGAATAATTCAGAGGTTTCCAATAGCAATGCAAATCAGAAATTGAAGAAATCATTATCCTCTGTGGATATATTTCTTATCAGCTTCAGTGGAATGGTGGGGTCCGGGTGGCTTCTCGGGGTTCTGGCCGGCCCAGCATATGCAGGGCCTGGAGCCATACTCACATGGGTTGTTGCAGGTGTATTTTTCATTATACTTGCACTGGTATTCAGCGAGCTGGGCACACTTTTCCCATACAGTGGCTCGCTGGTACGTTTCAATGAGTTTTCCCACGGCCCGGTCAGCAATTTCTACCTTGGATGGGCTTATATGATCGGGGCAATAGCAACACCACCGGTTGAGGCAGCTGCACTGACAGGGTTCCTGAGCAGCTATATACCGGGAATATACAATTCAACCATATCACTCCTGACACCAGCAGGCGTTGGCCTCGCACTGGCCCTCCTTGCCATATTTATTATAATCCAGTACGTAGGTGTCAATATATTCGGAAAATCCAACGCTATCATGACATGGTTTAAGATGGCAGCAATTATCCTTACAATAATATTCGTATTTGCCTTCATATTCCACGCAAAGAACTTCTTTGCACTGCCTCACGGATTCCTTCCGTATGGTTCATCCTCCATATTCGCTGCTATGGTGCCTGCAGGCGTAATATTCTCATATGAGGGTTTCAGGCAGGGGCTTGATTATGCAGGAGAAACCAAAAATCCCAAAAGGTCTGTGCCCCTTGGCATGATAGGAGCCATGCTTGCGGCCATGGCAACGTACATACTGCTTCAGATAGCCTTTATAGGTGCCATAAACTGGAAAGCCGCAGGAGTTCCTGTTGGCGACTGGAGCGCCCTTCTTTCCTCAACATGGTCTGCAAACCCATTTTATTATGCGTTCAATTCAACCAATGTTTATCTCCTTGTGGGATTTTCTATATTCCTGATTATAGTTGCGGTAATATCATCTGCAGCAACCCTGGGGGTTTATGTAGGTTCATCGGCAAGGTCCCTTTTCGGCATGGCCAGGATGAACTATATACCTGATTTCTTCGGAAGGATACATCCCCGGTTCAGGACACCATGGATATCCCTGGTGGTAACCTTCATAATAGGTGCAATGTTCCTGCTTCCATTCCCCAGCTGGTATGCCCTTGTTGGAATAAACTCATCGTTCACTGTATTTGCATATCTGGCTGCGGGAATTACAAATACCTCACTGAGAAAGACGGCGCCTGATATGGAGAGGCCTTATAAAACGCCATTTCTCACAGTAATGGCCCCCCTGGGATTTGTTATTGCCTCTTTGCTGGTATACTTCTCAGGATGGAGCATAGTCTCCCTTCTTCTTTTAATAGTGGATGGGGGATTTCCCATATTCATCCTGAGCAACTATGGCAGGAAAACATTCGGGATTTCACTTAAAACAGCATCTCTTTTCTCACTGGTATACTGGATAATCTTCATACTCATAGGCATTGTATATGCACTTTCCCTCCTTCCATTCTTTGAGTACTTCGCTGTATTTTCTGCTGTAATTATAGTTACTCCACTTGTGCTGTACAGGTTATCAGGCGGGAAAGCATTGCTGCATTTAAGGGCCTCAATATGGGTTGTGGTATACAGCATCCTGCTGGGCACAATGTCCTATTACGGCTCCCTTGGAATAAATATAATACCCTATCCCTACGATTATATCATATTTGCAATAATGAGCCTTGCAATATATTTCATTGCAATAAATACCGGATACCACACCGATAAGCTGAAGGAGTACCAGGCAACAGGTGGGGTTACCGACGAATAAATTTTCTTTAATAATTTATTATTATTTTGATGTGATTTATATATATTTAGGGAAAAAGCAACATTTATAAGCATTTTATTCTTATATTTTTATGGAATTTCTGGATTTTTACCGTGAATTTATAAATTCTGACACAGCCGTGAAAAATCAGATGCTGGGCAACCTGAAAACCATGGAAGGAAGCACTGACATAAATTTTGTTACAGATGTTTTTGAGCAGCTTTTCGCTAAACTGGAGAAAGATGCAGTTATATATGTAAACACCACCACAGGAATGGAGAAAAGAATTTCCTACAGGGAATTCGTAAAGAATTATAATAAATTCATTAACTTTCTTCGGTCTAATGGAATAAAGAAAGGCTCTAACATATACATAATGGCAGGGCCTGTACCGGAACAGTGGACTGTCATGATGGATGCATTGAAGGCAGGCTATACTGTTATACCTACCGCACCGAACCTGACTGAGTATGAACTGAATTTCCGTTTCTCACAGGACCCTCCGGATGTAATAATCTCAGATGAGAACAGTGCCTCAAAGCTGGAAAAGTCACTTAAGGGGAAACCACTCCTCATTATTGTAGGGCATAGAAAGGGGTGGAATAGCTTTGAAGATGTTGATAAAATGCCACCGGATGCTGAGGGAGAAAGGCTTTCCACTGAAGACATATTCGTAAAATATTTCACCTCCGGTACTACTGGAATGCCCAAGGCAGTAAGGCACAGTGCGATATTGTATCCACTGGGGCAGCTGAGCACCCTAACAGCTATCGGAATAAAAAGCGATTACATACACTGCAATCTCAGTTCCCCTGGATGGGCAAAATTTGCCTGGAGTTCATTCTTTGCGCCGCTATGCGCCGGTGCAACAGTGCTTTCCATAGATTATTCAGGGAGGCTGGATTCAGCCGCATATCTGAGGCTCATATACAAATACAATGTAAACTCCTTCTGTGCACCTCCCACAGCATGGAGGCAGTTCCTTTCCCTAAAGGACGTAGATGTCTCACTGGGCAATCTCAGGGAGACTGTCAGTGCAGGAGAACCATTAAATGGGGAGATCATCAACAGATGGAAGAATCGATACGGAACCTTAATAAGGGATTTCTACGGGCAGAGCGAATCTACCGCAATGCTGGCAAACCTCTCAGGAAATAAATTAATTCCCGGTTCCATGGGGCTTCCACTTGGCTCCTATAACATAGCCCTGGTTGACGATGAAATGAATGAAATAACTGAACCGGATACCATAGGCAACATGGCAGTGAAAGATTACAGGGGCACATTCGGTCTTTTCCTGGGCTACTCAGACAGCGATAAAAACAGCCAGGTATTTATTAATAATTATTACCTCACTGGTGACCGGGCCTACAGGGATGCCCAGGGCTATTATTACTTTGTGAGCAGATCGGATGATGTCATAAAAACCTCCGATTACCGTGTTGGCCCATTTGAGGTTGAAAGTGCCATAATAAAAAATGAAGCTGTTCTTGAATCTGCTGTCATAGGTGTCCCTGACCCGATGAAATATGAAAAAATAAAAGCCTTCATTGTCCTGAAAGAGGGATACAACCCGGATATTGAAACAGCAAAATACATACATGAAACTGTAAAATCATTCCTGCCATACTATAAACAGCCAAGGATCATAGAATTTACTGAGGAACTTCCCAAAACAATCAGTGGAAAGATAAAGCGCCATGAGCTCAGGGAAATAGAGCAGGAAAGAAGGAATAACAATGTGGCAGTGGATCATGAGTTCAGGCTTTGAAAAGGTACTCAATGGAAAATAGAATGACAATGAAGAACAGTGATTTGTTTTACAACATGGATGAGATTATTGAATCAACATTCCTCATGCATGAAATGGATTCTGATACTTTAAGGGAGTTCCCGCTTCAGAGGGAGTTTACAGTATATTTATCCAATGGAAATCCTGTCAACCTTATAATTCTCTACAATCCTGATAATAAAAGGAGAAATTCATAGCATCAGACTATCTTTCAGGTAAAGAAATGATAAATGCATGGAGCATAAGATGGTCAATAGAAAACTTTCATATGGATTCAAAGGCTTTATGTTTGGGAGAGTACCAGGTACGGGATAGTGAATTGTCGCTTATACACGCGAGGATCACTAGGTGGCCTATACCCTCCTGTCCATTATGACCAGACCATCAGGGAAACTGTTTGGAAGGATTTTAAAGACAATAGGTGAATGTTTCAGGGCTATAAAGGAGATTCTAATTCTAAAAAATAACTATAAATCGAAGTTATTTTCAGGATAAATGTATTTTATCCCGAATTGAGTTCCTTGTATAATGATTTTAACCATAACTCCATTATGGCCATGATCAGGGAGTACTGTGAGTTCCTTGTGGTTTAATCCACTATAAATAGTCTGTATTTACCCTTTTCATATTCATGTATGCTGATATGATATATTGTGTTTAATACACTGATAATAAGCAAGACTGCTAAGAATATGGAAGGATATAACAGGTCAGGAGAGAATATATGATATATATTGGAATAGACATAGCCAAGAGAAAGTTTGATTACTGCATTATAGACAGTGATTTAAACAGGATAAGGTCTGGCATTATATCAAACAACAGTAATGGCTTTAATGAGATGTTAAACATTATAGGAAACTATGGCAATGCAAGGATAGGAATGGAATCAACTAACATATACCATTTAAATTTATACAAGCTTTTTAATTGGCCATAACTTTAATCCTTTGCTGTTAAACTCAATAGAGACAAAAATAATAAAGAAATCAAGAATAAGGAAGAACAAGACCGATAAAATAGATTCAGAAGCTATAGCAAGGTATCCTATAATATCAGGGAATAATACTGTTAATATGTTTAATTATCCTGAATTAAAGGAATATGCAAATACATATTTCAGGATAAATAAGAAGATAACAGCAGTTAAGAATGCCTTAATCAGGGATTTAGATTTACTGTATCCGGGAATGCCATCAATAATAGATATAAATGCAAAGTACCTTAATGAAATAATAAGCAATATTGATAATATAAAGAATGGCAATTATAAAATAAAGTACATAGATACAGGAAAGAATGCAATACTGAGCATATCAGGCAATAACAGCAATGCAGTAAAAATATGATATAAAAATAAATATTGATGCAATTGCATTATTGAACAAACAGTTGAATGAAACATTAGCAATAATGGAAGGTATATACAATAATATAGATTCAAAGATAAAGACAATGTCTGGAATAGGAATAATAACAGGTTCAGTTATTTTATCAAATATAGGTGATATAAACGTTTGATAGTGTGGTAAAATTAAGGGCATATACAGGAGTGGTCCCTGTAACTAAACAATCAGGCAGATATAATACATCATCACACATATCTAAGAGTGGCAATTCTATAATAAGGCATACATTATACCTTTCAACTATATCAGCAATAAGGTTTAATCCTGTTGTCAAGAGGTATTATTGCCGTAAAAAGGAAGCAGGAATGAGTGGAAACGAACTAATAATATCCTGTTCCAATAAATTATTGAATATCATATATTCCGTATTGAAGAACAATCAGGAATTTAAGGATCCTGAAGCAAGAAATTAAAACTTCTATAATAATCTATTCGTGATTTGCAATAGCATTAGCTTAAGCTATGGCAATAAAGTAAAATAAATAGAAAATAGTAAAATTAATATGATATACTCTTTAAAGACCACTTAAATATAGATAGAAATGCTCAACCCAGGGTGAAGTTAAACAATAAGAAATTAAAATACATAATAAATCAGAAAAAGAAAGGAGTATCATCTGCTGAATTAGCAGCAATATACAGGGTAAGTACAGGATATATCAATAAGATCTATTACAATTACATCAACTACGGTAAAACAGAGTTATACAGTCCTGGAAGGAAGACAAAGGTTATAGATGAATATACTGAGGAACTCATAATAGGTATAAGAAATACCCATCCACTGTCAGGGCCTATGGCAATAGAGAACTGCCTTATGGAATCAGGAATTAAAGTATCCCACAATATTATATACAGGGTATTGTTGAAATATAATATGGTAGACCAGAGTATTAACAGGAAAAAGCAGAGGAAGTATGTAAAGCATGAGAGGAAGCACAGCAATACACTGTGGCATATTGACTGGTCTAATTACAGTGATAAAGAGAGGCTAATCATCATAGAGGATGATGCTTCAAGGTTCATAGTGGGATTTAGAATATATGAAGAGGAAACAATAGGCAATACAGTAGAAACACTGGTGCATGCAATAGGGTTATACGGTAAATCATTAGAAATATTAACAGACCATGGTACACAGTTCTTTTCAAATGGAAAGAATGGTATACATGGAGACCATAATAAGTTCCAGGAATACCTTGATAATAACAATATAAAGCATATATTAGGAAGGGTGGATCATCCACAGACCAATGGGAAGTTAGAGAGGTTGAATGGTACAGTAAAGCCATTGAAGCCATACTTCTCCACCTGGGAGGAGGTAATATATTACTATAATTATAGGAGAAGGCATATGTCATTATCCATAGATGGAAGGCCGGTTGTAACACCTGCCATGGCATATGAAGAAAAGGGAGGTAAGTTAAATGTTAAGGAACAATAGATATATATGGGAACTAATTACAGGATAAATGCAAAAGCATTATAATTAGTACAACTTAGATGGGTTAAAGTTTTATCAATAGCATTTACTTGTCCAAATTAAGTTTTGTGTATGTCTTAATTTCCTCCAGCGCAAGTTCAATGCCTTTTTCTAACTGTGGGTCCTTATTTTTAAGGAAATCCTGTGGCATATACTCAACATTTATATCAGGATCGGTTCCATAGTTTTCCAGGCCATATTTAACGTCGGAGAACCACGTTGCAAACTGTGGCTGTGTTACAATCGTTCCGTCTAGCAGCTTAATTTTAGGATTTATTCCGACAACCCCGCCCCATGTTCTGGTGCCTATAACTTTACCAAGATGCATGAGTTTGAATACATGAGTTCCTATGTCGCCATCGGACCCAGCGTATTCATTTGTGAGTGCAACCAGTGGTCCATCAACCGAATCAACAGGATAGGGTGTAATAATCCCACGCCTTGGCACGTCATATCCTATTCTTCTTCTGGCAATTTTTTCCAAGAGGAGCTGTGAAACAAAGCCACCACCATTGAATCTTAAGTCAACAATTAATGCTTCTCTGTTGGATTCACGGTCGTAAAGCCGGAAAAATTCGTTATAACCATTCATACCCATATCAGGAATATGTATGTAGCCCACCTTCTCCCCTGTAATTCTATGCACATATTCTCTATTAGTTTCAACGAAATTGCGGTATCTCAAATATTTTTCATCACTCAGGGTTTTTACAAAATAACTTTTTATGTTATTATTTCTCTGAATTTCTATCCTTATAATTTCCTCTGAATGGTTTAATAATGCCCTGTCAGGATTATAATCCTCGTTCAGTTCTATACCATTTATGGATTTTAAAATATCATTTTCTTTAATATCAGTATAAAGCAACGGGGATTTCTCATTTTCATTAGATAAATCACCACTATATATTTTCTTTATTATATACTTTCCACCCTCGTAGGTGTAATCTATGCCAAGTTTCCCTATTGTTTTTGATTCAACTTCAGATAAATCTCCTCCGATCTCATAGGAATGGGAAGTGCCATATTCGCCCTGCATTTCACGCAAAATATCTGAAAGTTCAAATCTGCAGCTCACCTTATCTAGGAGTTTTTTATATTTAATATAAGGTTCATCGCCCATCATTCTGAGCTTTTCCTTACTCCAGAAATTTTCATTTATGAGTTTATAAGCATCGTATAGCATATTCTTCCACTCTTCCTTGGGGTTAACTGTCAGCTTCAGCCTATCTATATTTATGTCCTCATCCTTTTTCGTGCTTATTTCTCTTTTTAGAAATTTATTCCCTGGTTTTCTAATCATAAGATATTTACCATTTCCAGAGACGCAGAAGCTAACAGTACCCTCCTCATATGATTCGGCTTTATTGGTTTTAAAGCTGAACAACTGTAATTGCCCAGATTTTTCTCCATTGTTGAATAAATAACTTTTCATGGCTCCTTCAACAGGCATATGAAGTAAAAGTACACCACCATCAACAGGGTAAATATCAACATAATCCATAGCTTCCACAGGAAATACCTGGCTAAATCTAACTATATCATTAAGTAAATATTTATCTTCCACTTTTTTGGCAAGATCTTCTGGGATATCTGAAAAAATCGGCATGCTGTTTCCTTTCAACGATAATGCATATGGTTTTGTTATAGCAGGGTATCCTAAGTTAAAAACAAGCTGATCCATGACAGGATCAAGTGATCTCTTTGATAGGTAATACAAATAATTATCGTCCATGCTAAAAACCGGCTTGAAGTCTACCGAACCTGATGTGGTACATCTGTATAACTTTTTATCTACACTGTCATATATTTTTATATAACTGCTACCATTGTATCCGAAATAAGCCGATTCCGGGAACGAATATGCCAGAAGCCTTGAATCGTTGGACCATGAACAATCAACCAAGGTATCAGATTGGCTTTCATCGATTTTTTCTATTTTGTCGTTATCCAGAGCCAATATAAATAACTCAAATCTGTTGTTAGAAATTGCAATTTTTTTGCCATCTGGAGAGACTTTCATATTTACAACAATTCCTTTATCAAAATTGAAGCTCTTTATGATTTCATTGTTTAAACCGTATATTAAAATCAAATTCTCATTTTCAGAGTATCTGTAAATGATTAAGTCATTTCTTGATATTTTTGCTATCTGGTTTTTCAAAGGGCTTACAGTTACTATCGGACCGCCTTTTATACCGGTATAGATAACCTGGCCACGTGCTGTTAAAGCCATCATTTCACCGGAATAATTCAAATCATATCCTGTTAAATAGTCTACAGCTTTTAACATCCTCATCTCAGTATTGACCGAAGGTATATTTATTTCAATATTGAGTTCTGATACATTACCATCACGTATTAAAAACAATGAACCGGCTTTCTGAAAAATTATGCTTTTCCCATCAGAATTTGCATTTCTAACATAGTAATCTCCGAAATCAGTTATTTTTATCAGTTTTCCTTCGGTTGACATGGAATAGATATTTCCTGATCCCTCGTGATCAGAAATAAAACATAATTTATCATTGTATATCATAGGTGAATTTACGTTGGATTCTAGGTCAACTAATATTTTGAAATTCCCTTTTTTCCCGGAAAGTATCTTCCCACGTGTGCCTCCTCTATAATGCTTCCAATGTGGCATATCTATTGTATTCCTGCCTAGAAATATATTGTCATCGTTGTATATGATGTTCAGAGCAGGTCCCAAATTCAACGCATATAAATTACCGTTTTCCACTCTATAAAGCATGGGAGTTCCGAAAGGATAATAGGCATCTGTAGATACAATTAATTTATTCTCATCGTCAAAACCAGCAATAGATGTGTACATTCTCCTACTCACGCTTTTGCCGAAAACATATGTAATTCGTCTAAGTTTCCCAGAATCAAGTTCAACTGAATATATATCGGAATTATCAGCTGATTTTCCAGTCATCAACCTAAAGTACACTAATTTTTTATCGGGGCTGATCCTTGGAAATGTGACTATACCTAGATTATTTGTCAGTCTTTCAGGTACTTTCGTTGTCAGATTATAAGACCAAAGATCGTTATCATTCACAAAGACTATCATATCATCCTTAATGTCAGGATACATTAGATATCTGTACATTCTTATGTATTTGTAATAAATATATAAAATGATACGGCTGGCACAATTTATTGTAATTAAAATTTATAAAGTGTGTACATGATATCAAGATGTATGTTCAAATGCCCCACCACCAGACTTCTCCTCCGCGTCTGCAGCATTTTCTGCTGAATTTTCTTGTTCCTCACTTAATAAAATCTTTTTTCTATCTTTAAGATACTTTTCCTGCTGCTTCATCTCCTCCTGTTCTTTCTTTTTATATTCATCCATTAAATCACCTTATTATCTATTGTTTAATCTATTAGTGCTATTTAATATTGATGTTGGATAGTGATTCTTAAACAAAAATCTTTCCATTTCATGAGACATTGAGCATCGACCTCCTATAATAATTATGCTTTCTCCTTCTGTAGCCATCCTTTAAATTCTTTAAGAATGCTCTGTAATACTCCCTGAAGCTGCTGTCATTGTTCCATTTGTCAAGAAACTGCAATGGTGAATAGTAATCTAATGTGGAATGGGGCCTTATACTGTTATAATCATGGAATGCATTCTCTATTATTTCCTTGCCATCATTGAAATTATTGATTTCATTGATCCATATATAATCTGTCTTTTTTGAATTATGGAATGATTCAATATCTCCATTCTCCTCAGGTGTTTCCCTTTCTATGTATTCATGGTTAATCCCCATTGTTTTCAAATAATTATTGAATTCCCTAGAGATATACTGTGGACCATTATCTGTTCTTAATGTAATATTCTCTGGTATTATACCATTGAACTTCCGCATAATGGAATCATCCATGGCATTTATTGCATCCCTCGAAGTGCATGATGTATTATAGCTATAGCCATACCATTCTTTAGAGAACACATCCTTTATGCACATTAAATATGCCATTCCATTGTTTGTTGGAATATATGTTATATCTGTTTCTATGAGCATTTTAGGCCTGTCGGCTCTTAACAGCTTCAGTTCCCTTCTATTCTTATGGCTATGCACTGGCAAGGTTAGATTATTATTTTTCATTATCTTATACACGGTCTTCTTGGCTATTCTTGTGCCAGAATTCCTTAATAATGTATATCCTGTTATAGCCATAGGTTACTCTTTCCCTGCATAGCTCTATTATTTTACTAATAATGCTGCTGTCAATCCTTGTTATATATCTGCTGTCTTCAATGCTTTCATGCTTCTTCCTGTAACAGTATGTTATTCTATTTATTCCAGAATAATAACATGCATTTTTTATTTTTATTCCATTATTATCCATTTCATCCACTGAACTCACCTTTTCCTCCTCATGTAATTTTTTTTAAAATTATATTTGCTATGGTCATTTCACCTATTATTGCCTTTAGCTCCTCATTCTCTTTAATTAATGCTTTATCAGGGTCCTTTCCCTCTAATCCCTTTCTTCCTCCTTCTAAGAACTGATCCTTCCATTTATAGAACATTGAAACTGCTATTCCATGGTTCCTGCATATCTCTGATATGGTAATATCAGGATTCTGGAATGATTCCATTATAATACTGTAATTCTCCTCACTACTCCATATTCTTCCAGGCATTTAGATTGCCCCCCTTATATATTTATATAAATTATTCATTATATATCTCTTTAGATGTGTATAAGTTTAAACTATCCATAACCACTTTATATAGTATATTATCCTGACAGGAAGAGGCACTACTTCTCCTTTTACACAGCTATAAATGTAAATGAAGACAATGTAAGGGAAATAGCAGAGATATACCGGGAGAGGTGGGGAATAGAGAACGGCCACCTGGAGAAGAAGGATGCAAAGGAGAAGACACATTCACCTGATATGGGTGTAAGGCATTTCCTCTTCCACCTCTCAATCCTGCTGTATAATATGTGGGTTCTTCTTAATCTTATTAGAAGAACAGCAGGATCTGGATGGATTACTCTCATGGACTTTATCATCTCCATGGGAAGAAGGTGCAATATGATTATAAACAGCAATGGATGAGTAATAGTAGGGCGAGGCAATGAATTACTGGTATTCGATGTGCATTGATAGCTTCAGCCATGGAGCTAAAACACGTTTCTCCTCCTGAACTGGGTAAAATATCCATTTATGTGTTACTCATAGCACTACAGTCATGGCAGTTCATGCATCAAACGGATAGAATAACATAATGTTTTCATGTTAAAGGGCTATGTTTCACCATCTGCTATTTACATATGCGGAGAGTCTGATTGTAAAGTAAAGTTTATATATAACTATATATTATATTTTTAATGAATAAAAAGGGTATTTTAGGAAGCAAGAAATTAGTTATAGCTTTTGCTATAATTGTGGCATTGCTGTTTTTGATGGAACCTCTCAGTGGTAATATTGGGGGCAACGCCACTCAAAATTCTGGGTTGGTATCTGGAAGTGCAGGTCAGACGGCATTGCCTGTAAGTGCATCACCAGCAGTCCCCACATCAGCTAATGGCACGTTAAAACTTGCACAAATAGGTAATCCTGATCACGTTAACTATTACGAGGCAGCAACTGTATGTGACTTTTACATACTTGATTTATTGTATAGTTCTGCAACTACAGAGCTTCCGAACGGGAGCTTAATATATTGTTTGGCAGATAACTATACAGTTTCAAAACCAGCAACACCTATAACAACTTTTGATCCACTAACTGGTGCAGATTCAAGTGTTTATGAAATATATACAGTGCATATAAGACCGGGTGTTGAATGGAGCGATTACAATTCAACAAACTCAGCTGACACATATATATATTCTAACCACACATCATTTACAAACGATACTGGCGTTTCATTTTCACATACATATAAACAGGTATATAACGCAACTTCAGGAAAATATCAGGCAGCAGTACCAATTACAATGAGAACAGAATATGTGCAGGCTGCAGACTTCATATTATCATGGAAACTATTGAACAGTGCTGAAGATCTATCTGGGGAATATGCACATGTAGTAAATGTAATGCCATTGAATAATCTCACCGTTGAATATTTCCTTAATGGACCAAGTGGTATATTTGTTCCAGATACTCTGGAAACGCCTATACTACCATATCACATATGGGTATCACATGATTATGCTTCGGCAGGGAGTGGACTGTGGAATGAAACAGCATCATCATCAACTTTACCTAGTTCAGGTGCATATAATGAATGGGACATGGGGCATAGCGGAGCATTCGGTACAGGAAATGGGCTATATCCGGGACTTGTTGGTACTGGCCCATTCATGATGAATGGTGGATTTGGCGAACCCGTAGGGCATTTATTTACCAGCGATTACTGGTCTGTTTATGTTAATCCGCATTTCTTTTTGAGAACTATTAGTAATAGCATAAATGATGCATTACCAGTTAGCCCTAATCCTGTATATGATGTAAGCCAGTTTGCTCCAAAAATATATAGTGTAAATGTATCTATTTACGCTAGTCCTTCAGGAGCTGTTGGGGCTTTAAGTACCGGGAAAGTCGATGCAATAGAAAGCGATTTATCTAGTGAGTTTTTACCAACAGTTGAGGGGATTCCTGGCGTTAATGTACTGGAAAAACCTTCTACTGGATATGCATATTTCAAATTTAACTCATATGCAGATGACGCACCATACAATATTACTGCATTCAGACAGGCATTGAGAATGGCATCTCCCCTTGGTTACATACAGTCGTCAATTTGTGACGGGTATCTTACGCCAGGTTATTCTACCATACCTGCAATAGATTCTCCTTACTACTATTCGGCTGTACCATCATTTTCATATAACCCGTCAAAGGCTAATAGCACCATAGCCAGTATACCGGGAATGACATATAAGGGCGGGCATTGGTATTATAAAGGCACAGAGGTAACAGCGACAATACAATCTCCATCCTCATCCCTTATACCACAGATATTTACCGGTTACGAGGCCATCGCTTCAGACTGGGATAAGATAGGTATAGCTACTACAATCGAGTCTGAAAGCTTTTCAACTGAGATTACACATTTAGATGCATATGATAACGCTGGTGCGAGCCCGTCTACATCCTATAATATAATAACGCTTGGAGTATCTGGTCTCCTTGGAGATACGGCTGTAGATGTAATAGATGACTACAACTATTCCTCCTCTATAGGCACAGGAGACTATCAGGGGCCATTTTCTGGCATGAATGTAACCACGCCATTAAATAGTATATTCAATATACCTGATACATACATGACTGGCAAACAGATAGATTCGTTAATGACTAATTTAACCAATATAGCAACTTCTTCCTCTAGCGTCCGCACAGTTGTGTCTGCAATGGACGTGATGCAATATATAGAGGATAATGAGTCTACTATGATGCCTATTGGATACGGGCCCAAGGACAATATAGCATGGCAAACCAGTACATTTACGGGCATAACTGACGTGCCGTCAGATATAAACGGGTTCTGGTATTATAATGAAATGTCAGTTCATCTGAAAAGCAAGCCCACGGTAATATCTAAACCAACTGCACATGTAGTGGTTACTGGGTATGCGAATCAGACTGTATATACCGATGGACAGTACGGTCAAATAACTTATATAGCCACTAACAGTTTGAACGGAAATCCTATATCCGGGGCTAAGGTGACAGTTACAGAGGAACCATCACTGCTGAATATAACTTCGTACACACTTACCACTAATAGCCAAGGTATGGCAGTGTATAAATTCCAGGTCTCGCCTGATAACTCCTTCATTAATGTACTTGGATACAATGGATTAGTACCGGTGACAGCTACAGTGGTTCCTACTAACACAAGCATAGCCTCTGGAATAGGAATAGTCAACGTAAATGATCTACCTCACAGTGTAGCATACAAAGTATCAGGACCTTCTGCAATCTCTGGAACTGGATATAATTATTACAATATAACAGTATATAATCCGATAACAGGTAAACCTATCTCAGGTTATGAATATACTATACAGGCTATGCGGGCAGCCATTACAATGAAAAGAACGTCTTCGGTCCAAAGCATCTCTAATGTAAGTACTTACAGTGCATTATGTGATTACACAGAAGTATCTATACCAGTAAATAGTACATACAATAGCACTATGATGACATCTATAACGGGCCAGACTGGTGCAAATGGAAACATATCTGTGTTAATTGCCGTAAATTCAACTTTCAATTATACACTGAATGGGGCTAATGTATTACAGTATATATACCTAGGAGATTATGCTCTAGACGCCCCGGTATACGGTGAAGCTCCCTATATGGTAATCGGTGAGGTGACATCCTCAGAGAATCCAAACGGGTATGGGTCCGGGGAACCAGTTGAACTTCCAATAGAGCTGGAGAAATCCCCAAATAGTTATGCTATATCAGTAAGCCAGAAACAGATATCTTCTAAAGTAACAGAGCTGATGTATAAGGTAACTGATAATGGGAAAGCTGTTGCAGGATACAGTTTGAATGTAAGCTCTCAAAATGCGCTGGGTGCAAACAGAGGTTACTTCCTGAATTCAAATATGTCAATGTCAAACCCGAATGGTTTGTTATTAACAACCTGTGGGCCTGCTACTGGCAGTGGATTTGAACCTGCTATACATTTAGTAACCAATGCAAATGGAATCGCATATGCGAATTTCACATCAGAGTTCTATCAGTACAACAAGACTACTGGAGTCATAATGCCAGAAACTGTTAATAGTTCGATACTCCCATATGATGAATTCCAGATAACCGCGTATGGAGATGGAGCTGTAGCAATCCAAACTACTAATTTACAACAAAATCAGATAGAATATATGTATAATGTGACATTTGCAGAAAGTGGATTGAGATCTGGAACCACATGGTCTGTAGCACTAAATGGGGTCACTGAAAAGTCATCCACCTCCAAAATAGTATTTGCAGAGCTAAATGGAACATATGTTTATAAAGTGGGAAACATATCTGGATACAAAATACTAAAGAATAGTTCAGGTAATGTAACCATAAACGGCTCTAACCAAACTGTGGATGTTACATTCAAGAGTATATCCAATTATACAGACTATTACATCATAGGTGGGGTAATAGCTGCCATAGTTGTCATTGGACTTGGACTCTTCTTTATAACAAAAAGAAAAAAACAAAAGACATAAGATATTTTATAAATTTTTTATTTTTTTCATAATTACTAAAATTTGAATTTTATTTTTCATAATTGTGTTCCGTTTATAATTAATTTCCTATCTTATCATACGTATAAGTATTACATATTAATCCTCAAAAAACGGTTGTATCTCATTGAGAGAAAAAATGATTGCCAAGGTATGCCATGAAAGGTTTCCAAGGATTCTGGAGAAGGGGCTTTCCATGTGATTCCAGTATGATTGTGAGTCTTTGAAAGAGGCCAAAAATTAATCAGTATAACAAAGTAGACTCGCTATATATAAATTCATCAGGATTGGCTGTTTCACCTCTTTCCCTTTCAATGTATCTTACATTGTTTTTTAACATTGCATAGATTGTTTCTGCTAATATTCTTGCTATTATAGATCTTTTCTTTCCCAATCTTCTTACCATGCTAAGATATTTTGATTTAAATTTCCTTGTATACTTTATTAATGAATGTACTGTTTCAACCAAAAAGAATCTTAATAATGATGGACCATGCTTTGTTATATGGCCCTTTATTGCCTTTTCACCAGATGAATGCTCCCTAGGTATTAAACCGGTGTATGATGCAAATCTTTCCTTAATAAATGATATGTCATTATTAAGGATCTTAAGACTATCTTATCAGAATAATTAAGATTGTTATAATTATTTTCAATTTCCCTTAATCCCTTCTTACCGAACGGGTCTGTAGCCTTAATTATTATTCCATAGGATGTTAACAGTGCATGTGCCTTATTCTTCTTTAATGTTATCTCCCCTCCAAGTGAATGCCTGTACCTTACCAGGGACCTTACATTCTCTATATCTCCTGATAGAATGTATATCTCCTTCATTCCTCCCTTCCTGAATACATCTGCAAGCTGGAATGAATCCTCCCTGTCTGTCTTCTTGCAGTTATTTGCTATTTCAGGAACCTTTGCAGGATTTATCAGGTGAACCTTATAGCCAAGCATTGACAACTCCTTAGAGAGATACTTGCCTGATGTTGATGATTCTATTACAATATCATGATCCCTGTAATTAAATAAAAATCCATTAACCACCTCTATATTATTCTCCATATTCCTCTGGACAATAAGAGCCACATTATCCTCCATAGCCGTAGCATATACGGAACGTTTATGTACATCCAAGCCGCTTACCATTTAATCGCCTCTGATTCTGTGAGATTTAGAATCGTAGACTCGACAAACTCCTATTCACCTTATTAGATGTTAATGAGGTAAGAAATCGAGTCGAAGGGCGGCTATTCTTTCTAACGGCCTCAAGGGTCAAGCTGCATAACAACCGCCTTCGATTCTCACAGCTATATCGTCATATAGCTGAGGCTAAATAAGGTTTTTCATGATTTCTTTCCTTGATGTTCTCCAGGGAATGATGTGTATGAATATAATGAATCATACCACTTATACAGCATGTCAATGGATTTATTTAATTTCATTTCCTCCATTCTATCTATTGCTATCTTAAACAGTGATTCATCCATTAATGCCTCTGGCACTAACTTTGATATATTCTTCCACTGTTCCCTTTCCATGGTCTTCCTTAAATTCCTTATGAAATGGAAATGGCAGTACTGCCATAATGATCCTGGGAACGATTCCTTAATAGATTTCATTATACCATTATGACCATCTGATATTACAGATTTAAGACCTGTCAATCCCCTTTCCTGGAGCTTGAAGAAGAAATTATTCAAGTCCAGCTCATCCTCTGAATTATAAACATCCATGGAAAGAATCTGCCTTATTCCATTGCTGTTTACAACTATTGATGTGTATAATGCCATTGGTCTGTATTTACTATTTTCCCTGACTTTAAAGTATATTGCATCTATGTACAGGTATCTTATTTATCATCTATCCTTGTTTCCAGGAACTCTTTAACCTTGGCATCAAGTTCCTTATTCAGTGATGATACATACTCAGGAGATACATTTACACCCAGATTATTTATTATATTGTTTACTGACCTGGTTAATACTCCATTAATGTATGACTCAGCTATTACAGAGTCTAAAGCCTTTTCTACAGTTGAATACTTGTCAAATACAGTGGTTGTGAATAAACCTGACCTTATATCAGGCTTGTCTAATGTTAATTCTCCATCCACAGTCTTTAATTTCCTCTTCTTTGTCCCATTCCTGTATCCTGTCCTTTTATTATTCCTTTCATATTTATCAGCATTTAATTGTTCAATGGCCTCCTGATCCATTACATTGTTTAAAAACCATGTAATCAATTCCTTCTTTCCCTCTTTTCTATCATTTATGAAAAGCTTTATTAGTTCTTCTATACTTATTAATTGACTCTTTGCATTTGTCATTTTGTTTACCTCATTATGATATTGCAAAGAGTCATTTTCAATTTACAGTGAAAGTATTACATTATCACTTCATTCTTGGCTTGTATTCTCTTCTTATATTTTTATTGGGCATACATAGGAAATATTTAAGGAGCAATATAAAAAGAATATGGAGAGAAGCCTTTTAATATAAGACATTGGTAATTAAAATAATAAATTCGCTTTCCAAAAGGTTTTTATAAATAATATGAATTGCACCATTGATACTTGATGAATGTGTACCTTATTAGTAGAAAAGTATTACAAGCAGTATTTTTGATATTGTTTGTAGTAGTAATCTTATATGTCCTATTACGGTTAATGCCTGGTAATCCTGCCGAGTTATATATCCGTAATTTAAAGCATCCTACTAAAGCAGCCATAAATAGTATTTACAAAATGTATGGTATAAATCCTAATAATAAATTTGCCCTTAGTTCATTTTTAGTATATTTGCACCAAATGTTCACATTTCATTTCGGCTATAATCCGGCTGAATTAAGCCAAAGTATTTACTCAATGATAGCAACTGCACTTCCATATACACTGATCATCTTTGGAGTTGCGTCAGTTGGCTCATTCGCTATTGGTATACCATTAGGGATAGTAACTGCATTTATTAGAGGGAAAAAATCTGAAGGCCCTACATTAGTCACTGCAACAATATTAAACTCCATCCCATTTTTTGTAATGGCTATAATAGTATATCTAATTTTTGCTGTTTATTATCCTATATTTCCATTAGCTGCTTCTCATTATAGATTAGGGCCATTTCTTAGATCACCTTCATTCAGTGGTTTTCTTGTTTTATTACACTATTTTGCAATGCCAATTCTAACTCTTTTAATTATTGAAATTATGGGCCACTTAATTACTATGAGGAGTATTATGGTATCCGTATTAGGAGAAGATTTCATACAAACGGCTAAGGCTAAAGGGGTAGCTCAATCGTCAATTATGTTTCACCATGCCGCAAGAAATGCTATGGTTCCAGAATCAACCCGAATGGCTCTCGAGTTTGCCCTTCTTATGAGTGGTGCAGTGATAACAGGTATAATTTTTGAAATACCGGGTATGGGCATACTATTATATGATAACATTTTGATTGAGAATTATCCTGTTATAGAAGCATCATTATTTATCTTATCTTTAGTTGTTATTGTGTCGTATTCTTCAGTAGATTTTATACACGCATGGTTAGACCCAAGGGTGAGAGTATGAAAACGAATAAAAAAATTTTAAAGGATAACATTCAGTTTAAATTAAAGAATTTCGGAAAACAATTTAAAGTCTTTTATAGATCATGGTACGGTAAAGCCGGTTTTTATATATTAATAGCATTTATAATAATTGCGCTACTCGCTCCTGTACTCGTACACGGTAACCCTTTTAGCGCTGTTCCATCGGAAGACTATTTTAAACCACTAACTATAGAGGATAAGAAACTAAATTTTACCGTGGAAAATAGCTTGAATCAGATTTCTGCTTCAGTTGGCGAACACAAGGCAGGTAACTATTACCTATTTACTGGTGGTAAAACTGGGGGGCAGTATGGGATATTTGCAATTACAGCGAATGATAGTGGAAAGAGCTGTTTACTATTTAAAACCAATGGCTCAATCACTAGCTTGAAGGCTTTCTCTCCTGAGAATCCAACAACTTTATCATTTGAAACTGATATTTTTGCGTCGACAAATAATAGCTTATATGTTTATCAGGCGATATGTTCTTCTTCTGGAACTTCAGTTAAAGCAAACCAGATTGCACAGGCTTCTGTTAATGGAACAATCATAACAGCAACTGTCAGTACAAACAATTTAAGATTCGTACAACCCCAAGCTATAACTGATGAATTTATGGGACCTACAAATACCTCAACAGTATCCCCATACGGTTCATATACATATGCAGTAATACAAAATAATACTGGTAGATATTTAAATGAATATTACAGTTATAACTTACATGAATTGTGGTCTCACAAGCTAGAATTAGCTGGCACACCTCATATTTACTTTTTGGGTGATAATTACTTAACCACTTCACGTCCGATCGTTATAGTTACAGAGGGGAAAAGTGTTGCTGCTTATGAAGTAAATGGTAGCATGGAATTTAATGCCAGATACTCTTTTGATGTAGGGAAACTTGAAATTCCTAGAGCCTACCAGGATGTAGCCGGAACTCATGATGCTTTTACAGCATCAAATAATTCGCTATATACTATAAACTTAAAGAATGGATCGATGAATAAGATATACACAGCTTCTAAAGACATAAGTTCGGTTGGTGTAAGCAGCGGGTCTAGCGGTTTTCCATCAGATCTAATTATATCCTCTGGTAATTATTATTATGCGCTAGAAAAATCAAAAGCAGGGGTATTACAGGCTGTAAATCAAATTAAATTGCCCTTCGGTGTTAATAATATTGAATATTATCATAGTGGTAAATTCTTGCTTACCAATACTACTACTGGGCAAATGATATATTTAATAAGCCCATTCCAAAAATATCCATATTCATGGCATTCCAATCTAAAAGCACCTATAGGTACTCCAATACTCTTTGAAGAACCTTATGGATTTAAAGTTGGAAAAAACGTCACAGATGCAGAATCTCCTACTATTGCATATTTAAATGGTAATAATATTATTTTTGACAGTTTTGAGGGGATTCCTATAGTAATAGGGCCAACCTTACATACTGTATCAGGTATCCCGTTACCATTGGGAACTAATATAGCCCATGATAATGTATTTGCATTATTTATTGATAGTTTCCCACCAGATCTTGAAGTGGGCTTTGCGGCAGGAATTATGACCATACTAATATCATTGGTGGTAGCAATGTTTATTGGGTATTATTCTGGACTGGTGAGTTCTTTTATGGAAACTTTGGCACTTTCTATATTCCTAATACCAACATTACCGTTATTCATAGTACTCGCATCTGTATTGGGTCCATCACTTCTTAACCTCATATTCATATTTTCATTGCTTGGTTGGCCGTTTGTAACTTTCTCCCTTATAGGTATTGTAAGAAGTGTTAAAACGAGGACATTTGTAGAATCGGCCAAGGTATCAAATATGAAGACATTGAGCATAATGAAACGTCATTTTATCCCAAATATGGGGACATTGCTGGTATATCTGACTGCGATTAATATTGGGGGTGCTGTTGCGGCTGTCTCTACTTTTGAAATTCTCGGTCTAGTTAGCGTAGCTATACCTACATGGGGCGGAATGCTTAGTTCATTTCTAGGAGATTTCTATTCTATATCAGTTTATCCGTATGCTACTATACCTCCAATAGCGGCACTCACCCTATTCATACTGGCGTTTATATTCATTTCTAGGGGTATAGATGAGGTCGCAAATCCAACATTAGGTGGTAGAAAATGATCGAACAAGAAGAAAGTATGTATCATAGAGGGAGTGTACTCCTTGATATTAAAAATTTGAATATTGACTTTAAGGTTTATGGTGGTCTGGTTAAGGCTGTTAGAGATGTTAATCTACAAATAAAAGAGGGGGAATCACTCGGCATACTTGGAGAATCAGGTTCTGGAAAAAGTACCATCGCCCTTGCAATCTTGTCACTCTTACCTGAGAATGCTATAACTACAGGGTCAATATCGTTATATGACGATAAATACGTTGACAGTAGCACAAAACCTAAGGATAGGAAAAGAATGAAAATTCTAGACCAAAAATTAAGAAATATGAGATGGAAAGATATTTCCATGGTTTTTCAAGGGGCAATGAATTCATTTAATCCAGTATATACTATAGGTCGCCAGATAGGGGAAGTATTCAGGCTACATACAGATTTGAATAAGCAGCAGATAGATAAAAAGATTGTCGAACTTCTGAAAGACGCGGGGCTCACTCCTGCTGTTAAGGATTCATACCCACACGAACTATCTGGAGGAATGAAGCAGAGAGCTGTTATAGCTATGGCTCTTGCCCTGAATCCCAAAATTGTTATAGCAGATGAACCAACAACTGGTCTGGACGTAATAACTCAGGCTGAGATTATTGCAACTTTGAAGAGGTTAAAACAAACAGGAAGAATAAAATCTTTCATTATAATATCCCATGATATTGGTGTAGTATCACAGTTAGCAGATAAAATCGCTGTGCTTTATGCAGGAGGCATAATGGAATATGGAACCGTTTCTGACATATATAAGAATTCACACAATCCCTATACAATAGAATTACTAAAGAGTTATCCAAACTTATCCAATGCGAAACAGCATGTTGAAGGCATACCTGGAAGATTGCCCGATCCGTCTAGATTACCTATTGGCTGTAAATTCGCAGACAGGTGTTACATGAAAGATTCTATATGTACAACTGAAGAACCTGAGCCGCAGTATATAGATAGTGTACATTACAGTAGATGCTATTTTGCCAAAAATATCAAAGAGAACTACCCAAAACCTCCAAATTTCGGGCATAATTACATTAAAAATACCAAATTAATAGAGGTAGAACATCTAACTAAAAATTTCGATTTAAAGAAAAATATTATTTCTTCTTTATATTCGAAGGAGAAACCAACAGTACATGCAGTAAGCGATGTAAGTATGGAGATTAGGGAGGGTGAAATAGTAGGCCTGGTGGGTGAATCTGGATCTGGCAAAAGCACACTTGCACGTCTTTTGATTGGTCTTTTAAAACCAACTTCTGGTGATATTAAATATTACCTCGATGAAAATAATGTTGTATATGTAAATAAAATGAAGCCAAATCATAAAGATTACATAGAATTTAGGAAAAATACTCAGATGATATTCCAAGATCCATTCGATTCATTAAATCCAAAAATGACAGTTTTCAATACGGTTTCAGAGCCCATGATAGGAAATCATATAACTAAGGATGTCATGGAAATGCAAGAAGCAGTAAAATTATCAATTGCTAACGCTGATCTTTTCCCTGTAGAATCATATATGGATAGATTTCCGTATGAGCTCTCAGGAGGTGAAAAGCAGAGGGTTGGAATCGCCAGAGCAACAGTTATAAACTCTAAATTTATCGTAGCCGATGAACCCACATCAATGCTTGACGTATCTTTAAGGGCTTCATTCATGAACAGACTTAATAAAATAAGGATAGAGCGCGGAATGTCGATTTTATATATTTCACATGACATTGCTTCTGTTTACTACCTCGCAGATAGAATTTATGTAATGTACCTAGGTTCCATGGTAGAAGGTGGAAAAGCTGATGACATTATAAAATTACCACTACACCCATACACTAAAGCATTAATAAAGTCTGTTCCAAACCCTGAACCGTCATGGAATCCAGGCCATATTGACATCATAGGAGAAATAGGCAATTCCATTGATATCCCGAAGGGATGCAGATTTTATGATCGCTGTGTATATAGGCAAAATATATGCAAAAACACTGTACCACCTATAAAGTCACGTGGAGATCACTGGTATAAATGTCATTTTGCTGAAAACGAATTAGAGCATTTAAAAAATGAACAATACAGCTAAAATCAGACTAAAATTTGCGATCATCCCACTTATAATTTTATTAGCTATTATGCTGGCACCGTTACCATTTTACTTTTATAAATCCTTTGATTATCGCGGTACAATGCCATTAATTATTTTTTTATCAGCTTTTATCATATTCTTTTTCGGGGCCTGGTGGGATTTCGGTGCTAGAAATTATCTTAGAGAGGTTATGGAAGAGGGAAAACCAGTAGGAGAATTTGATGTTAAGTATATAAATCGTCAGCAGTTAATAATGACACTAATTTTTATCATAGATGGATTTATTTATATATGCGTTGCCTTGGTTATAAATTATCTTTAGTTTTTGTATGTAATATTAACAATACTTTTGCAAAATGAACCTTAAAGTGAAAAGATATAACCATAATTGAATATTTGCAAGATATTAGTCTAATTTCAACAATTCCTGTAGCTAAACTTACTAAACGAATAGGTAAATTTTCTGATAACATGACATGTGGAATGAAGAGGTCTGTGAGGAAGCACTTCAGGGAATACCTTCCCGGAATAATGATCCCTCCTGAGAACAGGAGGAAGAGCATCTCAAACATATCATCACCTGTATCTGAGTACGATCAGATCACAATCAACAGGGCATTCCACGGAATAGATTCACCACTACTGGAACAGAACTATATTGGATCTCTGAAAACAATAATAGGAAACCATAGGGTTATGTTCATAGGTGACGATCACTGCTGGATCATCCAGGATCTAAGACTATGGAGTATGTAGGATGGTTCTTTGACCATGCATCAGGAAGCAATGTGCTTGCACACCAATCCGTTACCTCGGTACTGTACGATATTGATACTGATGCATTCTATCCATTCCTTACAGGGCTTTACCTTAAGAGGGCACAGTCAGGAAAAGAATTTAAAACAAAGCTTGAGATCATGGAAGACATATTCAATACAGCAGAAAACAACTTCAATGTGGCAGGGAAGGTTGTTGATTCACGGTACTCAAGTAAGGTTCCCTGGAAATAACTATGTTACAGAACTTAAAGCCAACAGGAAGGCATCATTTTATGATATGGTAAGGATATCAGTGAAGAACAGTGATTTGTTTTACAACATGGATGAGATTATTGAATCAACATTCCTCATGCATGAAATGGATTCTGATACTTTAAGGGAGTTCCCGCTTCAGAGGGAGTTTACAGTATATTTATCCAATGGAAATCCTGTCAACCTTATAATTCTCTACAATCCTGATAATAAAAGGAGAAATTCATAGCATCAGACTATCTTTCAGGTAAAGAAATGATAAATGCATGGAGCATAAGATGGTCAATAGAAAACTTTCATATGGATTCAAAGGCTTTATGTTTGGGAGAGTACCAGGTACGGGATAGTGAATTGTCGCTTATACACGCGAGGATCACTAGGTGGCCTATACCCTCCTGTCCATTATGACCAGACCATCAGGGAAACTGTTTGGAAGGATTTTAAAGACAATAGGTGAATGTTTCAGGGCTATAAAGGAGATTCTAATTCTAAAAAATAACTATAAATCGAAGTTATTTTCAGGATAAATGCAAAAGTATTGTTCTGATTTATTATGTATTTTAATTTCTTATTGTTTAGTTTCACCCCGGGTTTAGCATTTCTATCTATATTTAAGTGATCTTTAAATACGAACTCAATTAGGGATAACATAAAAATATTTACTTATTGAAATATTTTTATACTTTAATCTTATGGATTATTTATGCTTATCCATGAAAATCTAGGGATAATAGATACTGAATGTGTGATTGAACTTAATATTAAATCGCTCATGGCAGAAAACCTGAAAATTATTGGGAAAACCTTTACAGTATTCATTAAAAAAGAGCCGGAAGGCATATTCATGCAAACATTCATGGATAGCTCCCTTAAGGAAAAACTCATGCTCAATCCCGATGCCTTCCAGAGCATATCAGGATATCTTTCCTACACAGAAAAATTTGAAAATCCAGCAATACTGGAATTTATGGAATCCCTTGTGAAAATAAAAACTGCAATGTTACACCAGCCCTACCTGAAGGATGGGAAATTATACATCCCGGTTTCATACAGGCACACTTTTTCCAGGGAAATATCTGATGCGATTCTTCCAATGACAGTAATCCCGGGAATGGTTACAGATGTGGAAATACACCCAGTAGGTGGCACCCTGGAGATCCTGCAGAGGAGGAACAGGGAAAGGCCCGTAAAGGTGCTGAGGTTTTCTGTTTCTGCTGGTGCACACACAGACAGAAATCTCATATCAGCTCTGGAAGAGGTAGACTCACTGGGAAGGGTTGTGAATGATTACGGGTCCGGCGATAAGTTCCATATTGCAGTGCTTACAAAAAAGCCCCTTCCATTGAATGTATCCATAGAAAGCATACCGGGCATGGAAATGGCATACTGGGTAAATTTAGAAAGCCCGCTTCTGGGCAAATTGCTGAGGAAAGCCAATTCACGTGGGATATACCTTGATATAAACTTTATCAGGATTGAAAATGGCAGGATTATTTTCACCCAGTTTGTCCCGAAAATGATGGCGATGAGCTACATACAAATATTATATAATACTTCCTTAGAGGAGATCAAAAGAAATGATGTTGCAGTTGAGCTTGTAAGCGATCTGAGCGATTATATACTTCAGTATATATAAAATTAAAATAATATGTAATTTATCCCGCCATCTATTTATATCATATCAATTATAACGAACTCAAAAAAATATTCTATAAAAAATTAAAAATTCCCTGCTATACCTATTTTTTTATTATAGCGGGGCCAACCGGTATGGAACCTTCCTTTATGGAGTTACTGACTATTGCGAAACTTGTATAGACTGCGAAAAAGGCTGTTAAGAATCCGAAGGCACCACCAAGTCTTGTAAGTACTGTTAATGAATAGTATGAACCGAAGCCAAGCGTTATAAAAGCAAGCCAGAGGAACAGGAATGTCAGGTTGAGTGAAAGGTTTAGCCTCAATGTGTTTATCCACATATAGAGAGTAAATAATCCCCAGAGTATTAGAGCTATACCGAGTCCAGTTGCAGGTATCGTTATAATTTTAAGGCTGGCAAACAGTACAAGAAAACCATAGAAAAACCAGAAAGAGCCATAGCTTGTGAAGGCAGTAAAACCGAAGGTGTTTCCACGCCTCATCTCAAATGCACCAGTAAGCAGCTGTGCGAATCCACCGTATGTAAAAGCGAGAGGCATAACTACAGAAACAGAAGCAGCAGAAAGAATCCCTGCGTTCACAAAGCTCAGGAGAAATGTGGTGAAACCAAATGCTGCCAGACCCAGAGGGGCAGGATCCGCCAGAAATGATTTATTGATCTGGTTTACATTCAACAAATCTTCCTGTCTCATTTTATTCATTGCCTGTTCTTCAGATTTTATATCCTTATTGCTTTCCATTTAATCATCCTCCTTTCTTATAAGATCCATTGCCTTTTTAATTTCTTCAACAGATGCCTCATTTTCCAGGGTGCTGACATCGCCAGTTACCTGGTTCAGGTACACTGCCTTTATTACACGCCTCATGATTTTTCCAGACCTTGTTTTTGGAAGGGCATCAACTATGTGTATTTCCTCGGGAACCATGATGGGGCCAAGTTCAGATCGCATCCTCTTTTTTATGCTTACAATGGTGTCAACATTCTTATCATAGCCATCTTTTAGGGTTATGAAAGCGATTATAGTATCGCCCTTGACGGTATCCGGCTTTCCAAAGACTGCTGCCTCTGCAACTTCTTTCATGGATACAAGACCATCCTCGATTTCTATTGTTCCGATTCTGTGGCCTGAAACCTTCAGTACCTCATCGCTTCTTCCCAGGAGCCAGTAATAACCCTCATTATCTTTAATTGCATAATCGCCCATTAGATATAGATTCTTGAATTTGGAAAAATAGGTTTCTACATATCTTTTTGGGTCGCCATTTACGGTAAGCATCAACCCTGGCCAGGGTTTTCTCAGTACAATGTATCCCTTTTCACCTACTTTCACCTCATTTCCCGCTTCATCCAGGATGACGGGATCAATGCCTGGCATGGGGAATGTGGCAGAACCGGGCTTCAGGTCAGGCATTCCAAGTGCCATGGATGGTGCTATGGTGAATCCTCCTGTTTCTGTCTGCCAGTATGTATCTATTATCGGGCACCTGCTCTTTCCAATTTCTTCATAGAACCAGTGCCATGCTGCAGGGTTTATGGGCTCTCCAACAGTGCCCAGCACCCTCAGGGATGATAGGTCATGCATAAGTGGATATTTCTCCCCGTACTTCATTAATAATCTTATTGCGGTTGGGGATGTATAGAGCATATTTACACCGTACCTTTCCACAATGTCCCACATCCTGTCAGGTTTTGGGTAATCTATTGCACCCTCGTACATTATGGATGTTACACCCAGTAACAATGGGGCAAACACAATATAGCTGTGCCCTGTTATCCACCCTATGTCTGCTGCACACCACCACCTGTCCTCCTCTCCGGGGTTGAATGCCCACCTCATTGTATTTGCAACCCATACAGGGTATCCACCATTTCCATGGACTATTCCCTTGGGCTTTCCTGTGGTTCCTGATGTATAAAGTATGAATAATGGGTCACTGGAATCCAGCTCCTCTGGCTTAACATAACCGTCCTGCAGTATTTCGTCATAGTAATAATCTCTGTCCTGAACCATATCGATTTTATTGTGTACATTTTTCACAACTATAACATTATCCACACCGTTGCTGAGTTCTACAGCAGCATCAACAATTTTCTTGAGCTGGATTATATTTCCCTTTCTGTAGCCACCGTCAGCAGTGATAACTGTCTTTGAATTAGAATCATTAATTCTCTGCGCCAGCGCCTCCTCGCCGAATCCTGAGAATACAACATTGAATACAGCCCCGATTCTGGCACATGCCAGCATGGCTATGGGTGCCTCAAGTATCATGGGAAGATATATTGTAACACCGTCACCCTTCTTAACTCCAAGGTCTAATAATGCCTTGGCAAATGCGTTTACCCTCCTGTAAAGTCCAAAATAAGTTACAACCTTTTCCTCTCCATGCTCAGGAATCCATATATACGCGACCTTGTTCCTTTTTTCAGTGCCCATATAACGATCAAGGCAGTTATATGACATATTTGTCTTCCCATTTACAAACCATTTATAAAATGGCTTATCAGTTTCATCTAGCACCTTTGTATAGGGCTCGAACCAGTCTATTATCCTGGATTTTCTATTCCAGAATGATTCCGGGGACTCCAGCGATTCATTATACTCCTTCAGGTATCCTGATAGGGTAACCTTATATTTTTCATCCATTGGCAATGTTTCATTCATATAAAATACAATCTGTGGTGGTATTTAATTTTTCTGGATAGTTAATAAGTGCACCATAATGATATATATAGTCATTGAGTAATTTATATCACTTATTTCAATATTGAAGTAGTGTAACTTTTATATACATATATAAATGTTTATATTAATAAATACATCGTCAATAAATGTACCAACATGGTTAACTGAAATAATTTTATGTGAAAAATTCTTTTTTTATGGAAGCCACAGCCCTGTCAATTTCCTCAAATGTATTGTAAAAGTGCGGAGCAATCCTCAGTGATTCCGCCCTTGCAGATGTGATGATTCTATATTTCTCCTTCAGTATTGCCTCTGCCTCAGGGGGATTTTTCATGGGTATTGCCACAATATTGGCAGATTCCTCAGATGTTGATGTGGCAATGCCCTGCCGGTGAAGTTCGTCCTTCACATGCTGGAACAGCCTTCTATCTTCATTTTCAATTTCATGGTAATGATTCAGTATGCATTTCATTCCCTCAATAGATGCGTATACTGATGGGATGGACCATGTTCCATTCTCAAATTTTTTTGCACCCCCCGCGTATTCTACTTCCTCTGATCCGAATTTAAATGGGTTCTTCTGCGAGAACCATCCTATATCAGCCGGCAGAAGCTCCCTTCCAGCCTCAGGATTCACATACAGAAAGGCAATTCCGGAAACACCCAGGAGCCATTTCAGATTGCCCGATGCCAGGAAATCTATTTTGCTTTTTTTCACATCTATGTTTACACCACCAAGTGACTGGTAATCATCCACATATATGTATGAACCCTTCTCATGGGCAATTTTTGAGATCTCACCAACATCCTGTCTGAAGCCGTTAAGGGATGATACATGAATTGCTGTTGCCATTAATGTATTTTCATCAATGGCATTCTCATAGTCACCGGGATTAATTATGCCATTCCTGTTCCTGATGGTTTTTACGTTAGTCCCGTATTTCCTGTATGCCTGCAGGGCAAAATTTGTTGTTGGGAATTCCAGATCGCTGGTGACTATATTGCTTTCCCGGCCAAATGTGAAGGAGCTCATCAATGCATTCAGCGCAGATGAAACGGAATAAAGCACTGCAACATTTTCAGGTTCTCCATGTATTATATCGGCAAACAGCCTCCTGGCCTCATCTACCTTTCCTGTCCACATCTCCCAAGGATTTCCAAGGGTAATGACATCATCTGCATATCTATCAAGGGCAAGCCTGACACTTTTGAGCATTGGTGATTTTGAGCAGGCAGCGAGGTGGTCTATTTCATCCAGCCCGTAAAACTCATTCCGTATTTTTTCCTTATTCATATAAATCCTCCGTGAAATCTATTTTTAAAATATATCTTTTCTTGATAAATATATAGGCAACAGCACATATTCCATATGCGAGGATTACCAGCGGCCCAGATCAATGGGAAATGTTAGGGAAACCACAGAGTAATAAATGGCCAGCACCACTATTACAGTGGATATGGATGGCATTGACCACCTATTCACAAATATAGTTATAAAATCTCTGGGAAACAAGATAGTTGTGCCAGAATAGGCATGAATACTCATGGTTTCATTCATTTTCAAGCTTAATTAGCCCGGTGCCATTTACCGGGACTGCACCGGAAACTCCGTATTCCATTAGGGTTGATGAGATGACTGCAATTCCACCTGGCATTGGTGCAGTATACATTTTAAGGTAATCTTCCCTGCCGGTGCCTCTGTAGAAATTTTTATAGTAAATTGTGCCGCTTCTTGAAGACTTCCCGATGGCCAGAATTATAAGATTCAAGGAACTAACGGTATATTTTTCAAGATCATCAACAGATTCTATGCCCTTTTCATTGATATATGCCAGTGCAGCCTCTGTATCATTGTATATGCCATGGATGCCGAGTTTTCCCATTATGGAATCTTTATCAACAACACCGTTATGGGCCATGAATATAACGCTTTCGCCGTTTGATTCCATAAATGGGTGCTCAAATACTGGTGTAACAAGTTCCTTATCATGCGCGTTCAGTGCGTGGAAAACCGCATAAATTTTCCCTGTAAATTCTGGAAGCGGAATTTCCTCGTCGTACACAGGTTTTCTGGACCTGAAATAAAATAGGTTATCCATGCCATAAATAACCACGCCGTAACCATCACTATGGTTTGAATAGCCATACTTTGCACCAATTATATCATTCCTTGATGCCTCCCTGAGAGAGTAATACAGCTTTCTAACATCATCCATAGAATTGCCGGTGTATCCGAACATCCTGCACATGCAATTTCAACGCAAGCCTGCTGATAAATTTTTCTGATCTGGATATACTGGAATCCTGAATTTTAAAAATGGCATACTTTATATTTATAATCATATATTCAACCATGGTCAATCAGGAAGACAATATAAACCTGGATTACTGGTACAGGGAATGGGAAAAACAGCAGAATGCTCTTATCAGCATGCGGGAGGAACGCTTTGATTTTATGCTGGATGTAATGGAGTCAAAATTTTCAGGAAAAATCAAGGCTCTGGACCTTGGGTGTGGACCTGGATCATTCAGCAGGAGATTTATGGAACGGTTCCCTGGTGGCATGGTAACAGCCATGGACTATGACCCGGTACAGCTTAAAATATTCAGGGAGACATTTAAAAGCAGCAGGGTAGAAATGCTGGAGCGTGACCTCAGGTCGGATACCTGGGATTCAGGAATTGCACCGGGAAAATACAATGTTATATTCAGCACAACCGCCCTTCACTGGCTTCCGGCGGATAGGTTAATGACAGCCTATAGGAAAATTTACCGCCTGCTTGCCACTGATGGCATATTCCTGGATGGGGACCATTTCAGATCAGATAGCATTCCAGAAAAAATTGATGAGATATACAAATTCATAAAAAACAGATATCAGGAAAATGGCCTCAGTTCAGGCGCAATGGACTGGGATGCATGGTGGAATAATCTGAGGGGAACAGGATGGGCACCAGATCTTTTCCAGATAAGGGATGAAAGATTCGGCACCGGAGGGCATGACCAGAAAGTCAGCATGGAAGAACATGTGGAATTCTTGAAGGATGCAGGATTCTCCATAATAGATTTCCCATGGAAGTATACAAATAATATGGTTCTCCTCGCCATGGTGTAGACTCTAAATTTTTATATCTTTTACCCTCTCCCAGTTTTCAATATTTCCCTCTACCTGAATAAACAGACTGCAGGTAGCTGGCCTGTCTATGCCTTTAACTCTGTTGAAATTCTCCTGGGACCTTGTTTTCAGCTTTGATAATAAAAGCTTGAATTCATAGGTGACCTGGCCTGCAGTAACCGGTATGTGAAAATCCCTATTGATCATGCTGTATTCCAGCTTACTCTCATTGAATGAATAATTCCGCTCTTTTGATTCCAGAAAAAGGTAGTAAATATACGTGTTGATAGCCGTAACCGGTTCTCCTGAGAGCTTAAACCTGCTGATCTGTGGATGGTTTTTATATCCTTTTGTGAGCCCGTATAAAACATTTCTTGCCAGTAGCGATTCCCTCCAGCATGCTAAAAGGCCCTGCCTGTCCAGGTATGAAAAATCAATAGACCATAATCGCATTGCAGGTGTATCTACAGGCACTAAAAATATATTTGCATCTTATTAAAATATAAATTATAGAACATTTTTATAAATCGTATAACTGAAAAATATTTGCAATGGGTACAAATCCCTAGCATCCTGTCCAGGGAGTAATGGACTCAAGGGGATTTGAACCCCTGCCCTCTTCCATGCCAAGGAAGCGATCTACCGCTGATCTATGAGCCCTGCTTGCAGTATCACAATATAAGGTATAAATTTTATCATATCAGTGCTTTATTTCCCCAAGTAGAAGCCTGCCGACATAAGGCACATAAACTGTCTGAAGAATTATTGAAATCAGGACAACAAAGGATACAGCAGCATAAATAACAGTACCATACTTTATAAGCAGTGGTATATGGTCTGCCTGCCCTATAACAAATGGTACCGTTGAAAGCACAACAGGAACGACTCCCCTTGGGCCAACAAGAGACATAAAGGTCTTTGTCCTGAGATCGAATTTTATTACGTTCTTGCCCATATCTGAAATTCCTATGGAGATGAATACAGCCAGGGGTCTGATCACGAATATTACAAGAAGGGCAATAATGAATCCCAGCACTATATAGTTGAATATCTGGGTCCTGGTAAGTATACTCCCCAGAAGTATGAATATGATGGACTGTGCCATGAATGATAAATTCTCATTGAAGTTTGTTTCCCTGTTCCAGAATATGCTCTTATCTGAATAGTTTCCCACTATTGCGCCGGTGGCAATTATTGCAGGGAATGGTGTTATGCCAGCGGCCTCAAGGGATGTAAACTCAAAGAGCACTATTCCCAGTGTAAGGGCAATTAAGAGGGATTCAAAGTTGAAGTACCTGTTTAGATATATTATAAAAAATCCGAATGCAATGCCGACAGCGGCCGGTATCAGTATCTCAAGTATGAGGAATGCACCGGAACCCAGTATCAATCCTGTATGTGATGTAAGCAGTGTGAAGAATGAGGAATAGGAAACATCTGGAGCTATGATGCCGATTCCAATGCTGAGCAGTATAATTCCTAATGGGTCATTGAAAAGGCTTTCTCCTATGAGAGTTCCCGATATGTCATCCCTTATGTTCAGCTTCCTGAATGTGGGTATTAATGATGCCGGGTCAGTGGGCGATATAATAGCCCCGAATATGAATCCAACAATGAACGGCGCACCTGTCAAAAGGGAAAAGAATATGCCGGCACCAACAGCAGTGATTACCATTCCTATGGTATCCAGGGATACTATCTTTGTGAAATATTTCCTGAGTATCCTGGGGCTGAAATTATGTGACTCGTAGTATAATATTATTACCAGTCCCAGCATTCCGATGCCAATGGTTGCGAATGATGACAGCATGTATATGGCAAAGCTATGCTTGATGAAACCAAGCAATGGCCCGAAAACTAGGCCCATGATGATAAGCACTGGTATATACACCATGGATGATTTCCTGGATATTGGGATTGAAAATGCCGCAACTATGAGAATGAAGCTGATTTCATAGTAATCATATGTAACCGGTGATATAATCATTTCAGCTCATAGACCTTGGCATTTCCCTTTTATGCATAGACCTTAAATATATTTCAACCAGCTTTTCATAATTCCCACGGAGAATATGCAGATCAAATACGTCTTTCAGTACCCTGTCGATTTCATCATATGTCATGTTAAGCTCATCCTCATCGTACTGGTTATCCCATAGCCCAGCAGATGGTTTTTTGTGGATTATGGGTTCAGGCACCTTAAGGATTTTAGATATCTCCCTTACATCTGTTTTGTATAATGTTTCAATAGGCTCAATGTCGCATGCACCATCACCATATTTTGTGTAATAGCCAAGCAAATATTCCGTGCGGTTTGTTGTCCCTATTACCAGGCCCCCCAGCTTATTGGCATAATAATAGAGTATATTTGCACGTATCCTAGACCTAATGTTCCCCTCGATCCTTTTATCATCTGAATCCAGCAATTTCCTGTAGGATTCAACAATACTCTCAATATTTATTTCATCTATGGCTATTCCTGTGGATTTTGATAGTAAGCGGACATGATCATAATCCTCCTTTTTCGTAAATTTATCCGGCATGAATACTGCCTTGATTTTATCGATGTCAATGGACGTGGCCAGCAGTGTTATTACCAGGGAGCTGTCAATGCCAGAACTTATTCCAACAACAGCATATGCATTTCCGATTTTCTCCCTCAAAAACTCCCGTATTGCTTCAATTTTCTTTATGTTTTCATCATTCACATTAAGATAATAAAATGGGATTAAATAAATATTTAGCTGAATTTACTGCCATATCTTACCGGGCATGATAAAGAAATATTCAATTTTTTGCTATTTATCTGTCAAAAATGTTATTAAATATGTAAATTTCGTGTCAATCATTCACACTCTTAAATAATATCTAAATAATAGTATATGTATGTAAAATATGTCTAATAATAATATATAAATATTATGTAATAATATTAAGTTGAAAAAAAATTGGTTTATCTAAGAATAATAAACTTAAAATATAAGTAATTGTTAAGCTATAAAATAAATCCTGTATTGAAATTCATACTTTTAGCACTTCCATACTTTTTTATGGTGCTTGGAGTTGGAATATACGATAGAGTAAATCCTGAGCTTGGAGGCATACCATTCTTTTACTGGTACCAGCTTGTCTGGATTTTCATAGCAGCGGCCCTGACGTTTACGGTCTATTCCATAGAGAATAGCGAGAAGAAAAGGAAGAAGGTGGCGTCCTGATGTTTACAGATCTTGATTTAGCCCTGTTCTTTGTGATAATTTTCATAGTCCTCTTTGCAGGGTATATGGCGTACTTCTGGAGAAAGCCCAAGGATATGGATGCCAGTGGAGAATGGAGCCTTGGAGGAAGAAGATTCGGCACTGTTGTCATGTGGTTCCTGCTTGGGGGAGATTTGTACACCGCATATACGCTTATAGCAGTTCCTGGTGCAGCAGCCACTTCAGGTGTTGGTGGCGGTGCATTTGCAATGTTCGCCATAGCCTACGGTGTAATGATATATCCAATAGTTTACGCAACCATGCCCAGGCTCTGGAACGTGTCCAAGAGAAGGGGATACATAACTGCATCGGACTTCGTTAAGGACAGGTTCTCATCCAGGTCACTGGCAATGCTCATAGCACTGACCGGTGTTCTGGCAGAATTACCCTACATAGCACTGCAGATAACAGGAATAAAATACGTCCTTGCAGCACTTTCACTGCCAATTACAGTGAGCCTGATAATAGCCTTCCTCCTTGTGGCAGGATTTACATTTGTCAGTGGTATGAGGGGCCCTGCACTTACATCCATACTGAAGGATTCCATAATATGGGTTGCAGTAATAGTCATAATTATATACATACCCATAAAGCTGGGTGGCTTCGGGGCAATATTCCACACTGCAGGGACAATAAGCCCGAACCTTCTGAGCATAAATCCTGTAATCGATGTTGGTTACACAACCCTGGCACTGGGTTCAGCACTGGCACTCTTTCTGTATCCTCATGCCATAACCGGCACACTGGGATCGAAGGACACAAAGACCATAAGGAGAAATGCCTCCCTGCTTCCACTATATAACGTCCTCTTAATGTTCGTTGCCATAGTGGGAATAATGGCAGTGGTGTATTTTAATGCATATCCAAAGGTCAGCAGTGAGGCACTTCCATTGCTGGTGCTTCATATATTCCCTGCATCATTTACAGCCTTTGCATTCGCAGCAGTGGTTGTGGGAAGCATAGTCCCGGCATCCATCATGGCCCTTGCATCAGCAAACCTGCTTACCAGAAATGTTTACCTGGAATACATAAACCCGAAGGCTTCAGACAGGAGCCAGACAAACCTATCAAGGATACTTGTTATGGTTGTAATCATAGTGGCACTTCTATTCTCACTGGTACCGGCTGCCTCAGGGGAAATTGTATACCTTCAGACCATCGGCGGTGCATTTATAATGCAGACGCTTCCGGCTGTTTACCTTGCACTGTACACAAGGAAATTAAACAAATACCCGGTTGCTGCTGGATGGGCAGTTGGGCTCACCACAACCATAGTGCTGCTTACAGAACTGGACTTCAAATCCTCCCTGTATAAGAACCTGGATTTCGTTTATATAGGAATATTTGCACTTGTCCTTAACCTGGTAGTTGTTGGAATAGGCATGGCTGTGATGAAGGCTATGAACAAAGTTAAGGATGAGGGAATCATAGAAAATTCCGAGTTCGAGGACATAGAATAAAATTAATCTTTTTTTTCATCTAAATATATTTTAATTTTGTACCTTATGCAATCCATGAACCTATCATGGTGGTCATTTCTTTTTTTTGCAATGTAATCTAAAATTTCAGGATTTTCTATTATTGTCTCCGTATCGTTCTTCATAAGTGAAATCATTTTTTTCGGATCCGGGATGCTTTTCACCTTTCTTTCCCTCACAAGTTTATCCAGGAATGGTTCTGTTTCTATAATCCAGTCCTTGATAATTTTCTCGATGTCATCCTTTCTCACTGCCAGGGTTCTTGCTATCTGTTTCACAGGCTTATTCATGCATCTCAATCCCGCAACTGCCTCCTCCAGTTTTCTGTTCATAATAATGTATTGCATGAGAATACATATATGTCACTGTCTTACCATGTCCTGCACTAAAATCCTTAATATTAAAGGATTTTCAGGCGTTATTCATAATAATATTAAAGCCTCTGGAAAAGTTTTTATATAAATATCTATTATATTTTCATGAAAAAGATATTAGCAGTTATAGTAGCCATAATATTTGTGGCACTTGCAATGGCTGTGGTGACGTCACAGGGAACCACATCCACGGCAGCGTCTCCCGCTGCAGCACAGACAGCTTCTGCACAGGGGAGCAATGCAAGATTGCTTGCTATTGAGAAGAGCCTCGAGGCAAAGGGGATACCCATGAAGGATGCCAGTTTTCCTGCTATGGTAAACCATGTCACCATGGAAAACGGTGTTGTGGAGCCTTCATATTTAAGTGCACCAGCTCCGATGGGAATTGGTTTCTACGGGACACAGAACGTATCAGGTCATCTGGTTGGATACAACCTGACAACGCCCAGTGTCATGGCCAGCATAAACATAAACAACATGAGTGATTTCTACCTGCTGAATGATGGCCCTACCAGTGAAACATTCCAGCTGAACTCTGTCCTGACAAACGTTACATTATTCGGGAACTCAACATACACATTCTGGACGCAGAACGTTGCATTCTACTCTGAGAGGACGCAGACAATTGAATTCCTGACAAACATATGGAACTTTTCATCACCGGCAGTGGAAATCAGCAGCAATGTTTTCCATTCATATGGTGGAATACTTGACGCACCCACATTCTACTATGCCATAGGCCCAACAATACACGTGACAACCCCATTTACACTCAACCTGTACCTGAACTCCACTGTTGTGGACAGGGACAGCGCCGTGTTCTTCAATTATTCCATAGCAAGCGATAACCATATACAGTCAGGAAGCTATGACTATGCAATATTTAACTCGACATACGGCCAGCCTGCTAATTACACTGCACCGGCACCAACATACCTTGCCAGCGGTACACATGTAACACCAACAGGATTCATACCATTTGATTTCGAAATAATGGTCGGCGGTCCGGGAGGAGGAAGCACGACATCCATATATGATGTAAATGCAACAATGAACCTGAAATACCAGGATGGCAACAGGTATGTGAATGTGCCATCTGCATACGATGTTGGATCTGAAACTGGAGAGACATCTGAGGGAGTTGCAGTTTCATGGGACAATGATACAGCATACCTTACTCCGGGGCCATCCATGGTCTATGGAATGTGGAACATATCATCCAGCAATGCCATGGCACATTACTCCGGGACGGTAGGTCCATCCAATGCATTCATGTTTGTATCACAGGGAAGCACATTCAACATTGCAACTGCTGCATGGGCACCCCTATCATTATCAGGGCATTACAGCTTTACACTTCCAGCCGGAAGCTATTCTGCCACAGCCCTACTGAGTGACTACAGGGAGGCTTACTTTGCACCGGGAAGCAATGTAATGCTTCAGCATGATTACAGAATGGGAATATACACGCCATTATACGCCTTTGACAATGCACAGATTGCAAATATATCCATGCATGGAAATGGAACACCTGGAAATCCCTATATCATGGATAACCGCCAGGTCATGCCCATAAGCCCGCTGTTCGAGGAATTCAACGACTATGCATTCCCTGTATTTGCAGGTGTCCTGCTGAAGAATACCAATGCAAGTGTTGTGATGGCAAATATGCCTTCGATGTACATAGGCTATACCAGCACGAACCCCACATATGAATTATATGTTTCATTCTATGGCTTCCCTAACTACAATTTCCTTAACTATGAAATGTACAATGCCTCGAATGCAACACTATGGAAGTCAAATGACGTTACAGGGTACTTCTCAGCATCGCTGACTGGATTCCCGGTGGCGAATGTGCTTATCTGGAATTCCACCAATGATCTAATAGGTGGAAATTACTTCAATGTAATGGACAGTGGCCTGCTTGCATACAAGAGCCCGGATGTGACCATATGGGGAAACTACTTTGTAAACTCAACAATGACAGACAACTCAACCTTCCAGGCAATTTCAAATATATGGGGCGCACCACTGGGAGTTGCAGAATTCTCCTCCGGAGATACAATATACAATAACTACTTCACGGTAACCATAACAGCATACAGCCCGGACTATTCCATATACTCTGACAACACTGCAATGTACATAAACCACTGGAATATAACAAAGCAGCCTGCATTCATCGCCCATTACGTAAATGGATTTGCACTCCGGGGAAGCATAGCATTTACCTTCTACCAGGGAGGGAATTACTGGTACAACTTCAACGGGGCAATACCCTACAACAATGACGGGCTCATAGCATATGGCGGGGATTATGTCCCCCTGCAGCCCTTCTTCCTGTTTTTCTGGTGGTAAAATAAAATTTATTTTATAATTTTTTTATCCTTCTTTGTTAATATTCTATCCAGCATTGTATCATATTCTCTTAAAATATAGGAGTAATTTTCATTGTTTTTGATGAAGTTTTTCATGGAACTGGTATAGGGGGCCAGAAGCTTATTCGTAAATGAATTCATCATTATTTTTATTACCTTTTCCTGGTCATCTGTAATATTTATTTTCCTCTTTAACTCATCTATTTCCTCATTCATGATTTCTCCTGAATAGCGGTAGAACAGTGATATGATATCATCAGATTTCATCTGATTTATCCTGTCCTTATAGATTTCGAGCTCCCCATCAATGATCTCCCTGCTTCTCTGTATCTCCATCCTTCTCTGGCCCTTTGTCTCCGATGAGATTCTGTATATCATATCCAGGTCATATAATGATATGTTATCAGGAAGGTTTTTTTCAATGTTGGGAGGATTTGAAAGGTCCACCATTATTTTGGGTTTTTCTATATTTTCTACATGTGATTTTCTGATTATATAATTTTTAGAGGAGGTGGCTGTAATTATTATGTCATTTGATTCTATGAGCTCATGCACTTCTGAAAGGTCTGTATATGAGGCACCGTAAAGGATTGCAAGGTTTCTTGCATGCTCTGGTGACCTTCCGGCCACGGTGACTGATGATCCGGACCCTGATAAGTAATTCAGAAGGGAAACCGCCATCTTGCCTGTTCCCACGATTGCAATTTTTTTATTTTTAAGTCCATAATTCTTTTCCACTATATCCAGGCTTATTGTTGACAGGGATGTTTTACCATGTGATATATCTGTCCTGGTCCTTACATCCTTCCCCACAGAAAGTGCTTTCTGGAATGTATATGAAAGGAACTTGTCCATATGCTTCCTTTTACTGGAGAGATCGTATGCAGTCTTGATCTGGCGTAAAATGTCGTTTTCCCCCAGGGCCATGGATTCAAGCCCGGATGAGACCATAAACAGGTGCCTGATAGATTCTGGGTATTTAATATAGATGGGGTTTTTAGAAATAATAGGAACTTTTCCATTGCCTGAAAAATAAATTTCAACACGGTTGCACGTAATTAAAAGTACATATTTTCCTATTCCATTCTCCTCCATGATATTTTCAAAATACGAGGGGTCATGCTTGATGATTTCACTGAATGCTTCCGGGGTATCTTTATAGTTCCAGGATAATAACTCTATATCACCCATATGAATGTGAATACTAAATTGTTATATAAAGCAATTGGTAGTTAAATTATATAGTAATAAAGTATTTTGTGATAAACAGTATATATTGATAATAAAAGCGTAATAGCTTGAATGGAATATCTAATAAATGGATAAAATTGACATGGAAATTAAGGAACTGTTCGAGGAGAAAAAAAGGATGCCTGCTGGAAAGTTCCTTGTTATTCTCATATCTATTATGGGAACCAATGCAGTCCTTGTTCTGCTCTCTATGTTTACCTCAGTAATTTATATTAGAATGATTCTTGTATCGATCTCAGGGATACTGATAACTGGATTCTTTATATGGTTCTTCTTCAGATTCTACAGAAAATAAAAAATGTTTATATAAAACGATAGAATTACGGGAATACAACGCTGCCCCGATAGTGTAGCGGCCTATCATACAGGCCTGTCGAGCCTGTGACACGGGTTCAAATCCCGTTCGGGGCGCATTTATAAGTATTAAACTCCCTGTAATACATTGATAGAAATATCTTAGCCCTATTTATATACTCCCGATCCTGTTTTTGTAATATAAAAATAATATTATATAATTACTGGATTATATTATACTTAAAATAAATATTATTATTCCTCAGATCTGTATTCATGTCTCCTGGCCTTATCCACCAGGTACAGTCGATACACTGCAAAGAATCCATTTCTCTGCATAGATTTAATCCTCATTCTTCCCGGGCATTTCCAGGTAAAGTCATATAAATCGTATTTGTCAAAGTTATCGGTTCCAGTGGATCTTATGTATTCCCGGATAAGGTAATCGAATTCCTGGAAGATCTTTCCCCTGGGCCTGAACTCCTCTAATGTGGCCTGCATCATTTCTTATCCCTCAATGTTATTATCCAGTCCGGGCCCTTATCTACTATTGCAAGATCTTTCATGGCCTTTATAATTTTAGTGGCCTTCTTCTCATCTACCCCGGATCTCTTAACTATCTCTTCCCTGGAAGCTGGTCCATCTTTAAGGGTCCTTATTATTTTCTTCCAGTCTTCAGGAAGGTCTAAAAACATTTTCCCCTCCTTAATCATCCGGATCATCTCCTGGATCTTCTTCTGGGTATTCCGGTTCATATGGTCCATCCGGGTAATCAATCTCGGGCCCCTCTCCTGGATGGAATGGAATGTTAAAAGGAAAAGTACTCCCAATACTGTCATTTAGAGAGATGTTATAGGTTTCAGGTAGAATTATACCCCTAAGTGCCTTTATTTTAGAAAGTATATAAAGAAAAGTACTTTTTCTATCAAAAACATAAGTATTCAGGCTTATTTTTTTGTTAGGATAGAGGGGAAAAAACAATAGAGGCTGTTTTATTGAGGGTACAAACTACAGAGACATTAGGGTTTAGCGTACCTGCGAATAAGATAAATACCCTTAAAAAGATATATGCTGATCAAACATTGTTTGATATATATGTAGAAAATATTAAAAAAATTATAGAAGAGAAAAGTAAGAATAAAAATAAAGGAATATCTAATAAATTAAAAACCTATAGATTAGAAGTTCCACCTTTATTCAATGACATTAATCAAAATCTTGAACTCTAGGAAAAATATAAGAGTATAATTTCTGGTTTTTCATTTCATTCATCTTTCATAGGGTATGCTTTATTAGAAATTGAGTGGCATTATTGCGTGCATAACATCCCTCTTCTCTCTACATATTTATATTCTAATGATAAAAACGTTACAGTTGGTACTTTTGACATTTTACGTGTATTCAGGTATTATAAAGAATCCTTCAAAATCTTGTTTGAATTATCAAATAAAGCGAATATAAATGATGATTTTCTTTATTAACATCAGAAAAATATTAACCCTTAGTTATTGAAAAATAAATAATATAAATTTTTTCAAAAATCATGAAATATTTATTTTCCTGATTATTACTATTTGTAATCACGTTTAAATCTAAAACTCCAGTGTCGGGTACCAAAAAGTGATAGGGACTGACTCTGAGCCTTTATTTTACAGGATTAAACCCCATTCAGTCCCGACCGCCTTATATCCTTTATTCTTTTTCTATTTTTAAAATGTTTTTGAACATAGGAAGCAACTGGGACTCGTGAGGTCTGGAGCCTGTATTTTCTAAGCTCATCTTCAGTCCCGGGTATTTTCACAAAGTAGGGACTGATCGGGACTGCAAAGAAGTTCAAGAGCATGCTTATAAGTATAAAAATAATCTTATAAAATTCTAAGCTATGAAGAATATTTTATTGGGTTTCCAAGCGATTGATGATTTAGATTTTATTAATATAAAAATAGTGAAATATTTAACTATTATTAGAATAATTCACGGAAAACCAGTACTTTCAATGTTATTATATAACAATTCATTGTTTGGCCCATGGCCATCCGGATATCTGTTTTACCGCTTCCCAATCCTGGTCCATGTTTTCCTTTTACTCTTAATTAGTTAATATTATACATTAAATACAAGTGAACGTGAACACTTTGTTTTTAAACCTTTTATTTTACGATATCTGCAAGTGTTCACTGGGTGTTCACTTTAGATTTATTCTTAATTATATAATAGTAGGAAAGCAGCGGCAGCCATATCAGATTTTCATTATTTTATCTTTGATTTCACTGAGTTTCCATATATCTGATATTGTTCTGATATCAGATTTAAGCCACAAATACTGGTTCAGAACTAGATTTGTAAATACCTTTATTTTTATCCAGATAATTCCATGTCCATTTTTTAATGATAGGCCTGTGTAACACAGAATAAAATGTCTGGAACATTCACGGAATCCCATTAAGATGAATGCATATTGAAGCAATGCATACATGAAAATTCAGAACATATCATAAAATCACTTCAATGGGTTAACAACAAAGGTTCACCATTCAATTCTGGACAATTTTTTCATCCCTTTCTTTGTTAATGTGTTCCCTGTGCCCGGGAACTGCATAAACCCCGGAAGCCGTATCGGCCCTCATTGAATTTATTGTCATTTTAATATTTTTATCATTGCTTAAAATGGATTCTATAAGCCTAGATCTGCTTATGCCCTCTCCATCAGACAAAACATCTAATGCGTTTTTAAGCTCTCCATTTATTGATATAGATATCTTTTTTATTCCTACCATAGTATTACATGTTGTAATATTATTTAAACATTGTCATCTATTTTCTTTTTCATGGGGAATAACCGCCCCCACTCTTCATTATAATAAGGCTCAGCATAAATTTCAAAACCACGGTTCTTATAAAATTCTACCTTATTCTCTACAGCCTCCAGATAGATTTCTTTAAAATTCAGTTGTTTTGCTATACTTTCTGATTTTATCATCATGCTTGTGCCTAAGCCTGTACCCTGCTTTGTAATATCTACCTCAACCATCTCTATGGTAAACTTATCATTTATAATAATTTCAATTACGCCTACAGGAATATTATTTTCTGTTTTAACAACAACAAGATAATTATCATATAATGAATCATTATAAAAATCCTTCAAGGTATATTCATCCATGGATGAATTACCAGATTTTATTGAGTACTTGCAATCATTTTTACTAATTATATGGTATGTTTTTCCAAGATGTAATTTGTGATATATTGAATTGACCATAAAGCCTAAGCATTTTGGGATATATATTTATTTCATTTCATTCCTGAACTTCTTCAGCATTTCAGGATCCTTTAATATCTCTTCCAGGACATTTTCTAGAAACTAATTCTAAAAACCCGATGGATTTCTACATTATTCCTTTAGTTAAGTCTTTGCTGGTCGGTCTTATACTAGAAATTATAGGTTTTGCCATATAAATAAATCATATAAGAAACAGGTCATAATAATAACACACTCATTTAAGCATGTTGTTTTCGCTCTAACAAAACATGTCTTATAAAATCAACGACATACGATAGAGACTTGACATCATCCTCATTGTATTCTATAAGATTGTTATATAGTTTTTGATCATGCATATTAAGATATTCATTATATAATTGAGGCATTGCGGCACCACTTAGGTCTGGATGTTTGAAAGTATAACCCATCCATTCAGCCAAGTTCTTTAAACCATTACTGGCCGGTATAAATACCGACCTCCTTATAACCTGCAAAATATCTAGATAAACTGGTGGTTTAGATTTGTACCACAATCTATATTCCTTAAGTCTGCTTTCAATAAGTTCATTATCAAAACCCTTCCCAGAAAAAGTGACAATTGCACCTCTTATACCAGATACTATCTGCAGGTATTGTTTTAGTATAGTCTTTTCTTTACTAGGTTCACTGGCAAATAGTGAAATGAGTTTATTTTCTCTCTTGAACCACATTCCAATTAACCATATTTGTGAATTTGACAAAAGCCCAGTTGTTTCAATATCAAGATAAACCTCATCACTAAAGTCAAAGGTTTTAATTGCCTCATCAATAGTTACATTTTTTCTCAGTTCAATTTTATGATCCAAATATTCCCTTGCAATGGTGTGGAGTCTGTCAAAGCCGACATTATTTATCATTACTCTCTTTCCCCTGCTTAAGGGAAAATTTGCAAGTTCCTCTATAGTTTTAATGCCCATATCAGTAAGTGTTCTTGAGCGTATGGATCCAACATCCTTCAATTTCATAAGTTCTATAATTTGGATTTGCCGAGTTTCTTTAAAATCTTTAATTAATTCTTCAAATTTTATAAGGTCTTCTCTATTAATAGAGACGTTATCTACAGGACTTGTATATTCCATACCATATCTTGAAAAAAATATCCCGATTTCAGAAATATCTGGAAATTTATATATTTCGGATTGGCTGAAGAAATAATTTTCCATGGGATATTCACCCTCTTTATATCTTTCGTGCAAAAATCTCCGCCCCATCTTCATCTCATTTAAAACATATGGTATTAGAAGATGGGAGTGTTCTTCATTATAGAGCCGGAGCAGGAAGTAATATCCCACTATTTGGGCTAAGTCGTAATTTGTTATTCGTAGATTTCGGGATGTTTTTAAATCTATAAGTGAGGTAGAAGTGATTATATCGGCATCAGCCCCACGAACCAACTTTGAATAATCTCCAAAATCTGGATTTAATACTATGAATTTGCTATTGGCAAATGTTTCAGAATTAATAAATTCCTCTGATTTTGAAATCATTGAAATAATATCATCTATTTCTTCCTCAGTTGGCGCAGGCATGAGTTTATCCTTTGGTACAGGAACAGAAGGGAGTTTGCCTTCTCTATAAATCACGTCCAGATAGCTTAATCTGTAGCACATCTCTACTAGTTTCCTCAAATTCTTATCGCTAGGATTTTTGTAATATTTTTCCCTTGCAGATTTTGTATAATCCATTGTTCGTTGACCGGTGTCAGCCCAATTAATAAGTAAAAGGTGATGTGGTGAGTCGGCTCCATCTCCCACTTGGAATTTAGCCAATACCATATTACTTAAGCCATTCTGTGCAATCCATCCACTTTCAATTGCCCATGGATATTTTCTCTTTAACTCAAATCTAAACATATAATCAAAAGCAGTTCCAACCATAGACGGATTAACATTATTAGAAAATGTTATATTTTTAGTATCTGGTATTTTTGGACGAGTCTTTATGCGTGAGACTAGGAAATTTTGAATTTCAGGGCTTTCCTTAATTATGCTAGTTAAGCTCATAACTATATTATCTCCATTTAATATAAATATCTTTTTTTAAATAACTATTATAATAAGTGTTGCATTACCGAGATTTTCAGAACGTGTACCATATTTTGCGTATTTATAAAGGGTACCTCTTATTGAACATCTCTTTAATCTCATCATTGCATTTATAGCATCTCTCATCTTCCTGAATGCATGCTTTGAATTGAACTCTATGGATTTCAAATAGAACATCTTCATTGCAGAGCCCCCATCAGGGAATGATGATATTACCTTTACCCTCCTTCTTATCTCACCATTCAATCTCTCTATCTCATTTGTAGATTTAAATGAATTCCTTATTTTAGAGGTATAAATATAGAATCTCAATAACTGACCGAGCTTTTTCTCAGTATTGTATATTACATTTGGATGCCTATTCTCCCATTTATCCTTAATTTCATTGAATCTTGCTATTGCCTCCTGCTTATTGCTGCATTTAAACATTTTATTTGCATCTTCTATTATTTCCATATCCTTTTCCTTTACCTTGGATTTCAATCCCCTGGAATAGTGTATTGTGCACAGCTGGAAATCACTTCCCGGGTATATCTTCATTATATCCTCATCTAAATCTGTAATTCCATCTGCTATGAATAACAATGATTCCTTCAATCCCCTTCTGTATAGGTCTTCTAAAACGTCCTTGTAGTTATTATGTGACTCCTTTATTGTTAAATAGAATCCCAATATCTCATACTCTCCTGATTCCTTAATACCTAATGCAAATATTGCAGGATCCTTGTCTACTGTTTCCCTCCTTAAGTAGAAGAACAATCCATCGAACATTACAGCTATGTAATTTTTGTCAAGCTTCCTGTTGACAAACTTATTTACCTCTTCCAGTGTTAAGTCTGTTATTCTGGATATTGATCATGGAGAGTACCTGTTATTGAATATATCCTTCAATATAGCTGATATCCTCCCTGTGGATACTCCATTTGAGTACATTGATGTTATCAGTTCCTCAAGGCCTACCCTGTTATTATCTATTACTGCACTGTGGAATGTATTATCCCTGTTCCTTGGCACTGATAATTCCTTTAATTCACCGTGTTTGGTCTTTAAATTCCTTTTATAGAAGCAATTCTTTATTCCTGGATTCTCCTCTAAATATTGGTCATGCTCTATTCTCATAAGTGCTTCCAGCTTTTCTTTAACTGTCTGTTCTATTATATCTTCTACATTCGATATGTTTATATTGTCATATTCAATATTTTATTACCTCCTTTTTGTTCAAAAGAGGTATTTCTCCCTGTTATTTAATGATCATTTCATTATTAACAGGGGGTTTATATTTACACAAAATATGGTACACAACCAACTAAATATTTATATATATTTAACTGATAGTACAGTTGATGATGTTTGATTGCTTATAAAAATTATAGTGAATTTTTTAAATCAATAACTGAATTCTCTCCATATCCATTTCAGATTCGATATTCTGAAGATGATTACACTATACTGAATGCATTTACAGGTTCTGGAAAAACAGAAACTGTTTTGTTAGATTGGTTATGGAAAATATATTCTCATAAGGAGAATACTCAGAAACGTTTAGTCTACTGTTTACCTATGAGAACTTTAGTAGAGCAAACGTATAAACGAGCTAAGAAATATATAAATAAATTTAATGAGATATCAGAATCCACCATTAGAATATATTTACTGGAAGGTGGAGAAGATAATACTTTATGGGACATATACCCTGAAGATTTCATTGTGTTAGTTGGAACTCAGGACATATTGCTTTCAAGGGCATTAAATAGAGGATATGGTGCAAATAAGTTTAGGTGGCCGATGGACTTTGGCTTACTTAATAACGACAGCTTCTGGGTATTCGATGAGATACAATTAATGGGTGATGCCCTAAAAACTGGCACACAACTGCAGGGTTTTAGAAATATAATCGGGGTATTCGGCTCTACCAAATCCTTATGGATGAGTGCCAGTTTATCTCCAGATTCTATCTCAAGCGTTGATTTCAAGGATGAACATAAAATTCTTGAAATATCTAAAGCTGACCTTGCCGATAAAACTTTAAACAAAATATATAGGGCAAACAAGCATATCCAATTCCCAGATGTAAAAGACGCATGTATAGAGGATATGGACAAATTAAGCAAGTTTGTATTAGAAAATCATAAAGGTAACTCCATTGTTATTTTAAACACAGTTAGTAAGTCAATAAATCTATTCTGTTCTCTATCAAAATTGAAAAAACAAATCGACAATCATGCAGAGATTATTTTATTGCATTCGCATTTTAGACGTCCTGATAGGGATGTCTTAGCTGAGAAAATATTGGAGAAAAGCAATAGTCGGATTATCATATCAACACAAGTTATTGAGGCGGGAATAGATATTTCAAGTAGTTCCCTTTTTACTGAAATAGCGCCACTCTCATCAATTATACAGAGATCCGGACGTTGCAATAGGTATGGTGAATTTGAAGAATCCACGATATATGTTATTAATACAAGAGATATGGTGCATTATAAGCCAGAGCCATATGAAAAGGATGAAATAATCAATAGCTATAAAATTTTAAAGGATATCGATTCTGGTTCTGTTATAAATGAGGAATTTAGCTCAATAAAACAACTGGACGATATAAAAACAAATTTTGTGATTAGAAAAAAAGACTTACTGGACCTGTATAATACAGATCCGGGGTTATTGGGTGATGATATTGATATTTCAAGATTCGTTAGAAGCGGTACAGACATAAATGCATATCTGTTCTGGCGTAATTTCGAAGACCCAAACATGGAAGATTTACCGCAGAGGGATGAGCTTTGTCCAGTTCCGGTTTTAGAGCTGGAAATTGCTAAAAAAATTAAGGATGTATATACATATTCATGGGTGCTTGGAAAATGGGTTTTGGTGAAAACAGATCGTATCATTCCAGGTAATTTTTATATGATACATTCCAGTTCAGGATTTTATAGTAAAGATATTGGATGGGATATGAAATCTAAAAATGATGTAATGCCTCTAATGAAAATAAAATGTAAGTCAAATAATAATAGGACATCATATGAAGACAATAATTCTTCTGTGAATCAGTGGAAATCAATAAAAGAGCATAGTTTTGAAGTCTATCAAAAAGTTAAGAAAATAATGTCCAACATACCATATATTCAGACTTACCAGGGCGAAATTGAGGAGGCTGCTAAATGGCACGATGTTGGTAAAGCACATGAGGTTTTTCAGGAAATAATAAATCAGAATGATGCGCCTTCCAGCATAAAAAACCATATTGCTAAGGCCCCTAAAAATGAGTGGATAGGTAAATATGAACGAAAATATTTCAGGCACGAACTCGTTTCCGGTTTGGCAGCATTAGAAAATGGTAAAAACGACCTTGTTGCATATCTCGTTGTTGCCCATCATGGCAAGGTAAGAAATTCTATACGTGCAATACCAGATGAAAAAGTTCCACGGGATAGCAATAAAAAATTTGCGCGGGGTGTATGGGATGGCGATAAAATAAAATCTTTTGAATTTTTTAATGGTGAGATCATGAATGATACAACTTTAAAATTATCATACATGGAACTGGGTGAAACTCAAACAGGAGAAAGCTGGGACTATAGAATACTAGAACTCTCTTCAAAAATTGGTATTTTCAAACTGGGATTGATGGAGAATATTCTCCGTTCTGCTGATCAAAGGGCGAGTGGGGGCTTACCATGAAGCTATATTTAGACAACTGCAACCTAGAGCCAATGAGCTCATATATGAAAAGCCTAGGTATATTCAGATTATTATCTGAGCAGAAGTGTGAAGATATAAAGGGATATTGGGAAAACAATAGATTTGTTCTAGACTCCAATATAACAAAAGAGGAAATTATAAAATTCTTTTTAGAAGAATATGTCCCATCATCAGTGATGTCACCATGGAACAGAGGAAATTTTCTATACTTACATAAACAACACCCTAAAAAGAAGGGAGATATATACTCGACAATAATGTCTCAACAATCTCAAAGGTTCAACAAAATAAAATTGGATATTGATAACGTTTATAAAACAAGGGCTTTTTCTTACAGAACAGAAAGAGTTTCAGATTTTTACAATAGATTTCGTGGGGAAATTCAAAATAAAAGCCGCAAAGAGAAAGAGAAACTGACAGTTATTCTTAATAGAATAAATAAAAATTTAAACAATGATGAGAAAATAGTGGATCTTTACACATATGATAAAGATATAAAGGAATGTGTTGATGTATATGAAAAGAAGATAATCAAGACTAGTGAGATTATAGCAGAAGCAAGGGGGACTATGAGTGACAACTTTGTTGAATGGCTTGATACATGTTTGGTTCTAGATACAAACCTTGATAAAATTACAGCTCCTTTATTGGGTACTGGAGGCAATGAAGGCGATCTTGAATACAGTACGAAATTTATGCAATATATCATAATGATGCTAATAAAAATGGAAAATTCCCAAGAACTACTGGAATCCGCCATTTTTGGAACCTCTACTGATAAACTTAAAAATGAAAAAATAGGAAAGTTCTATCCTGGGAGGTCTGGCGGATACAATCAGGGAAATAGTATAGAGAATAAAGATTTTGATATTAACCCATGGGATTTTATCCTTTTAATAGAAGGGCTATTCCTGTGGTCAAATTCTATTAGTAGGAAAAATTCTATCAATGCCAGAAGCTACATGCTTTCTCCATTCAGCGTTAAATTGTTCCCAGCAGGATATTCTTCATCTCAAATACCTGATAACAAATCTTCAGAAACCTGGTTGCCTGTATGGAATCGCCCAACCCATTTAGTTGAATTAAAGTCACTATTCTCCTATGGAAGGGTGGTATACAATGGTTTGTATGCAAAAACTGGATTAGAATTTCTTGAAGCTGTAAAATCTCTTGGTGTGGACAAAGGCATTACTGGTTTTGTTCGATATGTAACACATCAGAGAAAGGGTCAGGGTAATTTCCTTTCAATTCCAGTTTCAAATATATTTGTAGGATATGACCCTAAAGTATTACGGCTAAACAAAATCAACAGAATGATCCAGAAATTCATCCGTGCAAAACTGACTAATATTCCAGAATCACATAAGCAACTTCTAAATTCAATAAATAATGCAGTTTTCAATTTTGCTGCCTACACATCCCCTTATAATGCGCAAAGAATTATTTCAGTCTTAGGAAAAATGGAAATATACGCATCTATCCATAGAAAAGAATATGCTCCGCTTGGACAATTACAGGCTGACTGGATAGACTATTCAAACGATAACAGTCCAGAATTTAGGATAGCGCTATCAATTGCCTCCATTAGAGGGGATGTTGGAAACATAAGAGAACAGCTTGAACCTGTTAACAAAAAGTATAATGGCTGGGTTGACTCTACATGGGTTACTTCATGGATTGGAAATGACCTCCCAAATAAGATGGCAAATTTGATCTACCGTAGACTAATAAAAGCTACTCAGGATGGATTAAAAACAATTCCTTTAGATAGCGTATTCGGGGCAACTATGCAGGATATATCCATGTTTATTGATGGCAATTTAGACGAAAACAAAATTGAAAATTTAATTCTAGGATTATCTATGATCAACTGGGAAAATCAGCAGAAAATACATCTAATATATATGAGATACGAAGGAAACCTTAGAAGGTCAGACTATCCTGTTAATATTAAATATGCTATTTTAAAATCGGTAATGATGCCGGGCAAAAAAGATACTGAGACCGTAATAGAATCGAGAATAATACCATTATTGAAGTCAAACAGGATTAGAGATGCTGCAAACATAGCCCAAAAAAGACTGCTTGTGAATAAAAACCTTTATTCAAATATATCGGTTGCTGATGGTAACTGTGGAATCAGACTCGCTGCCGCATTGCTTATACCACTTAGCAAACATGAAAATCTACTAGAGACCGTATTTGGGCAAAAGTTGCTAGAAAAGGAGATGATAAGAAATGAATAGTATTGAAAATACAATAGAAAACGTAAAAAAAGAGAATAGATTGTTACTGGAAATACCACTGGAACCATTACAGGGTAGTTTTTTTCAACCTACCGGTTTTCCTGAAATAGGTGCAGCAACTTATGAAAGACCTGATGGTACAAGAATGCTGGTTGTTGAAAGTGCTCAGTCTATGGCAAACCACTTTGAAAAAACAATAATAAAGGAAAACACCCCTGATCTAATAGATGAGTTCAATGGTCTTTCTTATATAAAGATAGACTTACAAGATAAAAATAAAACACACATGGCCGCTATAAGTTCACTCACCGAAGCCCATAGGATTAATTCTCCATATATTATTTCTGATAAGGGCTTTGTAGAGAAATTAAGAAAGGAGGCCGGTTATGCTAGTCTCGCTTATCCTGATTATAAAAAGATTGGATACGCATTTTACCATTTTGATATAAATTCATTGATTCATGGAGCATTTATGTCTAATGTTGGCGGAACGTTCCGGGTTCCCAGGGCTCTCAGTTCATATATAGTGGGTGAGGATATTAAAGAAGTAACATACGGTGGTGTAAAATTTTCCACAGTAGATGCTGGTGGAAAATATATGGTGGATAAAGGAATTTCCGATAAGTCAGCATATTCCAATATACCATATTCAAAGACAGATTACACAGCTAAACGTATAACTGCATATGTCAACCTTGATATAAGCCTAATTAAAAGCTATGATTTGGGCGAGGATCCAACAAATCTACTAATTGCACTTTCTCTATACAAAATAAGAGATCTATTTGCCGGAGAACTCAAATTACGGACAGCATGCGATTTAAAGGTTATTGATTCTTATTCTCTGGATAATCTACCCAAAAAAACTGAATTGATATCCTATATAAAAGAATTAATACAAAGGTGTAAAACAAATATGGTAGTTACACAGATAACTGCACAATTAAAAGAAAATAAGAAAAATGATAACAATGATAACAATAAGGAAGAAAAAAGTTCCATTGAAGATGCAAATAATGAGGAGTGATATCATACGGTAACAATCTCAATACGTTTTATCACAGGCGAATATCATGCAACCCCATATGATAGGAATGTAAATGAGGGATCTATCGAGTATCCACCATCTCCTTATAGACTATTGAGAGCATTTATAGATACATGGAAAAGAAAATTAACTTACTGTAACAGTAATGTAGTGATTAGCATTCTTACAAAACTGAGTCAGCTGCCAAGATTTTACCTTCCAAATATTTCTTACTGCAGTGTACCGTATTATTTAAAAACCAATAGTAGCAGTACTTTAATTTATGATTCCTTTGCAGCTATTCTTCCTCATGAAAAAATATATGTTGTATGGGATTGTATTTTCACTGAACCTGAAAAAGAGATGTTTAATAAAATTATCAGTAATGTAAATTATTTGGGGAGAAGTGAATCACTCATTGAAATGCGCCTTGAAGATAAAACAAAGCCAATTAATTGTTTTCCGGTAAATGAAATAACTAATACACATACTATAAGAGTTGCTGTCCCGGAGTTGTATAACGGAACAAAAACTCAAGGTCAATGGATACAAGACTTGGGGATTTCTACTGAAATAGTTTTAAAAAAACATCTAAATAATCCACCTGCCCTGAAATTTGTTTATTATCAATTACCGGAAAATAGTGTGCATGTGCAATATAAAAGCAAACAATTATCTAATATGGGGCGAAAATTTGGTGTAATATACGAACTAAACTCTTCCGTGCTTCCTTTAATTACCGAATCGATTATAATTGCTGAGAGATTCCACAAAAAACTACTTGGTATTTATAAGAAAAAATATAAGAAAATCTCACCAACCCTTTCTGGAATAGAAGCAGATAGTTCCATAATGAAAGGACATAAACATATTTTCATTTCCACTCTGGATATTAATGGAGATGGGAGGATAGATCATATAATGGTTAAATCGTCGACAGCACTCACACTTGAAGAAAGATATGCTCTTAACATTATGAAAAGTATGTATCAGGATAATGGAAAACCTGATATTCAGATGTTTCCAGTTGAATGGCTCAATGACATGACTAGCACGTTGTTTCCTAAAAGCAAAACATATGTCAGTCAGACTCCGTTTATCCTGAACAAGCACTACAGAAAGGGCAGAGGTGATTATTTTGAATGGTTAAAAAAACAGGTAATTGAGGAGCTCTGTTATATAGGATTGCCAGCTCCCATAGAAATACTACCAATAAAAGAAACTACAGGGCAGCAAAGATTTCTATGGCTTGATTTTTATCGAAGTAGAAAAAATGAGGCACCAGGCAGGGGATATGGATTCAGATTACTTTTTAACAGTGAAATTTCAATGCCATTTAACATAGGTCGTTTCTCACATTTCGGAATGGGCTCATTTATACCAGATGATTAAATTGGATGATATTTTTATTCCTTTGAGAATGTTAAACGAATTCGTTTATTGCCCAAGATTGTTCTGGTTGGAATTTGTGGAGAATCAGTTCACAGATTCTGAAGATACAATAAGAGGCAGATTCATTCACAGAAATGTTGACAAACCAAAACCCTTAACTGAAGAAATAGAAAATAAAGGAAAGGCCAGGTCAGTATTCCTCCAGAGTGAAAAATATGGACTTTCTGGGAAGTTAGATTTACTAGAGCTGGAAAATGGTTCTTTTTATCCTGTAGAATATAAAAGTGGAGGTATGAATATTGATGGGTCTGCATGGGATACTGATTTGTACCAAATTGCGGCTCAAGCCCTTTTATTAAGAGATAATGGCTATGAATGCCACAAAGGATACATATACTATGACAAGAACAGAAAGAGGTTGGAGATAATAATTTCCGAAGAACTGTTGGAATCTACACTTTTAAAAATAGCTGAGATAAGGAAATTACTAGATCAGGATGTAATACCGAAACCTCTGGAAGATAGCCCTAAATGCATTCGTTGCTCTCTTGCTGCTATATGCCTACCAGATGAGACAAAGTATCTCTCAATGGGTTATTTTGTTGACCTTAGACGACTCTATCCGGCTAGAGATAATACATATCCAATGTATGTGAGAGAGCAGGGGGCTACTATCGGAAAGAAAAACAATCAATTAATAGTAAGAGGAAAGGAAACTAGTTCTACAGTAAGTCTAATAGACATTTCAAGCCTATCTATATTTGGAAATATACAAATTACTACTCAAGCATTACATGAATTATTGCAACGAAATATCCCTATATGCTATTTTAGCCTTTCTGGATGGTTCTATGGGGTAACAGCCGGTAATTACAATAAAAATGGTGAGTTACGTGTTGCCCAGTATAAAACATCTATAGATTTTAAAAAATCTCTTTCTATATCAAAAGCTATAGTTGCTGGGAAAATTAAAAATTCAAGAACATTGCTTAGAAGAAATGGAAAAACCGATAATAAAACTGCACTCAAAGAACTTCAGAATCTTATAGGAAAGACAGCCATGGTGGAAACGTTTCAGGAACTACTTGGAATGGAAGGAAGTGCTGCTAGAATATATTTTGGAAAGTTCTCAACAATGTTGAAGCGGCCTCTCGGATACAATTTCGAAAATAGAAATCGTAGACCTCCTTTAGATCCAGTTAATGCTTTGCTTTCTTACATATATTCTTTATTAGTCAAAGATGTATTGGTTTCCCTTACCATAGTGGGCCTCGATCCCTATGTTGGGTTTTTTCACAGAATGAAGTACGGAAAGCCAGCCCTTGCCCTAGATCTTATGGAAGAATACAGAGCTATTGTAGGAGATTCGGTTGTGCTAGGTCTTATTAATAATTCAATTATTAAGGAATCGGATTTTATAAGTTCAGGGAAAGCCGTTGCTATTGAAGAAAATGCCAGAAAAAAAGTCATTCAATACTATGAGAATAGAATGGATACATTAATACGTCATCCAATATTTGGATATACAGTGAGCTATAGAAGAACAATAGAAGTGCAGGCAAGGCTATTATCAAGGTATGTGAATGGGGAAATAAATGACTATATACCTCTAACAACACGGTGATCTATAATGAGAAATAATTATATTGTTACCTATGATATCTCAGAACCAAAAAGACTTCGTAATGTCTATAATTTAATGCGTGGGTATGGCAATTCATTACAATATTCTGTATTTTCGTGCGAACTTTCAGGTAAAGAGAAAATGATAATGATTACAGAACTGTACGAAATTATAAAACCATCAGAAGATAGTATTTTGATTATAGACATAGGAAGCAAGAAAAAACACAGCAAAATTGAAACTTTGGGAATAAAAAAAACACAAAAAGAGAGAAAATCAATAATACTGTGAATGGTGAGTATAGAAAAACTCTCCGTGATAGCAGGAGGATTAGGCCCCTATACTTATCAATAATATCAAGTCTATCGAGAGCTCAGGTTCCTTAAGGTTAACCACTGAACACTCGAATCTTTCTATTTGCAGGGTAATTTATTTCTTATCTATTTCTTTTACATAACATTTTTAGGTAATTGTAGATTTATTTTTTAATACTCGAAGAGTTAAACCTATATATGACTTAAAAATTAATATATTCAATGTTTACCTGAGGTAATCTAAATAGAATGGTTCAAATATCTGTTTCCATGATAGAAATATTATGGCTCCATTGAAGCGACATGTACCTTACCCTCCTTACTGCCCTTTCAGTAGGTTTCCATGATAGAAATATTATGGCTCCATTGAAGCACAGCAGGGAGTGTTAATCCCACACATGCAAATGAGAGTTTCCATGATAGAAATATTATGGCTCCATTGAAGCATCTGTAAGCGAGATTAAAACAATTTTCCTCCTATCTATGTTTCCATGATAGAAATATTATGGCTCCATTGAAGCATGAACTGGACGGCATAGGACGGATTGGTTATATATAGTTTCCATGATAGAAATATTATGGCTCCATTGAAGCGGTAATTCAACATCGCCGAATGCGTTTGATTTTCTTAAGTTTCCATGATAGAAATATTATGGCTCCATTGAAGCTTTGCGGTCCCATAGAAGGGAAAAGCAGCTTGTAAGAGTTTCCATGATAGAAATATTATGGCTCCATTGAAGCATAAGAAAGAATTTTGCCTCTTCAATTATAGGGGAAAGTTTCCATGATAGAAATATTATGGCTCCATTGAAGCATCCGCAAAAGAAAGAAATGGGATACTGGCTGGCAGGTTTCCATGATAGAAATATTATGGCTCCATTGAAGCTATTTTCCTGGATATTCCAGAGGTGAGTATTATTATCTAGTTTCCATGATAGAAATATTATGGCTCCATTGAAGCTCAAAAGCATTTTATCATATTTCAAAATATTATGAGAGTTTCCATGATAGAAATATTATGGCTCCATTGAAGCAGATTGTGGTGCGAGGCTGACAACTCATTTGACTGCTGGGTTTCCATGATAGACATATTATGGCTCTCTTTAAGATATTTAACTTTAACTCATTCTACAAACATATTCACACATTTTCCCATTTCTATTATACTCATTTTAAATCGTTATTATATGATAGATTATAACGAAAAGCCCATATTAATATTTTACGAAACTACAAAGGCATGCGGTTTAGCATGCCGCCACTGCAGGGCATCCGCACTAGAGCACCCTCTGCCAGATGAGCTTTCAGATATTGATTCAATATCATTTGTCAAATCAATCACTGAATTCGGAAAGCCCTATCCCGTATTGATTCTAACCGGTGGAGACATGATGAGAAAACGTAACATTGATAATATAATAGAAACCTGTGAACAGTATGGAATACCAGTATCCATAAGCCCGGCTGCAACAGATCTTCTTACGCCGGAAAGAGTTGATTATTTCAGGGAACATCATGTCCTGTCTGCATCCCTATCCCTGGACGGCAACATGGAAATTCATGACTGGCTCCGTGGCCCCGGTGTCTATGAAAAAACCATGGAAAAAATAAAGCTTCTCAATGAAAAGCACATGAAACTCCAGATAAATTCTGTTGTCATGAGAAAAAACATCCGCCAGCTTCCCGGGCTCCTCAAGCTGCTCCTGGATAACAATGTGAAAACATGGGAGGTATTCTTCCTCATCCAGACAGGAAGGGCAATAGATTCAGAGGATCTCACACCTCAGGAATTTGAGGATATTAACCACTGGCTTGTCTTCGCAATGAATTACGGCATGGTAATCAGGACTGTGGAGTCACCCATATTCAGGAGATGCGTGGACGAAGGTTACGATAACTACTCCGGAGAACTCTACTATCACCTCGTTGATGAAACCATAGACCTTTTATGGCTTCCAGACAGAAAGAATGTACCACCAAGAGTCTCAAATACAAGGGATGGTAAGGGCATAATTTTTGTGGGCCATAACGGAGATGTGTATCCAAGCGGCTTCGTCCCGTATAAGCTAGGAAACGTAAGGGAGAAAAGCATAGCGGATATCTACCGGAACAGCTATATCCTGATAAAACTAAGGGACAGCAAAAACTTCGGGGGCGCCTGCGGTACATGCAACTGGTCCGATTCCTGCGGCGGTTCCAGATCACGTGCCTATGCCCACTATGGAGATTTATTCGCCCCAGACCCAGCCTGCATGTATTCCCTGGCCCCAGGGCAATAATTCAGTACATTGCCTCATCCAGGCTGTACACCACCACCGGAATTTTAAGCCTTGACCTCAAAGAATTTCTTATGTTTTCATATTCTTTTACAGCAATTTCCCTGTTGTCCTTTATCCCGTTAGCCAGAAGAACCTCATGGAAATTTCCATATTCCTTTACAGGCGAAATGTATACCATATCTCCCTTAGAGTATTCCATGGACCCAAGGAAATCAACTGTGCTCTCTACATGTTCTTCCCCGAAGCCGGACATAACAATAAGTCCCACATTTATCCCGGCCTCCTTGATTTTCTCTATGAATTCTCTTGCAATGTCCAGTTCCATTTTTTTATTCAGCATTCTTAAAATATCAGGGTTTCCACTCTCTATCCCGATATATATCCTTTTCATGCCCAGTTTATGCAATCTTTCAAAATCAGTGTTTTTTAATGGTGTTGTAAATGCATCTGAAAATGCATAGAATGGCATCCTGAACTCTTTGCCCAGGTATAGCAAAACCTCATCTAATTCAGAAAAATTCATGCTCACTGCATTTGCATCGCCCAGGAATATGCCGTTCATTGCCGGCATGGAATTCCTGAAAAATGACTTCAATGCATCCACTTCCTCCTTTATCTTTTCAATCTTTAATGGCATGTACTTTCTATCCTTATAGAGATTGCAGAAAGAGCATTTATTCCAGGGGCATCCCTCAGAAATTTTAATATAAAGCGAAAAGTACCTGTCAGGGGGGACAATAGGAATTTTCCCACCGTATATTTCCCTGAGCATTTTTCCCCTGGTTTCCAGAAAGCTATAATCTTTTACATATCTTTTTAATGAGGGATACTGCATGGAAGTGGCTTCCACATCCCGGTAGAACGCTGATGCTATGCCAGCTTTTTCCTCTTCCTCCAGGAGCCTGGCGCTCCTCCTGCCACCTATATACCTCAATTCAATAATATCATTCATCCTGGTTCGTCTGTATGTCCTGTCAGAAAGCGAGTAATAAACCATATCAGAATCCATATTCAGGGAAAGCCTCCTCTCCCCGATTTCGATCTTTACAAGCCCATTTCCTTCCTCAGCAAACATTTGGATCACAGCTCATATTTATTCCCATAATTTCTTGGTGTTATCATGTATTTTCCATACCTATATGTCATGGAATTCCCGATTATTACAATTGTAACCATATCCATCTTAATATCCAGGAATTTATCCAGAGTTGATATATGCACCTCCTGCCCATCCCTGTAGGCGTTCCTTACTATACCAACAGGAGTATTCATATTGCGGTATTCCAGCATGATTTCCCTGGCTTTCTTTATTAATTCTGTTCTTTTAGAACTTACCGGATTGTACAGTGCGGTTACAAAATCTCCCTCCGCTGCTGCCCTGATTCTTTTTATTATGTCCCTTTCCTCTGTGAGCCTGTCACTCAAGCTTATGGAGCAGAAATCGTTCATGAACGGTACCCCTAAGAGGGAACCTGCTGAGTTCAGTGCAGTAATTCCAGGTATTATCTCTATGTCTATATCATAATTATGTGCAGCTACCAACTCAATGACTATGCCTGCCATGCCGTATATGCCTGAATCACCACTTGATATAATTGAAACTGTTTTTCCAGATAATACATATTCTATGGCCTTTTTTGCCCTTTCCAGCTCCTCCGTTACCGGCCCGGCTTCCAGTGATTTATTTTTTATTGCCGGCCTTATCAGTTTTATATATTTTTCATAGCCCATTATTATATCGGAATTTTCAAGTACCTTAATCGCTTCCGGGGTAATCAGGTCATAGTTTCCGGGACCTGTGCCAACAACACAAAGTTTGGACATATAGCATAATAAAATTAGATATTATATTACTTTCTCTATTCCACTGCAATCAAATTCTTTTCAAAGCTGTGTGCTGCAGAAATTATGGCACTATCACTGCCCATTTCGGACATGACAGTTGCTGGTGGATAAGGTTGATATGTGTTTGTAGAGGGACTATCTGTCCAGGTACCAGAACCCAGAGTGCCGGTAGGATTGTACATAAAGGAATTTAATATATATGCCCCGTGGGGGCCAGTAATTATAAAGGTTGTCTCAAGATGGCCTTTATAAGTTATATCCGAAGCGTATCTGTTAAACATTTTTGCAACTCCAGCCGGATACGTGGAGTTTATCAGCGAGAGGCCGTATGATTCCAGTGTCTCATTTATTGGAGCATTATTAACCGTACCTGTCATTGTCTGGTTATACATATATAGGGGATAAAATGTTGCCATCTTTCCATGATACTGGAAGCTAAAGCTTCCATTAAAGAGTAACCCCGGTTGTCCCTCCGTGCCTGCAGCATTTGCATAAATATCCTTATTATATGCTTCATGCTCTTCCACATGGCTGTATATGTTTGTGGTGCTATTCATTGCATAGTATAGCGCCCACGAATCTGTTGCCCCGATTGGGCAGCCGTACCACGAAATAAAATAAATTCCTGTACTCCCATTAGAAAGCAGATCATGATCAGATACCTTGTAATATTTATCCGCTGTAATTGTTGCTGGTGGAGAAAAAAAAGGATTGGTAATTGCTATAACCACAAGAATGACTATTACAATAGCAGCTATAATACCTAAAATAAACTGCTTTTTTTTCCAGAATTCCTGCCTGGGCTTTAAAGAGCGCCGGCCGGGTACTGTAGCTGCCCTGTTTTCTCCTTTCTTTATACTCTTCTTATTCGCCAATGACTAAATAAATTATTTTCCATATATATATTTATTGCTTTGGGAGTAATTCTATACTTTTACGTAAATCTTTTTTCCTGTATAACCGGTAAAAATATAATAGGCAAATACAAAACAGGAATTAGGTTAAATTACAGGAAAATAAAAATACTTGGCCTTAGTCAGTAATAGAGAATATCAGCAGGGGCGGCTAGCGGGAAAAAATTAACTATTGTATATGTATAATACATTTACAGGGAGTATAATGAAAATATTAATTACATTATAAATAATAAAATGAAGCAGTAGGTTAAACAGGCAGTGAAACAGATCTGGTTGCCGGCGTTATGATATGTAGCCCCTATCTAACCCTGAAAAAATAAGGAAGCACCTTTTAATGGTTAATAAAACCCATAAAACCGTACATAAATTGGCGGTAAAAAGGAAGATATACAGGTTTGTACGGTATATAAAGAAAATACCAATAGCACGGACCATATGCCTATAGAAGTTCTATCGCTTACCATCTAATATAAGTGGTGTAACAGCACCGATCAATTTTTGACTAATATTATATACATGTAAAGCATAAATTTCTATGAAATATGTGAATTTAGGAAATGCTGGCATAAAAGTATCCACTCTAGGTATAGGAACATGGCATCTGCCTGGTTCCGGCAAATATAATGATCATGGGATTGAATATGTTGATGAGGAAACCTTTTCAAAAATTTTCAAAATGGCTTACGACTCAGGAATAAATTTTTTCGATACTGCAAATATCTACCACGGGAGGGTTGAACATAACGAGGATTGCATTGAATGCACTGGAAATTCTGAGAAAATCCTTGGTAAGATTATTAAGGATTATGAACGTGAGTCACTTGTTATATCAACAAAGGTAAGGGGTCCCATGGCAGGTTATGCAAATTCTTCCGGGTTATCCCGAAAACATATAATGAATCAGATAAAGGAATCATTGAATAGATTGAATGTAGATTATATAGACCTGTATCAATTCCACTGGTCAGATAATGAGGTATCCTTATTGGAAACCCTGAAAACTATGAGCCATATTATCGATATAGATTATGCCCGATATATTGGTATGAGCAATGTTAATGCCAGTGATATAAGTGACTTTATGTACCTATCAGAAATACATAATCTGAACTCCTTCTCGACTATTCAGGAACCATATAATCTATTAAACCGCGGTATAGAGGACAGTAAGCTGATTCCTGCAAAGAAGTACAATCTGGGACTGCTTGCCTATACACCCCTGGATCAGGGCATCCTGGCAGGGAAATATTTAATTAATTATGACAGGAGTTCAAGGATATATTATTATCCCGAACTTAAAACTGAAATAGAAAGAACAGAGAAAAAGGTTAAACAGCTAAAAGAATTGGCTGATGATAAGGGCATCACCCTTTCACAACTTTCCATAGCATGGCTTCTCAAAATGTCGAAAAAGTTGGATGTAAAAATAATTCCATTACTGGGAATAACAAAGCTGCAACACCTTATCGATAATCTGGAAGCCCTAAATGTAAACTTAAAAGATGAGGACATAAAATATATAAACGAGCTCTAATTAGTTAAAGTTGCCTGGAATTCTGGAATATATGTAGAATTAACTATTTTTATTTCAGGGATTAAGTACCACTTTATACATTTATATAGATCATATCATATATTATCCAATGGTTCCTCAGCATATTTAACCTTAAGTTATTCATAGACTTCACCTCTTTCCTTATAAAAAACAATATATTGTTAAACGTAATCATTTAATATGTATATAGAAGAAAATATTGCAGGATTTATAAAAAAACTATCCTATGATAATATTGGCGATGACGTTAAGCATGAGGTCAAGCGGAGGTTCATTGATGCACTGGGAGTTGCATATTCCTCCATGGATTCCCCTGCCGCATCCAGGATAAAGAAGATGATCGGCTTATACCCGGGCAATGCAAAAATAATAGGCATGGGAACATCATCCCCTGATTACTCTGCATTCCTGAATTCCCTATTTATAAGATACATGGACTTCAATGACACATATCTTTCAAAGGAGCCGTTGCATCCCAGCGACATGTTCGGCCCCCTTATATCACTATCCTCAATATTCAATAAGACAGGAAAGGATATCATAACAGCAGCTGCAGCGGGTTACGAGATCGGGACAAGGCTCTGCGATTCCACTTCACTGAGGGCAAAGGGCTATGACCATGTTAATTTTACCGAGATAGCCATGGCTGCAGCCCTGTCAAAGCTGCTGGATTTCAGCGAGGGCCAGATAGTAAATGCCATATCAATAGCGGTTGTGCCCCATGTTGCGCTGAGGCAGCCCCGGGTTGGGGAGCTTACCATGTGGAAGGCAGGTGCTGCTGCAAACAGTGCAAGGAATTCTGTTTTCGGAACACTGGCAACTCTATACGGCTTCACATCTCCGCCGGAGCCGCTGTCCGGAAAGCTGGGATTCAAAAATATAGTTGCACCTGACATGGATTTCTCAAGGCTTGAGGGTAGCAAATCCGATGGAATAATGAGGACCTATGTTAAGAAATATCCTGTGGAATATCATGCCATGGCAGCGGTGGAGGCATCACTGAAGCTTGTTAATGACATAGATATTGACCATGTGGATTCAATCAAAGTTTACACATACGAGGCAGCAGTTTCAATTCTTGCCGATCCTGAGAAATGGCATCCGGAAAACAAGGAAACAGCAGACCACAGCCTTCCATTTATAATTGCATCCACCCTTCTCAATAAGGATTTCTGGGTAAATAATTACAACGATATAAGGAACAAGCAGATAATTTCCATGATGGAAAAGATAAAGGTTACAGAATTAAAGGAATATACTGAACAGTATCCGGAGAAGCTGCCAGTAAGAATCGAGGTTAAATGCCATGGCAAAACCCATGAGAGCACTGTTGAAATTCCCAGGGGCCATTACAAAAACCCCATGACCGACAGGGAGATAGAATCAAAATTTGTAAGGCTTACAGGGATGACTGATTCACTTAAGGACCTCTGGACCATGGAGGGCAGGGAGGTGAGCGAGCTTGTCTAATATCCTGGATAATGATTTTCTCTCAGTTCCCGGGGTGTACAATCCATTTTCTGCCCTCCTGGCAAAGAGGAAGGGTTTCAAAGCAGTTTATCTTTCTGGCGGCGGCCTTACCGCATCTATGGGGCTTCCTGACCTGGGGGTAATAACCCTCACGGAGCTCTCCTCCATGGTAAGGGCCATACATGAGATAACAGATATACCCATAATTGTTGATGCAGATACGGGCTTCGGGGAAACCCTGAATGTATACCGCACAGTAAAACTCCTTGAGGAGGCCGGGGCATCTGCAATCCAGATAGAGGACCAGGTTTCCCCTAAAAGATGCGGGCACCTGAACGGAAAGGAGGTTGTGCCCAGGGACAATATGGTTGAAAAGATCCGGGCTGCTGAGGCTGCAAGGGATAATGCCCTGATAATAGCAAGGACAGATGCAAGGGCTGTAAATGGCATGGAGGATGCACTGGAGCGGGCGAAAACATACGTCATGGAGGGGGCTGATATAGTATTTCCTGAGGCGCTGCTTGACCGTGATGAATTCAGGCATTTTGCAGAAAATACTGATTTTCCACTGCTTGCAAATATGACTGAATTCGGGAAAACCCCCTTCATAAAAGCAGAGGAATTCAGGAAGATGGGGTACCGCATAGTCATATTCCCGGTGACACTCTTCAGGATTGCTGCAAAGGCCATGGATGACGCCCTTGAGGCACTCATGAAGGAAGGAACACAGGAGGGCATAATAAATAATATGATGACAAGAAAGGAACAGTACGAGGTCATAAACTACGATTTTTACCAGAACTTTGACAGCACCATAGCTGATAGGAATTGATCGGGAAAGATAACTTTATAAATATATTATTCTTATTTAAGCCATGAAAATTTCTGATAGCGTTGAAAGGATAGATGGCACCATGGCCAATTCATACTATGTTAACCTTAATGGTGAAAAAATCATTATAGATGCAGGGACGCCTGGATCAGGGAAAAAGATCATTGCCTATCTGGAAAGTAATAGGATAAAGCCGGATGCTGTGCTGGTTACCCATTACCACCCGGACCATACTGGGGGGCTTATGGCACTCCATGCAAAATTCGGCATGGATATTTATGTTCCAGTGGGAGAGGCCGGCATAATATCCGGGATGGAGAGATTTCCACCCAGGCCATTCATGCCAAGGTTTGCCTCAATGGTCATGCATGCAGGGCATGTCAGGGAAATAAAAACCACATCTGAAATTCCCTTTAAGGGGATTGAGCCCCTGAAAACCCCGGGCCATACAAGGGACTCCACCTCCTATATACTATCCGGTGAAAATATCATATTTTCAGGCGACGCGGCTGTTAACCTTAGGGGCAGCCCAGGATATAACAGGGCATTTTCAGCCAGTGGTGAAACTGCAGAGAAATCCCTCAGGGAGATAGAATCACTGCATTACCTGATCCTACCGGGCCATGGAAACCCCATGGATTTCCGGAACAGTGTCTAAGCTTTTATATATTTAACGCATTACAATCCATGGAAGAAATAAGCCCGGGACTGGAAAATGTTTACATAAAGTATACTGAACTGACCTACATTGACGGCAATAAGGGAATTATGCGCTACCGCGGATACGACATAAACGATCTGGCTGAAAAGTCATCCTTTGAGGCTGTATCCTACCTCATGCTCTTTGGCAGGTTTCCAGACACAAAGGAATTAATGGAGTTCAGGGATAAAATCAACTCGCACCTTGTTCTTGATGATTATCTGAAAAAAATACTCCTGGCACTGCCTGAAAAGTCAGACGCACTGGGGATGCTGCAGACATTGCTGTCAGCAAGGGCATCTGAGGAGGTGAGTTATAAATACACCAGGGAAAACGACGTAGAAAAAATACCAGAGATACTGGGACAGGTGCTTTCCATGGTGGCGAACATTTACAGGGTCAAGGAGGGAAACAGCATCATCGACCCGGACCCATATGAAACCTATGCAGAAACATTCCTCAGGGCATGCTTCGGCACAGCTGATAAAAACAGGATAAGGGCAATGGATTCTGCGCTTATACTGTATATGGACCACGAAATACCGGCATCCACAACTGCAGCACTGGTTACTGCTTCAACACTTTCTGACATGTATTCTTCCCTGGCATCTGCAGTAACTGCACTGAGGGGGCCACTGCACGGCGGTGCGGCTGAGGGGGCACACAGGCAGTTCCTTGAAATAGGAAGCCCTGAAAACGTTGACAGATGGTTCAGCGATAACATAGTTAAGGGGAAGAGAAGGCTGGTAGGATTCGGCCACAGGGTTTACAGGACATACGACCCCAGGCTGAAAACCTTCAAAAAATATGCTGATATGCTTGCCACAACAGATGAGCTCAAAAATATACTTGCAACAGCAAAAAAGCTCGAGGAAACAGGTGTCAATGCCTTCGGTTCAAGGGGCATATACACAAACACTGATTTTTACTCCGGAATAGTTTTCAGGGCAATAGGGTTCCCGGTGGACATGTTCACCACCCTCTTCGGGCTTTCAAGGGTATCAGGCATACTGGCACATATCACTGAATATGTGGAAACCCAGGAAAGGCTCATCAGGCCTAGGGCCATTTACAGGGGGCCGGGAGAGCGGAGGATGGAATAAAATCAAACCTTCTGTGCCAGATCGGTTACATAGCCGAAATCCAGAAGGCCGAAATCCTCGGTAATTCCATACGCCCTGAATTTTTTTGAAGCATTTTTCAGCACAGGCGTAAAATGTTCGTTGTTCAGCAATGAATCTGACACATCTGTTCCCGATGAAAAGAAGCTCATTGCCGGGGTAATCAGTATTTTATCATCGTTGTTGTACACAAATGCAGGTATTTTGAAAACACTGCCTATTTCATCCCTGAGCACAATGGAGGGATGCTCATGCCCCAGGATGGTAAGCTTCCTGAATGACATGTCACGGTCACCGTGGTATATGTAATATTTTTCAGTCTCATAGTAATCATAGAGTTCGAGCCCCTTGGACTTCAGGATTGTCATGAGGTAATTATCGTGGTTTCCCCTTATATACACCAGTTCTGTCTCCTTCCTGTACCTATCAATGAAATGGTTAACGTCATCCCATTCCTGTGGCAGGTTTCTGGAGAACTCCTGCTTGAAATCCCCGTTGATGATTATCCTTTCAGGGGAATACCTGTCCAGTATGCTGTCAACCATCTTTTCAACATGGTCCCTCTGGAGTCTCGGCAGGAAGAGCCCGTGCAGGTTCATCTCCTCCTCGAAGCCCAGGTGCAGGTCAGATATCACCACAGCTGAGATATCCTGGAGGTAGACACAGTATAAATCCGAAATAAAAACATCCTTTAATATCTGTATATCCTTCACTGGGTTAATCATTGAATATTACAATATTAATATTTGCGATTCCGGCAGGGATCATGCCTATAAATCCATTTTTCCTTTACAGGTGTGCTGTATTTTATATTGCAGCATACAGGGCATTATTCCATAGCTGTATATTCAGGGCAGTATTAGAGTAGAATCTCCGAATTCATCCCATGTGAAGCCGGAGTCTATTGCTGTTTCATATGCGCTTTCCAGGATCCCTATATCCACGAAACTCTCCAGAAGCTTTATGTGTGATGTTGTTGGATCATGCATTCCTGTAACGAGGCCATCCACCCCTGTTTCTGTGCTGCGATTTATGAATATTTCTGTGTAGCCGCTGCCAGAATGGAAACTGCCATCATATACAGTTGCCAGGGCCCTTACTGCTGTGGTTCCCACGGCTATTATCCTTCCGCCCTGTTCCTTAACCCGGTTCAGTGCAAGTGCCGACTCGCCTGATACACTGTAATATTCCGGAAGAAGCCTGTCCTTTCCGGCAAATTCAGTTGCATCCATGGAACCCAGATTGCAGTGCAATGTTATGCAGACTATATGAACACCATTCCGCTTTAATTCTTTGACAATATCACCAGTGAATGGCCTGGATGCAGATGGATACTCAACGGATCCTGGAACACTGGCATATACATTCCTGTATACCCATTCTGGAAAATCAGGCATATTATTATCATATTTTATATATCTGCCTGCTGACTTTTCTTCCATTTCCAGATTAAAATTATCTGAAACATTTATGTTCCTGTATCTGGGAAATCTTTCCAGTTGTTCTCCGGCATCTATGTACTCCATGTCCGGAAACAGGAATCTCATGCCATTTTCCACCTCATTATCAATACCCCTGAATTCGGCAATGTAACCGTTTTTCCTGTATCCTATGTTTACAGTGGCGTATTTTTTTAGATCAGGGGAATAAAGCCTGAATGATGCCGGAACAGTGATGCTGCTGTTGAATACCAGGGCGTCGCCTGGGTGGATCATTGCTGTGATACCTGTGAATTTGGTCCTGCCATATTTTCCTGATACAGGGTTTATTGATAGAAGCCTTACCTGTTCCCTTCCGAGGCCGTTATACTCATTTGGAATTCCAAACCTAACGGAGGACATTTCAAATATATTTTTCATGCCGTTCATATTTCCATCTCCTGCATGATAGCCGATATAACCCTACGGGCACCCTCATCTGCAGAAATAAGATCTGATGCATCTGACTCAGGGTCTGCCTCACTGTGCATTTCTGTATCCATATCCCCGGGGTTTATGCTTAAAAATACAGGAGAAACTGTCTCCATGGACGCCTGTTTTATTATATAGTCCAGGGCAGCCTTGGAAGATCCGTATACGCCCCATCCTGGATAATTGTTGAATGACACATCAGAGGTTATAAATACAACCATTTTGAGCCCGAAGTACCTTATTGCCTCTGACATGAGATTGAAGTTTGCGAAAACATTTGTTTCGTATACCTTTCTCATGGTAATTACACTGCTCCTGAGAATATCCTGCTTTCTTGCCGCCACTCCGGCTGAAAGTATTAATATATCGGCACCTCCTGCTATGGATTTTGTCCTATCCAGTACACGTACAATGTCATTTTCATACCTGATATCTGCCCTGGTTGTGATATACTTTTTCCCATCTTCCTCTACCTGTGAATCCACCATGGTTCTAGAAAATGTTGACACACCGTAGCCCATTTCGTAGATTCTGCCTGACAGTGCCTTTCCCAGTCCCCTTGAACCTCCGCTTATTATTACATTCTTTCCCATGGTTAAAAAGCCTGATGATATTAATAAATATATTACTTTATAAACTTTATAAATTATATAATATTTAAAGTAAACCTACCAGAATCCATATATTTACAGTTAAAATTTCAGGTATATTTGCAGGCATGAAATCCCACATAGCATTTATCAGGTTCATAACAGCAATACAGGCAGCAGTTTTATTCAGAATATTCCACGACAAATATTTAAGCCATATAGGTATAATCCAGCATGGTATCATCCCGGGTTAATGAAATCAATGAATCAGCAACGGTTAGCATGTCTAACAGGGCCGCCGAATTAAAGGCTGCAGGCAAAACAATATACAATTTCGGAATAGGTGAACCTGATTTCACCACTCCTGAGGAAATAATAGAGTATGCATTCCAGAGTGCAAAGGATGGAAAAACCCATTATACGCCATCTGCCGGCATAATAGAGCTGAGGCAGAAGATAGCTGAGAAGATGAAGAGGAAAAACAACATTCAGGCAGAGGCATCAAATGTCCTTGTTACCCCCACAAAATTCTCGCTGAACCTGGCGCTTTATTCAATAATGGACCCTGGCGATGAGGTTTTACTGCCATCTCCATACTATGTATCATATCCGGATATAATAAAACTCAATGGGGGCAAGACCGTAACAGTGCCTACAGATGAAGACTATGAGATGGATTTTGATTCCATGAGGAAATTTGTCTCACCGAAAACCAAGGTATTCATGTTCAACAATCCAGTAAACCCAACCGGGAAAGTATACAGTGAAAAATCCCTGAGAAAGCTTTCAGATTTCATTCTTGAAAATGACTTATACCTGCTTTCTGATGAAATATATGAGGATCTGGTTTATAAGGGAAAAATGTTCTCTCCCGGGTCTATAGAGGAGATGAGGGAGAAAACCATTACACTGAGCGGTTTTTCCAAGAGCTATGCCATGACAGGATGGAGAATCGGATATATGGTTGCAGACCAGAGCATTATAAAGGCGGCAAATAAGGTCCAGCAGCAAACACTCACATGTGCACCATCGGTTTCACAGTATGCGGCACTTAAGGCACTGGATGATGAGAACAGCGTTGAAACAATGAAGGCGGAATTCATGAAGAGAAGAGACCTCACTGTTTCCCTGCTCAGTGAGATCGATGGCCTGAGCCTTTACGAGCCTGAAGGTGCATTTTATGCCTTCCCGGGCTACAGCTCAAATAAAAACGATGTGGAGCTTGCCATGGATCTTCTTGATAAGCAGAACGTTATAGTAACCCCGGGAAGCCCCTTTGGGGCCTGGAAGCATTTCAGGATTTCCTACGCTGCCTCAGAGGATACAATAAGGGAAGGCATCTCCAGGATAGATAAATATTTTAAAAGCATTCAGTAAATTTATATATAAACACTTATATGGGTTTTCATGGGAAAACTTACGGCCCTAATAGTGGGCTATATATCGGTAACATTCGTATCATATGCTGTACTTTCTCTGGCCTACGGGCCACTGGTAAATTGGCTTGGTCCATATTTTGGCTATCGCTTTCCGCTGATTCTTGGAATAATTTATCTAATAGCAGGGTCTCCTGTCCGAAACAGCATAATTCTTGAAGCATGGGTAATAATAGGTATCATAGTGGGAATTTCGGCCAGGAAGGGACTCCGTGCCTGGGGATCCGCATCACTTGTTTATGCATTCACGACAGGAACTGCATCAATTGCAGCAATGGGCATACTTGGAATATCATTATTCGGGGCAGGCGGCATACATGGCATCTCAGGAGATATATCAGGAACCATGTCAACACTGCTTGCAGCTACAGCATTCGTACCATCCGGCACAAACCTTGCAACAATAGCCATGGAGCCTGTACTCAGAACCATTATTCCCTATATTTCATCAATAGCCGGTTCAGGATCCATCAGTAGCGGTTCTGTTTCATCATCCATTACGCCCATGATTGAGGGAATTGCAATAAGCGCCCTGGAAAATTACATTATTTTTGTGGCAGTATCCATTATAATTGGAAGTGTTTCGTACAGGCTGATCCATGGAAAGAAAAAGATTTCCAGAAAGGCTGTGGCTGCTTCTCTTGCCATTTTTGTTTCCCTCTTATTTGTTGCCATGACGCTGTCCGGTGGAATATATACCCAGGCAACGCCTGATATGGGGGCTCCGTCCGGATCAGCCCAGGCAGTTCCGGAACAGGCTCTCAGTGGGCTGTTTCCTGTGACAGTGCATAATGGAACCGCCTCTGTTGCCACAAACTCCCCTGCATCCCTGTCTGGATCTATTGAAAACGGAAGCAACGATGCCGGCCTGAGCTTAATAACCCCGCAGGGCAATCTTTACAATTTCTTTGCCATGGAAAATACCTCAGGAAGCAGTACATGGGACAGTACAGGCCTTATGTTTGGATCCGTGGCCATAACAGCCAATATGAGCTCCATCATAACAAAAGAATACGGTATAAGCCTCAGTAATTTCGGTGGCTTTGTACCACAGAATATCCTGGTTCTGGGATATATGAATTCAATTGGGGGAGCCAATGCTGCAGTAGTTTCCAGTTCATTGGGAAAAACCATGGGAACCACATTCAACCACATTATTACACTTAAAAACGTTACACTGTCAGGCTATTCACTGAATGTGTACATTTATTCCTCGCCCTCGGGGAACGCTGCCCTTAAGTCTGGATTCATGAAGGCATATGTTGATAGCCACAGTGATAGCATTTCATCCATATTTGCGAGGGATGAGGGGATGAACAATTATGGTCCCTTTGCCATGGCATCGGGTTATGTCAACAGCACCATAGCAGGGAAGGCTGCCGGAATTTCAACCGGAACAGGTGGAATGTATTTCACTGCGGGGATTTTCGGGTACGAACAGTATTTCCATTCGTCAGGTACACATCATACATATAATCTCTCCACACTTATGAACTATAAATCAAAGGTTTCATTCAAGGATTCATCTACGCTTTCAATTCTTGGAATAGGCTATAACAATGGCACCGCCCATTTAACCAGCATAAGCAATTATAAATTCAATATTTATGCTAGCAATGCGACACTGGCTGAAAAAACTCCACTGAATACCAGCGGGTCTGAATTTACCAATGTGCAGTACAGCTCATTCTCGCCCTCCGATGTTGCAGTATCATTCAACGCCGTCTTTCCGGCCAGCATAAGCTACAGGACTTCTGTTACCATGGTTTCATCCAGTGAGGCAAGGATAACAGTCCATATTACCAACAATGATAACAATACTGTAAGGGAATTCAATGCATCACAGGGTGCCTTTGTAAATAATTACGACAGCCATAACGCATCAAGCCTGGTTTCAGGCAAATATATGGAATCAAACCTGACACTGGCACAGGGCCAGTCTGCCAACTTTACCTATACAATGAAGTTATCTGGAATAGGGATTTATGTGATTCCATACACAAACATATCATATAATTTCCTGGGAAAGCCATTCTCCTACCAGACAAATGCAACATATATAGATATGGGCAAACCGGGATACGTTTCAGCAATGAATTCCATGGTCAACAGTGAAGCCTCACAGTACTCGTTCCTGGGTAGTGTCCTTTTCACATTCTCCGGATTTGCATTCTCAGTTATAGATGTTATTCTGCTTGCCATAGTCCTGATTGATGTTGCCATAGAGGCAGGAGGGTTAAAAAAATTAATAGATGAAAGAAAGGGGAAATGAATTTATTATTACCCTGTTAAAATTCCCGCCTTTTAAAATTTATATTTAAAGAAGTTCATATATTTAATCAAATCGACATGCATTTATTTATCCTGAATATGGGTCCTCTGTACCGGCATTATAAAAGACCATGCCGCCTAATCTCATATATGATAGGAATGCCAAAGCCTAAATAAAATTTAATAAAATATCCATAAAACATGATGTTATGCTTTTATGTTTATAATAATATTTATTTAGTGGTAAAACATTATTATAGGTGAAGTTCATCATAATATACCTTGCCCTTCTTGCAGTGACAATCATATCCTTTACATATTATATCCTAAATACGTATTACTCAACGTTTTACAGCAAGGGCCAGAGGGTTGGGGATGTTGACACGTCCAGGGCTACTATAGTAATTCCTGTATTTCGTGAGGACGTAGAGGTGTTCAGGAAGGTTATAGTTTCAATTAAATTGCAGGGCGCACCCTTTATTGTTGTGGGGGATTCCAGCCTTGAGCCATATAAGACCATAGTAGAGGAAAACGGTGGCAGATTCATATATCTGAGTGAGAGGGGTGGTAAGAAAAATGCCCTTGTTCAGGGATTGAAGGAGGTGCATACAGAATATGTGATGTTTGTTGACAGCGATACACTGATCCCTGCAGATACACTAAAAAGCATGCTTTCATATTTTGCCCAGGGGATTGCGGGGGTCGGTGTAAACATACACATTAAAAATGACGGTACCTCGGTAGCATATGCCTCAGAATTTATAGAAAGGCTTACAGAGATGATTTCAAAATCCATGTCCAGGCGCGGCAACGTATACGTTCTGGATGGAAGATGCGCTGCATACAAAACAGATGTAATAAAGCCATTCATGCTCTCGGACGATTTTCTCAATAAAAAACTATTCGGCAGGAAGGTAATGCTGGGGGATGATATGCTCCTTACCAGCTATCTGATAAAAAATAAGTATAAAATGGTAAAGGACTATGACATAACAGTGGAGACAGAGCCACAGCAGGGATTCAAAAAATTTTTGAACCAGCAGATCAGATGGTCCAGGAGGGGATGGTACTTTTTCTTCAAGAATATGAGCGATGGAACTGCAAAAAATGGGGGAAAATTCTACACATTTGAAATGCTTTATATATACCTGATACCCATAATAGGCTTTACACTGTTTATATTCCGTGCAATGTTTTTCCTGCACATTATGGGCCATCTTGATTATTTAAGCATAACCAGCGTATCACATTTTGTTATGTACAGATTTTTCCATTATCATCCAAGGCATTTCATGGCGTTCCTTATTAACGGGATAATGTATGGCCTGGGTGCAGTTGGTGATGTAATATTCGTGGGTGCAATTGCACTGAATATACCTAAGGAGAGGCTAAGGACACTTGGATACGGAGCAATGGGGCTCGGGATCCTGTTCTTTGTGAATCTCTACGGGCTTGCAACATTCTGGAAGCAGTCCGGATGGCTTACCAGATAAAAATAATTTTTAGGTTTTATTGATGTTTTTTGAAAATCATGCGCCTGCTCAGGGAGGTTACAGACTCATATCCGGCAAGGGCCATCTGCAGGTCAAGTTCTGCCTTTAGCTCCCCGATATAGCGTTCAATTCCCCTCTGGCCGGCCACAGCCATGGCATAGCAGTATGGTCTTCCTATGAGAACTGCGTCAGCTCCCAGCGCCAGTGCCTTCATTGCATCCGATCCGTGCCTTATGCCGCTGTCAAAGAGAACCGTGCAGCTTACATTCCTGTTGTCAGTAACTTCATCCAGTGCTTCTATTGTTGATATGGCCCCATCAACCTGCCTTCCGCCATGGTTTGAGATCACAACTCCGTCTGCACCGTATTTTATTGCTGCATTTACATCCTCCCAGGATGAAATTCCCTTAACGATCAATGGAAGATCTGTCCAGCCCCTTATTTTCCTGAAATCACTCCAGGAGAATGCTGGATTTACGTAAACCATGAGGAATTCCTCTATGGCAGAGTTAATATCCTCCTCAGGCGGCTTATCAAGGCGCTTCCTGAATTCTGGGTCTGAAATATAATTGGCTATGCCCTCGCCCTGCAGGAACGGCAGGTATGCATTCCTTAAATCCTGCTCCCTCCATCCCAGCATGGTTGTGTCAACAGTTACCACTATTGCATGATAACCGGAAACTTCTGCCCTTTTCACCATGCTCTTCATTATATTCTCATCCCTGCCGGGGTAAAGCTGGAACCATTTTTCACTCTCCGGGTATTTTTTTGCTATGTCCTCCATGCTGACAGAGGAAACGGTGCTGAGAATGTATGGGACATGCATGGAGGCAGCTGCGCCTGCGCTGGCATACTCAGCATCCCTGTGTATTATGGATTGCACGCCGATTGGTGCCAGAATGAATGGGGAATCCTGCTTTTTCCCGAAAATAGTGACTGACTGGTTTCTCTCCTCCACATTATGAAGATACCTCGGCCGGATTCTGTAGCGGGAAAATGCCCTGATATTCTCTGCCATTGTGTCCTCACTCCCGGCAGCACCCTCTATATATCCCCAGGGGCCATCCTTCAAAGCTTTCCTGGCTGCATTTCTCCAGTCCTCCAAAGATACTGGAAGATCCGAATTTTCATCCATTCCAGTGTAAACCCTAAGCTGAAAATCAATTCCGAACTGTGTCATGATTATCCATTTTTATGATACAGCAAACCTATATAATGGTTGGTCAGTGGGAGGCTAAAATAACTTTCCATACTTCCTTGAAAGCTCGTACTTCCATTCATCCCTTTCCAGTGTGCAGGAAACCCCGTATTCACTGCATATCCTCTTTATGTCATAATCCATTCTGTCCCACCAGGCCTGATCAGACCGCATATATCCGGTACCTGCCATATAGGGCAGGGTTCCGCTGAAATCCTGGAACGAATCATATATAATCCTGATTCCAGTTTTCCCACAGAACTCAACTATTTTTTCTATGCCATCAAGGTTATCGTTTACATTCTGTATAAGCGGTCCAAGGTATAACCATGTGTTAATTCCACTGCGTGAGAGTTTTTGCAGTGCTTCCAGCCGTTTTGCAGGTGCAGGGGCATATGGCTCTACTAATCTGGATACCTCAGGTTTCAGGGATGTTATTGTGATTCCCACGTCCAGGTTTTTTTTATTTTTCTCAAGTATTGCAATATCCCTTAGCACCATTGGCGACTTTGTCTGTATTGTTATGTAAAAGCCGTTTCTTGACAGAATTTCAATTGCTGCGGGAATAATCCTGTATTTCATCTCAATGTACTGGTACGGATCGGTTATTGTAGAAACTCCAACCACCCCCTTCCTGTATATCCTGGCCTCCCTTTCAAGAAGCTGGATTATATTAGTCCTTGCAATAACCCCTGTTCCCCAGTTTTCCCTGACTGCATCCGGGGACATGTCTATGGCATAGCAGTACCTGCATCCATGAAAGCATCCAAGATATGGATTGAATGCGTAATCAAGCTCCTTCATGCCGGATTTTCCGAGGGCATGCTTCGCCTCGATTTCTATAACGTTCCTGCCATTATTCATATAAATCAGTAATTGTCCAGATTTGACACGAGATACTTCAGGTTGTTTGATTTCGCCTTCCATGCCTTTATATCCACGGCCGTGAATCTGGAAACATATTTTATTGCATCATTTACGGTATCAAACCTCTCCGGTTTCGACCTGAAGAGCTCCCGGACATTCTCACGTACATACCAGACACCAACAGGAAGGTTGAATCCCGGGTATATCTCCCTCCAGAGCATGGCAGACCCTGTCCTTTTCATGTCCCTGTATTTTTCCGCCACAGCGAGCCTGGAAGAATAGTAACATCCGCCTATTTCAGGATATGTCTTCCTGCCATGGTATCCTTCATAATCAAGTTCTATTTCAACAGACCTGCCGAAGCTGTTCCATGTGCTTCCAGGAAACCATGATTCACCCCATTCGAACATCCACTGGCCGGGGGCAAGTATTGCAACAAAGAGATTACCCTGAGTTTTCCTTACATATACCTCGAAGCTGTCAATTTCCCTGTAATCTTTGATCTCATCCACCAGCCTGTCAGATATGGCCTTATCGGTTGCAGTTATAGACCATCTAGTTGGGACTATCCTCCTTCTCTTCCCTGTTCCCAGGGAACCTGCGCTCAGGGCCTTTGATATGCCGTTGATGCCCATTCCCCTTTCATAGAGGCTTATAACTCCCTCTGAAGCCCTAAGGTCCTTATCATAGTATAATTTCTCTATCCTGTTGTCTATATGGTAATTTCCAAATTTTATGCTTTTCAGCGGGGATGAAGGACCCATGGGCGTTATATTCTCATCCAGGACAATGTTGTCCCTGAATGATTTTTCAACTGTCATTTCAACATCTACCGGATTTGAAGATAGGGAACTCACCTGTATTTCCTGCAGCCGGTAATCTGGATTTGATGCTGCATCCACAGAAACCTTTATGCCTCCCCGGAGAAGCGATAATCTCCCGGATATGAAGTCATTGAGGTCCTGTGAAAGCCATTTTGATTCATCCTCAAGGTATCCTGTGTTCCCGGAGAATGGGGGAGTTGAGGGATATATGTTGATTTTAGGATATCCATACCTTCCAACAAAGAGTGATGGAGGTGAGGAACCTGATATGGAGTTGCCCCTGAAGGTATAGACCTTTTTAACCCTGTCAACTATGGACACCGGGCAGTATGATAGGCCGCATAACATCTTTGCACCCCTGCATTTAACGCATAGAGAGGGTGGAATCCTGACCATTTTTCCTGGCATATATAATCAACCCAAAGGACTATATTAATTATTTTAAAAAATAGTGACTTTAAATATCAGGCATATCAGTCCGATATGGATATTTCAACCACGCATTTATTATCTCCATCCGGGAAGTTTTCCATGAGCTTGAAGTCATCGCTTACTGTATCTGAAAACATGGATTTCTCAAGGGAACCGCATACCATATCCTTGTTATTTTTTGCCAGTTCATAGAAAACACAGTTATGCCTGATAATTTTTACAGTATCACCATCCACCTCCATCTTTGCATAGTAGCCAAGCCGGTTGAGTATATTCACATACTCTCCAATTTTTTCCAGCTTTTCCTCCCTTGTTAAAGATGCAAGGGCCACGCTGTCTGATGAAACCTCCCTTACCATATCCTCTGCAATTTTCATCAGTATGCCATTCAGCCTTAATGTTCCTATTTCATTCTCAACCTCTTTCAGGAGCATTGATGAGAAGTTTATATACTGCTTAGGAAAGATCTGCATACCCTTCATTGTAAGCTTATAATATTTTTTCGGCCGTCCCGCCTTTGCCCTTACAAAGTATGATGAAACCAGGCTGTGGGTTTCTAGATAATTCAAATGCTCCTTCACCGCATTTTTATTTACCTTCATTATGCCGGAAAGCTGTTCAAGGGTTTTATCCTCGTACAGCAGTGAACTGAGTATAGTTGTTTTACTATTCCCAAGATAATCGTTAATTAATTCCTCCATGGTATCACAATTATATATTATATAGTAATATTTATACTTATACGTATTTTAGTTACTATAGACATAATAAAATGTTTAAATACCTATTTGTAATGAATCTATAATGACAGAAACAGTACTTGAGATCAAAAACCTGAAGGCCGAGGTAGATGGCAAAGAAATATTGAAGGGAATCAACCTTACAGTCAATTCTGGCGAAATTCATGCACTTATGGGACCCAATGGGGCAGGCAAAAGCACCCTTGGAGAGGTACTCATAGGCCATCCCAATTATAAGGTCACAGATGGCAAAATTCTCATTAATGGAAAGGATATAACATACGCTGCTCCCGAAGACAGGGCAAAGGCAGGCCTATTCCTGGCATTCCAGAATCCTATAACCGTGAGTGGCGTCAAAATTTCAACCTTTTTGAGGATGGCTTATAACAATTTATATCCAAATGAAAAAATGCCGTTAAAGGAATTCTTCAATATGGTAAAGGAAGTAATGAAGGACGTGGACATGGACGAATCCTTTATAACAAGGGCAATTAACGATGGTTTCTCTGGCGGTGAGAGAAAGCGCTTTGAGGTTCTCCAGATGGTTATACTGAAGCCAAAAATCGTTATACTTGACGAAATAGACTCCGGGCTGGATGTTGATGCGCTGAAGCTTGTATCTGCAGAGATAAAGAAGATGTACAACCAGAAGGTTGGATTCCTTATAATTACCCATTACCAGAGAATATTGAAAGATATTATACCGGAATTCGTGCATGTGCTGAAGGATGGAAAAATAGTAATGAATGGAGATAAAAACGTATCCGATAGAATAGAGGATGAGGGATACGACTGGATAAAGGAGTGATAAATATGGTGGAAGATTACAATAAAGATGAGGAAATTGAAAAATTGACGGAAAGCCTGAAACATAGCAAAAAGTCTGATTTCGAGTTCCATGATACAATAAATCCTGTGTACTCAACCGGTACCGGGCTAACAAGGAAAACAGTCGAGGAGATATCTGATATAAAGCATGAGCCGGACTGGATGAGGAGGAGCAGGCTGAAGGCTTTAGAAATATTCCTTTCAAAGCCCCTGCCCACATGGGGGCCGGACCTGTCTGGAATAGACTTTGAAAACCTTACATACTACTCAAAGCCTGGAGAGACCAAGGCGAAGAACTGGGATGAGGTTCCGGACAAGATAAAGGAAACATTCGACAAGCTGGGAATACCACAGATGGAGCAGAAATACCTTGCAGGATCTGTGGCCCAGTACGACAGCGAGGGAGTCTACGGAAGCCTGAGAAAGGAATGGGAGGATAAGGGCGTTATATTCACTGACCTTGATACGGCAGTCCAGGAGCACCCTGACCTTGTAAAGGATTACTACTGCAGGGCAATTCCCCCCAGTGACAATAAATTTGCAGCACTGAACGGTGCAGTATGGTCCGGTGGGTCTTTCCTGTATGTTCCAAAGAATGTTACAATAGACATGCCATTGCAGACATACTTCAGGATGAACGGCGAGCAGAGTGGGCAGTTCGAGCATACAATAGTTGTTGCAGACGAGGGTGCAAAGGTACACTACATAGAAGGTTGTTTACCGGAGGACGAACTGGTCAGCCAGGGCGACAAATTCGTCAGGATCGATGAATTGCTTACAGGCAATGAGGTTGTATCCAATACCGGCAATAAAAGGAAAATCACAAGGAAATACGTACATCCCTACAATGGATTCATGTACAAAATCACACCATTATCTCCTGGAAATGCATTCAAGGCAACATCGGAACACCCAGTTCTCAGCATAAAGAAGGAGGAGGTCACATCAAGGATAAGGAACGGGCACAATGAAATTTCAACCAGGAAGTTGATGGAAGCTGAACCCCAGTACAGAAGAACAGATGAATTGTCTGTGGGGGACTTCATTGTATATGTATCGCCTGTGGCTACAGAGGATGATGATTCCATAAATGAATCTATGCTGAAGATTCTTGGACTGTATGTAGCGGAAGGTTCAATATCCTTCAACCAAGCACTGAATGTGGATCAGATGACCTTTTCATTCGGAAAATCGGAAAAGGAGAAAGAAATAGCATACGATTTATATAACACAATAAAGGAATCAGGGGAACAGGTCGATATATTCATGGCAGGAAACAAATACTATACAGTTTCCACATACTCGAAACCACTGATAGAATTCTGCCTGGAAAATGGTGGAAAATACGCTGATAAGAAGGCCTTTTCAGATAAAATCATGAAACTACCTGCGGAAAAGCAGAAATTGTTAATAGACTATTACCTGAAAGGAAATGGCAACGTATATGTAAAAAAGGGCAAGTCAAAAATGATCAGGGCAGACACAGTGAGCAGGGCTCTTGCATTCCAGCTTCAGGAGATGCTTTCAAGGAACAATATATTTGCCAGTATAATGATCAGGCTTGCTTCCAGTGATGAAATCAACAGCAGGGCTATTCAGAGAAAAGAACAGTACATAATAGAATATACTGAAAATATAAAATTCAGCAGGGTAAGGCATAAAAACAACTATTACTACGTTCCCATAAAAAAGGTGGAGCGTGAAGAATACAACGATATTGTATACAACCTTGAAGTGGAAACTGACGACTCATACCTGGTGAAAGGATTCGCAGTTCATAACTGCACTGCGCCAAAATACAACACGAGCTCATTGCATACAGCCATAGTCGAAATATATGCAAGGAAAAACTCCGATGTAAAATATACAAGTGTCCAGAACTGGTCAGATAGTGTTTACAATCTTCCCGTAAAAAGAGCATGGGTTGATGAAAATGCCCATATGGACTGGGTAACAGGAGAGCTTGGATCAAAGGTAACAATGATATATCCCTCATCCTATCTCAGGGGAAGGGGAGCATCAACCTCTAACCTGCAGATAACACTGGCAACAAAGGATACATTCAAGGATGCTGGAGGCAAGGCACTTCATCTTGCGCCAGACACGACATCCAGGATAGTATCCAAATCTATCAGCCTGGATAACGGGTTGACTGCATACCGTGGCCTGGTAAGGATGAACGAGGGTGCCAAGAGGGCAAAAAGCCATGTGCAGTGCGATGCGCTCTTAATAAACAGCGATTCAAAGAACTATACATACCCCTATGATGAGATATATGAGCCAACTGCAGAATTCAGCCATGAGGCAACAGTAGGAAAAATAGGGACAGACGAGCTTACATACCTCAGGTCAAGGGGATTGAGCGAGGATGAAGCATCCTCAATGATAGTCCTCGGATTCATGGATGACATAATGAAGGAAATACCCATGGAATTTGCAGTGGAAATGAACAGGCTGGTCAAGCTGGAAATGTCCAAAATGGGCGCTGTGGGATAAATATATTTTTATCCATTTTTATGGTGATATAATATGATAGAGAATTATTTAGAAACTTTAAATTCAAGATTCCATGATTTCGATATAGAATACAGAAAGCAGGCGTATATAAATTATCTCAGATACCCTGATCCTGCCTATAAGGAGAGTCCAGATAAAAAAAGCTATGTTACCATCACGGAAAAGGACCTTGAGAGGATGGCCTTCGGTGAACTATCGGTATCCATAAAGAAGGAGGAGAAGATCGATAATGAATACGATCTTGTAGTTACCGATTCAGATTTCATTGTCAGCGGCCGGAAAAAGGATGTTTACATGTCCAGTATGAAGGCTGCCTTTACAGAAAAGCCAGATCTATTCCGGGACTACGCTGATAAGCTATTCGGCAAATACAATAAGGAAAACCTGATAAATTTTTCCTATGAAAATGGTTATTTTATCAGTGTCCCGGACAGTACAAAAACTGAATTGAAGATCCAGTCAATACAGGATTCCAATTCCTCATTTACCTTCAAGAATGTTATAGTTGTTGGGAAAAATTCATCAGTTGAAATCACTGACGTATACAGAAAACATGGAGATGGCAATGGAGTCCATGGCAGGAATATTTACATATTCTGCCTGGAGGGATCACATGTAAAATATAACTACATACAGGCAGAGGGGGAGGATACTGTTAATCTCACCTATCTCAGGCCGGTACTCTATGATAACTCTGAAATCAGGATAATAGATGTAAATACAGGGGGAAGCAGGGTGCTTTACAACCATGAAAGTGAGATGCATGCCAACACCACAATGAAATCCTATGGCGTAAACATTTCAAGGGCAGACCAGGAAATGGATATCTGGGATTCCAGCCTGCAGTACGGGAAATACTCCAACTGCGATATAAACATAAAGGGCGTTGTTCTGGACAGAAGCTCCACAATGCACAGGGGCAATATAGATATAGAACCCGATGGAATAAAATCAACAGGATTCTATGGTTCAGCAATACTTCTTATGTCAGAGGACGGAAAGGGCAATTCCAAGCCGGCACTGCTCATAAAGAACAACGATACGAAATCCAAGCATTCATCGGCAATATCCAGCCTTGATCCGGAGCAGATATTTTACCTTAGATCCAGGGGCCTTTCTGAGGAAGAGTCTAAAGATCTAATCATAAACGGATTCATAGGATACATAGCCGATATTACGGATAATGAGTTTCTAAAAAAGCAGCTGAACGATATATTAAAATTATGAATATTTTATTTTAATCTTAGATTCATATAATTGAAAGACAAGCTTTTATAACATTGATATATTAGAGGATGAATGACAGAAACGTCCGCCACCCGTGGTGAATTTACAAGGCATCTAACATTTAAGGACGTATTTTTCCTTTCCTTCGGGGGCATGTCACCACTGCTCAGCATTCTTACCTATGCAGCATATGCCATAACAATTGCAGGTTTTGACGCACCAATTGTAATGGTGATAGGTATGCTTCTGGTACTTATAAATGGGTTGTCAGTTACCCAGCTTTCAAAACGGTTCTCCTCCTCGGGAGGATATTATACATATGCTTTCCAGGCCCTTTCTGCCAGAATCGGATTTGATACAGGCTGGATGTATATATTTTATTCTATATTATATGCACTTGCATATCTTACAGGTGCAATATTTATTATAATAACTGTCCTGGGAATTTCTGAATATTATGCATTTCTCCTTATAATGGTCCCATCTGTTACATTCCTGCTGGTGGGCATCAAGTTATCATCAAAATATGCATTGTATGCAGTTGCCATTGAAATAGCACTTATGGTAACCATCGTATTTTTCTCATTTGTCATGACCAGGGGGGCCGTATACATACCCAATCCTGCAATTTACCATATTTCAGGTGGGGATTTCGCCCTGGGCATACTATTTGCCATGGGAATTCCCACAGGATATGGATCCATTGCGCCTGTCTCAGGTGAGATCACAAATCCAAAGAAGGTAGTTGGCAGGAGTGTAATTTCTGTGATTCTTATTGGCGGGACCCTGGCCACACTTATGATATATGCCTTTGCAAATTTAATACTTCAGAACCATATTATAATACCGGTAAGCGATAAGCTTCCTGTTATCGGGATAATCCTCAATGATTTCGGGAAATATGGCATATATCTTTACTTCGCTGTTGCAATAGCAACCATAAACGACTCCATTCTAGCCATTCTCTCCTTCGGGTCTGCGGCATCCAGGACATTTTTCAGGATGGGCTATGACAGATCATTCCCACAAATATTTGCAAGGAAGGTCAAGGACAATCCATTGGTAGCAACAGGCTTTGTCAGTGCCATAATGATTGCACTTCCACTTTTCATCCTGCATTATATAACCGCAGAGACGGCATTTATATTCCTTGGAACCATATCTGCACTGGGCGGCCTATTCATACATGTAAGTGCCAACTTTTCACTGATACGTGTAGGTTTGAGAAGGGGAAAGAGGCTGATGTCCCGTGCAAAAGCAGGAGTATTTTCATATCTTTCTGATTTTAAGGAGGTTATACTGGCCCTTGTAGGGGCTATAATAAGCTCCATAGTGCTTATATATTCAGCATATTCTACGGTTTCCTGGTATACCTCATTGTTCCTTGTGTGGATAGTGGTGGGATTCGTATTATCAGAGGTAAAGGCCATAGTTACCAAAACCTCTGATGATACCCTGGATATAAGCAAGGAGGGTAAGATACTGGCGGAGAACCTCATGAATATTAAGGTGATGGATGCACGGATTCCGGGGCTGGACGTCATTGTTGGCATAAACGACACATTGCAATCTGCACTTGAGAAACTCCTCTCAAAAAATATACCCTATGCCATAGTTGTGGATGAAAATATGAAGCCGGTTGGAACCCTTTATGTCATAGATATCCTGCTTCTTCCCAAGGAGGCCATAGAGCGTGGAAAGGTTAACCAGCTTCACCTGGAGAAGGTAGTAAATATAAACGTCAACGATGAGGTTACAGATGCTGTAAGAATATTGAAGGAAAATAATGTAAATATACTTTCCATAGTAGATGGATCAGGAAAATGCACAGGAACAATCACTGAAAGGGAAGTTCTCTTAAAACTGGCAAGCACGGAAAAGCCCGTAGTGGATTGAATTCATTCTATATTCCGTATACGCCTTTCTGCATTCTGCCTCTGCCTTTCCTTGAATCTGTTATACTGGTACTTTGTCATGGTACCTGGTGGATCATAGTCATTTTCCTTCTCAATGAGGGAAATCAATGCCATTCTGTTGCCGTTTACTGAGAGTATTTTCCTATCAATATCCCTGTAAGAGGAAATAGATTTTCTCATAATGATAAATGGAAGGCTGAATATTGCTATGAATATAACTATCTGAGAGGGTATTATGTATGCCTCATCTGCAGGCGGGAGATTCATTCCCAGTATGTAGGTAGCCAGTACCAGGTCTGTAAGTATAACAAACGCCCCGAATATAGCATAAAGCATATTCCATGAACGTCCCAGTTCTTTGTTATAATACTTTTCCAGCATGAGCATTTCAATTTCTTCATCATTCAGCCTTGAAAATGCGCTGCTGAATATTAGTATGCTCCAGTCATTGCCATCTGTTGCTGTACCCAGAGCCGGGCCTGCTGCATTCCTGATGTATACTTTATGATTGCTGTTGCCTGTAAGGGATGCCAGTCTCTCTGAAAGTTCGTTGCTATATTCGTCTCCATCTCTTATGCCTCTGGAACTCCTGAAGGTAATATAAAGTGGAAGTGACAGTAATACAAGGTCTATGGGAACCAGCAGTGCAATAGATGCGATGCTGTGTATTGTAATAAGGGCCATTATGGACTCAAACATTATAAGGGCAAAAATGAAGACTATAGCTGTGTATTTTATAGTCCTGTGCGTATCCTTAATTGTCTTTCTTATGGCTGAATATACTGCACCAGTAGAAAGCGCAGTTAGCACCAGTGGAACTATAGCGAGGCTAAAAAAGTTTCTTTCATATGATGGAAGTGATAATACAAGAAAGGTAAATATGAATACAAATGCAAATGTTGCAATCAGAATCAGCGCGTACCTTTTCCTGCTCATAAATTGAACCATAATTAAGGAACGTATAAATATATATAAAATTTTTTCGTATGTCTTATTCAGGGCACCTGCAAAAAAATCTATGGGCAGACAGGGAAATTATGATTCTGGTTAGCCATTATTATATCTGTAGAATTGCAGGATGTATATATCACCTGCAATGCACATATTTTAAGGTCTAAAAATAGGAAATTTTTACTATTATTTTCAACCTCACTGCTTATCAGGCAGATCTTCTATGAAAGAGGCAAGGCTTACGCACATGCTATAAAATTCTCTACCTTTCTCAGTAAATGAATAGTTAACCCTCACAGGCTTTGCCGGTATTATAACCCTTTCCAGCAAGCCATATTTTTCCAGAATTGATAATGTAGCCGATAAACTGGTATTATTGATTCCCTTTACCTCCTTTTTTATTCTGTTGAAGCCCGCGCCATTGAATTTTCCAATTGCTATTAACACCGGCACAGTCCACTGCCTCATTATTTCTGAGTATTTTCTGGCGTATTCCTGTCCCTTCCCGATTTCCCTTAGCTCTAGGTAAGTCAATTTGAATTCACCTGGTATATTTTATATAACTTTCTGATATATAAATATGTTTTGCATTATAGAATTATGGAAGGAATAGAAGCATTAAATAAAAATATGGTGGATATAGCAGAGAAGGCAAGCAAGGCGGTTGTAAGCATTAACAGCACCCTGAAGGTGCAGTCCTACGGTTACGGAATTGCACCTGTGAAGGGATCCGGATCAGGTTTTATAATAACTCCTGATGGCTATGTGCTTACCAATAACCATGTGGTTGAGGGATCTGAGGAAGTTGAGGTAATACTCAGCGATGGAAGCAGTTATACCGGAACCGTGGCAGGAAGGGACCCGCAGACCGATGTGGCCATAGTAAAGCTACCAGGCAGTGGGTTCCCTGTCCTTGAACTTGGGGATTCAGAGGCAATAAAAACTGGATCGCTCGTTCTTGCAATAGGCAACGCCCTGGGGCTTCCAGGAGGGCACACGGTTTCCATGGGTGTTATAAGTGCAAAGAACAGGCCCATGCCCTGGGCAGATTTTATCTTTGAGGGTCTACTTCAAACTGATGCAGCAATCAATCCCGGCAACAGTGGAGGCCCACTGGTGGATATGTCAGGCAGGGCTGTTGGAATAAACACTGCAATAATTGCCCAGGCAAACGGAATCGGTTTCTCCATTCCGGTAAATACTGTAAAGAAAGAATTACATGACATGATATCAACCGGCAGGGTCAACAGGCAGTACATAGGCATATCAGGAATGGAGGTAAACAGCAGCATTGCCAGAAGATATGGCACAGGAACAGATAGAGGTGTCATGGTTGCAAGGATTGACCCGGATTCGCCTGCATACAGATCGGGGCTGAGACCCGGGGATGTCATAACAGAATTTGGCGGAAAACCGGTAAATTCAATGCGCGACCTGATAAAGTATGTATCGGAGATGTCAGGCAGCAGCGATGCAGTGTTCATGAGGGGCAGAAACAGGTACAAAACTACCATAACAATGAAAAATACAAGGGGAAAGAAGATATTTATAACCGACTGATTTTATAATTTTAATCTGTTGTCCATTAAATTTTTTATATAACCATCCCTAAGCAGATCCTCAATTTTGATCCTCTCCTGATCTGATGTATCCCTATTTCTCAGTGTAACTGTATTATCCTCTAAAGTCTGGTAATCCACTGTAATGCAGTAAGGTGTCCCGATCTCATCCTGCCTTGCGTATCTCTTCCCAATGGTTCCGGCCTCATCATATAACACATAACTGTCAATATTTTTCAGGCTTGAGTAAACCTCCTCTGCCTTTTCCCTGAGATTGTCCTTCTTCATTAATGGAAAAACGGCAATATGATATGGTGCCATATAGTATGGCAGTCTCAGCAGATTCTTGCCGTCCCTTTTGTCCATGCTCTGGGATATAAGTGTAAGAAGGATACGGTCAATACCGTATGATGGCTCTATCACATATGGCATCACATCCCTTCCGTTAATATTTATCCTCATCTGCTCTCCAGAGCTGCCTTCATGGTTTTTCAGGTCAAAATCAGTCCTGTTTGCTATTCCCACTATTTCAAACCAATCACTGTCAATCAATCCCTCAGCATCCCAGGAATCTGCAGCATAATGTGCCCTTTCATCAGGATCATGCTGCCTGAATCTGAGCCTCTCGTTGGATATTCCCATTTTCTCCAGTATTATCTGGGTTTTCAGGACAAAGTATGCGAAAGCCTGGCTGCTGATAACTCCCATTTCATATGCTTCCTTCACTGAGATGTGAAGTTCCTCTCCTGTATTGGGCCTTATTGTGATCTTTTTAAAATCATAAAGTTTTCCGAATTCAAGGTCCTCCGGATCAAGAAATACCTCTGTTTCACACTGGTTGAATTCCCTCAGCCTTATGAGGCTCTGCCTGGGGGATATCTCATTTCTGAATCCCTTTCCATGCTGCCCAACAATCATTGGAAGTTTCCCCCGGTTATAGTTGGCCAGAAGTTTGAAATTCACAAAAATTCCCTGTGCAGTTTCGGGCCTGAGGTAGTAATCCCCGGTAACCCTGTACATTAAATTAAAATCATAGACCTTCTTTATTATGCTTCCGCATACCGGGCATTTCAGATCAGACTCCCTAACAAGGTCCTCTGCATCATTCAATGTTGCCGGAACATTCTTAATTTTATTGAACTCAAGCACTGTCTCAAGCTTGAATTTATTTTTGCAGTGTTCGCACTCAGCAGCAAGATCAGAAAACCTGGCTAGATGGCCTGACGCCCTGAACACCGGTTCTGGTGTAACATTGGGTGAATCCAGGAATATGGCACCATCGTTCAGGTACTCTTCCTTCCATATCCTTACTATATTGTCCTTGAGAAGAACCCCCAGGGGACCGTAATCATATAAGCCGGCAAAACCACCGTAGATGGAGAATGATGGCCAGAAAAAGCCCCTTCTCTTTGCAAGTTCAACAGCCTCCTCGTACATATTAATCCTTGAATATTTTCATGATCTCGATATCGTACAGCATGCCGTATATGTCACCATGGCCGGTCAGCACCGGAAGCTGGTTGTAATTTCTCTGTGCCATGAGCTTTACCGCATCCTCCAGATCCGATTCAAGGTATATTACCTGCGGATCCTTTACCAGCAGTTTTTTTACAGGTATATCCGGTACAGTTATGTTTGATTTTGCTATGAAATAGGTGAACACATTTTTGATTCCGTCCCAGGACCATGGATCCTCGTCATCTGCTATGCCAGCCTCACTGGATTCAATAGTTTCATACATTTTTACCCTGTCAAATATATCCCTGTCCGTAACAAGTCCAGTGAATTTGGCATTTTTATCAACCACAGGGAAAGAATATATCTGTGACAGATTCATCATCAGGAGAGCCACTGACAGGGGTGTATCCTCCCAGCACGGCACAGAGCTGTATTCCATGACGTTTTTAACCTTGACCTTTCCATATTTTTCCTTTATCAGGTTCAGGAAGTTCTGTGGTGTAAGTATTCCCACAATTTCGTTATCGTCATTTACAACTGCAACGTGCCTTTTCTTCTGTGTGTAAAGCTGTATTGCTGCGGCCTCAACCGGGTCATTCTGGTTCACCGGCGGTGCCTTTCTCATTACAAGTGCAGTCTGGGTTTCATCTGGATTGTAAAAAATATCCCTCCTGGTTATTATGCCCTGGTATTTGTTCTGGCTATTTTTTATTGGTATTCCTGTTACGTTGTTTTTAATGAGTATTTTTATAACCTCTGAAATAGAACTGGGAACTGTGTAGCACAGTGGATTCTTTGTCATTATATCTGAAACTTTATAATCCATGCCAGTTAATGTTTTCCTTATAAATAATTCTTTAGGTACATAAATTCTGGACATATGTGCAGGACCATGTATTTATACTGTAGATGAAGCTCTACAAATCCTAGCAAAATCATTTTATTGTATATGCAATTTCAGAATATGGAAAAATATTACGTTGAGGTCAAAGCATATCCTACAATAGGAATACTTCTACTTGGTGGTGTATCTGATAGCCTAAAAAGGCTCCCCAGGCATACCACTGCAGGAATAGCCTATACAGGGCTTAACGATGAAATATATGTTAAAACCGATCTCTACCTTTCCAATGAGAGGTCAGGAATAATTAATGGAAAGAAAATCCCGGAGGATTCCAGCAGGTCTCCATTTATTGTTATAGACAAGTATAAAAATGACATAATCAAAAGGCATCCCGAGTACAGTGAGGTATCCTTTATATCTGAGAATAAGAATGTCCTGAGCGGGAGTTCAGATGCCGGTGCGGCCGCAATAGGTGAATGCATAGAATCAATATTTGAGTACAACATTAATATATTCAATTTTGAGAACGATCTTCAGAAAATATCTGAAAGTGCCGGCAGAAGCCTTTATGGCGGGTTTACAATTAATCATGCAAATGGCAGGGAATCACTTACAGATGAAATTCTTGGACCGGAAGATTTCCAGGATTTTGTCATCGTGGGATGCAAATTTTCAGATGAGAGGAAACCATCAGACGTAATCCATGAGAACATTATCAGGCACGAAAAGTACCAGGAGAGGGTGAAAAATTCTGAAATACGTGCCAAGGAACTGGAGAAACTTGCCGACAGTGGAGATATAAAGGGCATATTCGAGGCCGGGGAAAGAGATACACTGGAATACCATTCCATGCTCCGTGAGGTTGGCGTAAACATTATTACGGAGGAAATGCAGAAATTTATCGATAAAATTTCCGGGCTTAAACAGGAATTCTGGAATTCATACATAGTTACCGGTGGAACAAATGTTTTCGTGGCAGTGGAGAAAGGCGATAAGGAAAGGGTAAAGGATGCTGCAAAGGAATTTAACTGTGATCCTGTGTACCTGAAAGTTGCCGGAAAGCCTGATGTAATTTCCAAAAACTTCTGATTTTAGGTTTTTCCCTTGAATTTGCTGCAGGCCTTTCTGTATGGGAAGAAAATTACCGCAAGTAAAGCCATGATTGAAAGGAACAATCCATAATAGGAATACTCAGGCACATGTGTGTAATACTCCCTTGGCCATTTTCCCTCCATTCTTAGCATATTCAGCTTTATTAATCCGACCCATGGAATGTAGCCGTAGGCCTTTCCCACTATTGTGGTGAGGTTCACTGGCTTTATTCCCCAGATGTTCTGATCGGAGGCATAATATGCGTTATAGGTTTTGTTATAGTACCTGGAATCCTCTGGAAGGCATGCAAGGTTATGGTCACCAACCGTTATGAATCCAGAATCACCAGTGTAACCTGAAACATTTACAATAAGGTTCCTGTGTGCATAGCCGATGTTATCCAGCAGGATGGAATCCCCGTATACATGAATGTATGGCTGCCCATGGTAACCCCTGATCTCCGGAGATGTGCCATTCCAGTAAAGATAGAACATTGCCCTGTGGATTGTAACAACACCAAGAGCGGAATTGTGGTATAATATTACATTTCCGAATTCACCGTATGTTGAATAATTAACCTCCCTGCCCTTTATATAAGTTGTGATATCATTTATGCTGTTTACCTTCTTTACCATTACAACTGTACCCTCGTCTATCAATCCGTACTGCCATTTGTCTGAATGTTCCATGCTGTAGGACTCAACAACACTGGCCGGTGGGAAAACACCTGAATAGGCTGTTATTGAAACAAGAATAAAAATAACAGCAATGATAAACGCCAGTGATGCGAAAAGGCTTTTCCTGCCATGGACGGCACTTCTCATGGTTTGCAGATATCTATGTTATATATAACTGTATTTTGGAATTCCTTGTTGAAAACCAAAACGGTTAATAAATTTCTATGAATATTATTTTATGATCAGGAGAAGGTATTACTTTCTTTCAGTCTTTCTGTTCTCTGCATTTCTATCTATTATAGTGTCATTAAAATCAGCCAGTTTTATCCTTACATTCCTGATCTACACAGCGATTTTCTTTATATTGGGAATTTCTCTCACAGTTTTCCCATTTGTATATTATAATCATTTCTCTGAGATGAAAATCCTGAATAGAATTCCTAAGTATTCCCCGGATCAGGTTATCAATATAATGGATTCAAAAGAAAAATTCAACGTTGCAATACATGACGATGGATTTGACACAATCCCGGGGCTTATAGTTGAAAAATACATTGAGGCGAAGGCAGTATTCCTCGGGCATTATCTGGAATTCTATCAGTACGCCTCACCATGGGTTCTTTCATATTCACCATTTCTCAAAATAAACCTGAAATATGTTGTGGGAATATCGCAGGGCAGGAGGTCATATGCCATTGATGCACCGGGATTGCCATCCATTATAAAATGCAATTATTTCAGTATAATGAGTGAGGGCCATGCATACAGAATGATAGTGGAGCAGAGGAGCACCGATGAATTTATTGCCGCAATGCTGGCAGGGAGAAACGCATAACCAAAATCTTTAAATTGCTTAATTAAATTAATGTGATTAATGGCAAAGGACAACCAGAATGAAAACTTTCAGTCAGGAGCAGGTTTAATACGTTATTTTAATGAGGAGGAGATAAAAGGTCCGGCCATAGATCCCAAACTAATAATATATATTGGAATAGCCATGGGTGTTATTGTAGAACTTGCAAAGGTTTTCTGGCCAGTTTAATAAGCTGCATCATTATATAATCTATTGGTTGTTTTGGTATTTAGTTATCTTTCTAATATTATAATATAATTGATTATTATGACACAGGATATATTCAGCTATTACAGTAAGATGCGCTGTGAAGATCCGGTCAGCTTCAACAGGGAATCCGGATCATGGGATGTTTTTGATTATGAGGATGTGTACTATGTCCTCATGCATAACGAAATTTTTTCCTCTGATCCATCATATTCCGGAAGAGTTCCAGATGGCAGGAGAGGTCCCGGGGCAAGTTTCATCACCATTGATAATCCTGACCATAAGGAGCTGAGAAATATTTCTGCCCCATTTTTCCTGCCCTCCAGCATTGAAAAATATTCTGAACATATAAAGAAAATATCCTCTGGGATCATATCCAGCCTGAAGCCAGATCAGGATTTTATCTCGGGATATGCTGTTGGGCTTCCGGTCAATGTTATATCCGATCTGCTTGGCGTGCCTGAATCTGAGAGGCAGATGTTCAAGACCTGGTCTGATTATATTATTGGGAACCGCCGTGATGGTGGATTTGATCAAATTAACAGGTATATGTACGCAAAAATGTCAGAAATCTTTTCAGATAAACAGGGAGATGACATTATGTCTGTGATAAACCGCGGGTCATTCAAATCTGCACCACTCAGCAACGAACAAAAAATCGGCTATGTCATGCTTCTGGTAATAGGCGGAAATGAAACCACAACAAATCTACTTGGCAATATGGTAAAGGTACTTTCAGAAAATCCAGGCATCCAGGAACTCCTGAGGGAGAATAGGGAGTATTACAAAAATTTTATAGAGGAGACATTGAGATATTATTCCCCCATACAGTTTCTTCCACACAGGTTCGCAGCAGAGAACCATGTTCTGCATGGAAGGCAGATAAAGAAAGGAGATAAAGTTTCCATATGGCTGGGTTCAGCCAACAGGGATGAAAAGGCGTTTGACAATCCAGAAGAGTTCATGATAAACCGGAGAAAAAATAACCATCTTGCCTTTGGCATGGGTGTCCATATGTGCCTTGGGGCCCCACTTGCAAGGCTCGAGGCAGAAATAGGACTTGGAGACATACTGGGAAAATTTGACAGCATAAAGGTCAACAGAAAAAAATCTAAAATGCTTGATAATCCAATGGTTTATGGGTTCAGTGAACTGTACCTGGAATAACGCTAAGATTAATTAACACAGTGTGCTGGAATATAAAACGGGGTAAATGCCAGATCCATGTCATAGCAATTAAATATAATTTCCCAATTATTATAAATGACGCCGTTTATCCAAAGAAAACCGGGTTTTTCTGTAATTAATTTTCCAGAATTAATAGATGCCAGGGTTATATCCCGACCAAATCGATTTCTGGTGATGGCATCAGTTGATGGCAGGGAAATCCCGGTGCATATGCATGACCCGGGCAGGCTTGAGGAGCTGATATACCCCGGCAACGCCATAAAGATAAGGATGGCCCAGGGAAAGAAAACAATGTATTCAGTCACCTTCTGCAGGAATAATAATGTATGGACCTTTAACGATTCCAGATTTCATTCAAACATTGCTGCCCTATTCATAAAGGAAGGATTTAAAAGAGAGGTAACCGTGGGTGATAGCAGGATAGACTTTCAGTACGAACGATCATTTATAGAAGTTAAATCAGCCACACTGGTTGAGGATGGAAGGGCATTATTCCCGGATGCACCAACCGCCAGGGGCAAAAAGCATCTTGAAACACTTATGCACCTGATTGATGAAGGCTACAGTTCATACGTTCTTTTCCTAATTTTCAATGAAAATGCAAGGTGTTTTAGCCCAAATGAGTCGAGAGACCCAGCATTCTCTTGGGCATATTACAGGGCTTTAGACTACGGTGTGAAATTCAGGTTCCTCGTCTTTTCTTCAGACAATGGTTCTGTTAACTTTTCACATACAGTGGAAAGATGCCATTAGATCATTCAACCGGTAATCCTTATATTATGTATGACAATTAGCACATATGTCATATGATGAAAACGCAGACAGAGAATTTATAATTAATTCTGCCAATAAACTGCTATCTATCAGGGCTATTTCCCCGTTATCCGGCGGAGAGGGAGAATATAAAAAGAGCAGGGCTTTAATAAAAATACTGAAGGGACTTGGTTATGATAATTTGATGGAATACAATGTAGAGGATAGTTCAGGTCATATAAGGCCCAATATTATTCTAATGCTGGGCAATTTCCAGAAAACTTTATGGATCATATCACACCTGGATACTGTTCCAGAGGGAGATCCAGAGCTATGGAAGCATGAACCCTTCAGTGCAACAGTGGAGGGGGATAAAATATATGGAAGGGGATCGGAGGACAATGGCCAGTCTATATTTACAACCCTTCTACTTTTAAAAAATCTTGATGAATCCAGGCTAAAAATTAACCTGGGAATGGCATTCGTATCAGATGAGGAAACTGGAAATGATTATGGCATAAAGCATTTAATCAGGCAGAATATTTTCAAGCCGGATGATCTGATAATTGTCCCGGATGCCGGCACCAATGAAGGGTTTATAATAGAGACCGCAGAGAAAACGGCAATGCAGCTTAAATTTGAGGTACTGGGAAGGCAGGGGCATGCCAGTATGCCCGCAAATTCCATAAACGCCTTCAGGGAATCCTGCAAATTCGTCAATGCCATGGATTCGGCACTTCACGGGACATTCAGCAGGGAGAACCCACTGTTTGTGCCTCCATATTCAACCTTTGAGCCCACCAAGCATGAGAAAAATATTGATAACATTAATACCATACCGGGGAGGGAGGTATTTTACTGGGATTTCAGAATACTTCCAGAATACCCTGCAGATCAGGTGCTGGAGGAAATCAATAATATTATATCATCCTATTCTAAGAATTCAGATGTAAAGATCTCATATAAGGTTACGGACCGTGTTGATGCTCCTTCCCCCACTCCAGACGATTCAGAAATAATTATAAAACTCAAAAAAGCTATAAAGGCAGTAACAGGAAAGGATGCAGTAACAGTCGGGATCGGTGGAGAAACCTTCGCATCATTCCTCAGAACCAGTGGCTACAGGGTCGCTGTCTGGTCTACTACAGCAATCGAAAATGCACATATGCCTGATGAATTCTGCCTGATCCCACATATACTTCAGGATGTTAGGATATATGAAGAGATGATCTATAACTGATGTCCCGGTCAATTTTATTAAAATAAATATTTCATATTATATGCCCCATTACCAGATTAACCCATAATTTCTCTTTTTCTGGGAAGTTAAATTTATCTGACCATATGCCTGAATGATTCCCCGGATGCCGGAGTGGTAATGCACTATTAATAAATCCCTATATGCGGTGGCATCTAAACTAAAATATGTCAGATACTCCCAGAGTTTTATATTCTGGCATGAAGCTTACATCCTTCAGGAGATGCCCGGTTAAGATGGATGCAACCGTATCACTGGAATCTATTACACCTGAATTTCTGAGTTTCAGTACACCGGCAAGCGCCGCGGCAGATGCCGGCTCACATCCAATCCCCGATCTATCTATCACCCTCTTTGCAGACATTATTTCATCATCAGAAACCCTTTCCACTATTCCATTGCTGAACTCTATGGATCTTCTTGCCTTCTTATAGTTTACCGGGTTTCCTATCCTGATTGCTGATGCGATGGTTTCTGCCCTGACAGGAGTAATGGAATTCTTATCTCCATGCATATATTCATAGAAGGGAGATGCTCCCTCGGCCTGTATGGCCACCAGTCTCGGCACATATTCTATCTTTCCCAGGGACTTCAAATCCATCAATGCCTTTCCAAACGCGGATGTATTACCAAGGTTACCTGCAGGAAAAGATATGAAATCAGGTTTTAACTTTTCCATTATTTCATATATTATGGTTTTCTGCCCCTCTATCCTCCAGGGGTTCAGGGAGTTCAGCACGTAAAAATCTCTGGTCTTTTCAAGCGCCTGCTTCACATCCGCCATGGCAGTGTCGAAGTCTCCCTCTATGTCGACTATATTTGCTCCGTATGAAACTGCCTGAAATAACTTGTTTGAAGATATGTTTTTTCCAGGTATCATAACATAGCTATCTATGCCGGCAAGGGCACTGTAGCTGGCGGCAGCTGCAGAGGTATTTCCCGTTGATGCACACAGTGTTTTATTAAATTCCAGCCTAACCGCCTCTGAAACCGCAACAGTCATGCCTCTGTCTTTGAAGGAACCTGTAGGATTTTCCCCCTCATGCTTGAGATGTATGTTCTGAATTCCAGCATATTCTGATATCCTCTGGCTTCTGTATAGATTTGTATCGCCCTCGCCCCTTGTTATTATTTTGCTATGGGGAATTTCCGGGTGTATCATATTTTTATATTTCCAGACTCCTTTCATGGCTGTGGTGCTGTACTCCATGTCATGATGGTAAACATCCAGTATGTTCCCGCATCTGTCGCAGGTATACTTATTCCTGTTTATGCTGAATTCTTTCCCGCAATTAGGGCATTTTAAAACGGAAAACGTCATTGAAAGGCTAACGATAAGTTATATAAATTATTTGTGAGCATGATAATGAATTATCCCCAAAAAATATTCATAATTTTGAGATGATAGAAATTTAGAGAATACAAATATAATTTTTATATCTTAACCCGCTAATTCTTAGGTAATATGTCCATGTTAATCGTCTTTAACAGTAATTCCGCCTTTTTAGGAATTTCATTGAACTCTATCTTATTATCCAGACTCTCCGCATGTCAGACTAATAGCAGTAACTATAATTGTTGAATCCCGTAATAATTAGAACTAATAAAATTATAGTGTCAGCCAGAGTTAAAATCGTGAGAATTAATTCTTAGTTATGGCAAACAAAACAATCCCTGCATAAATAATGTTAATGCAGTTAAAAAGTTTTTCTCTTCCTCACTGAAGAGTATATTCCCTCTTAAGCCACAGTCCGGTCATTCATCAGGGGACATTATTCATGTAATAAGAAATGCAATATCCTCAAAGGAATCTATTGAAACATATGCAATGAACAGCAATCATAATCATATTCCCTCAGCAGACACAGTATTCAGGAGGATAAAGGATGTTGCATTAGAATCAGGAGCATATATACGCAGTGGTTCTGAAAACCTGAAGAGGCATACTATTCATGATGGGGTTTAACATATAAGCATGATCATTGATAGTACTGTACAGATAGCCATAGCAAATAATGCATTTTCACATCCTGTGAATGTTGCAATGGATGATCATGATGTTCCATACTATGGCATCGACAGCAGATGCCTTATCAATGCACCATTCCATAAGTTCGGTGGAACTTCTCTGGTATACAGGTTTGCAACTCTGGAATCTGTTAAGAATGGTGAGAGATTGACAGTGCAAATGGGGTTGATTACCTTCTGAAACATGCAATGGCCTTTGGAATTGCTATAAATATAGTTTTAATGGATCGTGGATACATGAATGCAGGAGTTATAATAAGGGTTGAATCCCTTAAGCTGAAATACATAATGCCAGCAAAGGATAATAAAAAGGTACTTAAATATAAGAATATGGAGATGGAGCACTGTGATAATGGAATATCATATCCTATTATAAATGATAAAATATCATCGGGAAAGGAATCAGCAGAAACAGAATTTGTTCATATAATATGTTATCCTGACAGGAAGAGGCATGATTTCTCCTTTTACACAAATATAAATGTAAATGAAGACAATGTAAGGGAAATAGCTGAAACATACAGGGAGAGTTGGGGAATAGAGAACTGCTGCCTGGAGAAGAAGGATGTAAAGGAGAAGACACATTCACCTGATATGGGCGTAAGGTATTTTCTCTTCTACCGCTCAGTGCTGCTGTATAATACGTGGGTTCTTCTTAATCTTATTAGAAGGGCAGCAGGATCTGGAAGGATTACTCTCATGGACTTTATCATCCCCATGGGCAGGGGTAAATTGAATATAATTATGAACGGCAATGGATGAGTAATGGTAAGGGGGAGGCAATGAATTACTGGCATTCGATGTGCATTGATAGCTTCAGCCATGAAGCTAAAACATGTTTCTCCTCCTGAACCGGTTGAAATATCTATCCATTTATGTGTTACTCATAGCACTACAGTCATGGCAGTTCATGCATCTAATAGATTGAATAATATGATGTTTTCATGTTAAAGGGCTGTATTACATCATCAGCTATTAACACATGGGAGAGTCTATTATAAAGATAAAGATTAAGTTAACTCTAAATTTCAAGATATTTTAATATTTTACTTTTTATTCTATTCTCTGTTATTCTATAAATATATGTTTTTAACAACTTTTTATTTGCACTTTTCTTGAGTTCATTAAATAATTCTATAGGTATTTTTTCATTATAATAAATCAAATCTATAAGAGTCTTTTCAATATCAGAAACAGGGATAAAAAAATCATAATATTTCACATACGTATAGCCAAAAAACATTTCCCTTGAAATTTTTCTGACAATATAATTCCTCCCATTAAACTGCATTAAGCCGGTTCTAACATGCAGAGGTGTAATTATGATAGGATTCGTTTCCTGTTCCCAAAATTTTAATATTGATAATGCATTTTCAAGGCCATAATAAAAGGGATAATATGAGAATCCAGTTAATACAATATCATCATAAAAACTGTAATAACCAAACCTAATTTTATGTATTTTCTTTTCTTTAATTAGTTTGTATAGAAATATTTTGTAATAACCCCTATTTGCCTTTCTAAAGGAGAGGAATCTTTTAACATCGTTTGCCGAAAATATGTATTTACCCTGAAAGGTATCAAAAAATTGTTCCATATATTTCATAAGTATCATTTAAATGAATTTATATATTGTTTAATGTAATCAAGCATTCTGCTATATGAAGGTGCTAATCCTATGTATACTATAGACTTTAAGACATCTTCATCAACCGGCTTCTGCATATTATTTATAAAACTTACTAAATTTTCCGTTATATATTCAGGATGTTGAATATATTTTATTAATATGTATATATCATATAAATCCCTTATATACCTTCTATCAATGTATGCCAGTATTTTTTCTTTGATGAGATCTTCAGGCGATAATGTTAGCACATTTACAGAATTACCGTCAGTAAGTTCATATTCCCTCTCCACGGGATTTTCAGGATAATATTTATGATTTATTTCTATTTTCACATTTACGTTTCCATCTGATATGTTTGAAAATAATATATTGCCAGTATCCTTTAATTTCAATAATTTAAGTTCGTGAGATTTAATCTCGTTCTTAAACTCATCTAAATAATTAGGAAAACTAAGAGAATATAAATCAATATCTTCTGAGAATCGATTTCCGGAATAACATCTCCACAGTGAAGTGCCTCCATGTATAACCATAGAATTATCTGTATTATATAATATAATTATCAATTCATCCTGTAATTTCGCTACTTCTACTTGGTTCCTATTTTTTAATTGCCTGATTATCGGGAGTTTCATAATATGATATACAAAAGTTATATAAAAATATAACTTTAGTTTATTGTATATTTGTATCAATATCTTAAAAGAAATAGCAATTTATGCCTATTATTTTTAACATTTACAATATCTGCTTGTAAGTGAGTTATTAAAAGATTTGTTTATTTTTAAGTCAGAAATCATTAAAAACCTTATTTACCCTCAGCTATATGACGATATAGCTGTGAGAATCGAAAGCGGCTGTTGAAATACTTGATCCTTGGGGCCGTTAGTAAGAATAGCCGCCTTTCGACTCGATTTCTCACCTTATTAATATCTAATAAGGTGAATAGGAGTTGTGATATTGGGTAGTGATTCTTAAACAAAAATCTTTCCATTTCATGAGACATTGAGCATCGATCTCTTATAATAATTATGCTTTCTCCTTCTGTAGCCATCCTTTAAATTCTTTAAGAATTCTCTGTAATACTCCCTGAAGCTGCTGTCATTGTTCCATTTGTCTAAGAACTGCATTGGTGAATAGTAATCCAATGTGGAATGGGGCCTTATACTGTTATAATCGTAGAACGCATTCCCTATGATTATTTTGCCATCGTTGAAATTATTGATTTAATTGATCCAGATATAATCTGTCTTTATTGAATTATGGAATGATTCAATATCTCCAATCTCCTCAGGTGTTTCCCTTTCTATGTATTCATGGTTAATTCCCATTGCTTTCAAATAATTATTGAACTCCTTAGAGATATACTGGGAGCCATTGCCTGTCCTCAAAGTAATATTATCTGGTATTATACCATTGAACTTCCTTATAAGAGAATCATCCATGGCATTTATTGCATCCCTAGAAGTGCATGATGTATTATAATTATAGCCATACCATTCCCTGGAGAATACATCCTTTATGCACATTAAATAGGTCATTCCATTGTTTGTTGGAATATATGTTATATCTGTTTCTAGGAGCATTTCAGGCTTGTCAGCTCTTAACAGTTTACTTTCCCTTCTATTCTTATGGTTATGCACTGGCAAGGTTAGATTATTATTTTTCATTATCTTATACACAGTCTTCTTAGCTATATTTATGCCGGAATTCCTTAATAATGCCCATATCCTGTTATAGCTATAGGTTACTCTTTCTTTGCATAGATCTATTATTTTACTAATAATGCTGCTGTCAATCCTTGTTATATACATCCTGTCCTCAATGCTTTCATGCTTTATCCTGTAATAGTATGTTATTCTATTGATTCCGGAATAATAGCATGCTTTTTTTACTTCAATTTCTTTATTATTCATTTCATCCACAGAACTCACCTTTTCCTCCTCATGTAATTTTTTTTTAAAATCTCATTTGCTATGGTCATTTCACCTATTATTGCCTTTAGTTCCTAATTCTCTTTCATTAGTGCTTTGTCAGGATCCTTTCCCTCTAATAACTGATCCTTCCATTTATAGAACATTGGTACTGATATTCCATGGTTCTTGCGTATCTCTGCTATTGTAATATCAAGATTCTGGAATGATTCCATCATAATACTGTACTACTCCTCACCGGTCCATATTCTTCCAGGCATTTAGATTGCCTCCCTTATATATTTATATAGATTATTCGTTATATATATATCTCTTTAGATGTGTATAAGTTTAAACGAGCCATAACCAAATGAATTACTGGCATTCGATGTGCATTGATAGCTTCAGCCATGAAGCTAAAACATGTTTCTCCTCCTGAACCGGTTAAAATATCTATCCATTTATATGTTACTCATAGCACTACAGTCATGGCAATTCATACATCAAATGGATGGAATAACATGATGTTTTCATGTTAAAGTGTCGTATTACATCATCAGCGATTAACATATGCGGAGAGCCTGATAATATAAAAATATATAAATAGGTTATTACTGCATGCTTATTTTCATTATTCTCTTGAATTGCCAGGAGCACATTGCTGGTAAAAACCAGGCAGCACAATATCCTGATTTAAGCATTTGTTCAGGGAATCAATATTAATTTAGTTATTTATTTCAGGCATATGTTTGTATTCACGCAGAATCAATCCGAACAGTATAATTACAGGGATGGCAAATAGAAGAAAGGTGAACCTCAAACCTACTGAATAAACCATCAAACCCGCCACAGATGGGACAATGACAGCAAGAAACATCATCAGTGCATAAAAATATGTATTTGCAACTGATATTTCGCTCTCATTGAATGATCTTGATAATGCAGTGAGCGATGTAGGAAATGTCAAACCGTGAGGTATTCCAAGCAGGCATATAATAACAAAATATAGGATTAAACTTGTCGAAAAATATACCAGTATCAAACCCATGACTGTTATAATTATTGACACAGTGGTTGTAACATACAATTTTTTCGCTGGCCTGTATGAAAGAAAAAACCTGGACAAAAATGATAATCCAAAAAAACCGGCCAGCAATAGTTCAACGAAGGAATATGGCGCATTGAATTCTGTTCTTGCAAATATCCCGCCGAACGTTAATATTAATGCAAATGGGGTATCATAGGATATATTGTTGAAAACAGATAACCTGAAGCCTGGATTTTTAAAAACATTTAGATTCTTTTTTGTTTTATCTCTAACTTCCTCAGGGAATCTTATTTTAAAGGACAACACTATTGCTACAATCCCGAAAGGGATAAAAAATAAAAATAGCTGGTACAGGTTAAAATATAACAGTATAAATGATTCAATTAAGGGCCCGATTACAAGGCTTGCACTTAATGATAGCGTGTACAGTGTTAACGTCCTTTCCCTTGTTTTTTTATCCTTTATTGTTCCTGCAGAGCTTATTATATTGGGCATCACAGATCCGAAGAAGAATCCAGACAGTATAACCAGCAACCATATGCTGAAAGTATTGGAGAAATAGAATAACGGCTCAAGAATCGTGTATATTATAATGGAAGAAATGAATAATTTCCTTCTCCTCCCGGGGCAGAGCCTTGAATTTATCATTGCACTCATTATGCCTGTGCTTCCAACTGCAACTGCGGCAAGTATACCTATTTCAACACTGTTAAAGTTCAGATCATATTTTGATATTAGCGGAATTGTGGTAAGTATCAGGTTGTTGCTGGCCCGCACAGAAAATGTCAGCAACATTAACAATATTATATATATAACTATACCACTATTTTTACTGTTTAAAAATTTAGGCATTACAGCATAATTGCCGGATAATAAATAAAATTTTTCAGATACCATAAAAAGGCATGTAAAAGGCGGACCCGCCGGGATTTGAACCCGGGTCATCGGCTTCGAAGGCCAGCAGGATATCCTAACTACCCCACGGATCCGGATGTATATGTTTAATTTGTTATTTAACTATTTGATACTGCTGCAGGGCCTTACGGGAATCCATTACTAGTGGATTTCCTGACCCTTCTGTGGTACGCATATATAAATATAAGTGATGATAATGAAATCATTGATGTAACCAGCAGATAGGCACTGATTCCTGCAGTAATATCCACCATTGACCTGTCCACGAAAATGTCTCCAAGGCTCACATTAACTTTAGAAAAGTACATTATAAACAGTGGGAGTATGGAAATTGATGTGATTATGCCCACATCACGCATGATGAACATGGAATTATTGGCCTGGACACGGTAACGCTCTCCCATGGCATCTGTAATCATTGTTGTGGAGGGCGCCCAGAACATGGAACCTCCAAATCCAGCTATTAGCAGCAGCTCCGGGATAAACCTCAGGTAGATAGCGATAAATATTACCGGAACGCACTCCATGAGGGTGCCTGCAGCCATTATGGCCTCGCTGTTGGGATACCGGTCATAAAGCATGCCGCCTATGGGGCTGGATATTATGGAAGCCAGAGGATATGCCATTATGAGCAGCCCCGTTTCAACACTGCCTATACCCAGATCGCTTTCAAAATACAGGCTCAGGGCAAACAGTACTGAAAAGAAAACAAAGGATTCCAGGAAGGATGCCACTGTGATCAGGGAGAATTTTATATTTTTCAGCAGTCTTCTCTCAATTACTGGATTTTTAACCTGTGTATACATAAAAAATGGGAATATAACAGCTGCAATGATGATATAATATACATTTATCAGTGCTATTCCCAGGACGAGGGGTATTATGAATACTGCCATGGAGATTGCAGACCTGTATTTTAGCGGGAGTTTAACAGGCCTGTCATTCTTTATTATTCTGAAACCGGCGTATATGGCGATCATGCCTATGGGAACATTGATTAAAAAAATATAACGCCAGTTTATGGCCACGAGAAATCCTCCCAGAACAGGTCCAGTCACGGTTCCTATGGACCATGCTATGGAGTTCAGCCCTATTGCCTTTCCCCTTTCACCCCTCCTGAAGGCTCCGAGAATGATTGGAATATCAGATGAGGTCATTATTCCGGCGCCTATTCCCTCTGTAAACCTGAAAACTATAACTGAGGCTATGTTGAACGATAAGGCTATTATCAGTGAGGAAATGGTAAATAGGGAAAATCCTATTATGTAAAAATTCCTGTTTCCTATTCTTTTTGTTATTTCAATTGCAGGTACAAGCATCACGGTTGTAGAAATCAGATATGCAGTTACAACAACTGTGAGGTATGAAATACCGGAATGAAAGGTTTCGCCCATGGCTGGAAGCGCCAGATAAACAATGGTGGAATCTATGGCCGCCATGAGTGTGCTTAATGTTGTGACTGCCAGAACTCCGTACCTGTGATCCATTATCCTGCATGTTTAGATACTATAAATTGATTTTTAGGTTATCTGCGGCGCTTTCTTTCCACAGAAATATCACTTCCCTTTTCAACCGAAAGGTTTTCCCTCTCCAGTAGATCGTACACGGTGGAATCCATTGCAATCTCTATATTTCCGTTCATAAAATAAAGCATTTCAGGATCATTGCAGCGCCTTTTTACTTTCAACGTAATCCCGTGCACAACCTCGCACATGCCGGAATCACAGGAAACCGTTTCAGTATACGCTCTCATTATTAGAATTCTGTTCATCAATAATTTGCCAACAGAATCCTGTATCTGTATCACACCTGAATTTACATTGAATACTATCATTATCAAGACCAGCTGCTTTTGATTTGCATACCATATTATATTAATACATAAATAGTTATTGAGCCATGGCAGAATCCTGCATTCTGGCGTTGATACAAAATATTTATTTCAGTTATTCCAAAAAATCCCGGCGATTTCCAGTAAAAAAAAGAGCTTAACATTTTAATAGGTATTTCTGATATATTTATATGATTACTGTTTACAGTCCAGTGCGGATAAGCTTCGCCGGTGGTGGATCGGATATCAGCCCATTTCTGGAGAATTATGGGGGCGCGGTGTTCAACACAACCATAGATCGGGGAATAATGATAAGGTATGTGGATGATAGGGGTACCCTTGAAATTTCTTCCAGGGATTTCCTGAAAACATCACTTATCTCATCAAATAATACCTCCATGGAAAATCGAATTATAGGGCTGTTTATGGATAGTGGAATAACCACTGGAAGGCTTATAATGAACAGCGATGTGCCACCTGGGTCGGGATTGGGTTCCAGCTCTGCCCTGCTCAACGGCATAATCAAAATAATCTATGCAATAAAGGGAACTGAAATAGGGCCACTTGAGCTTGCCAGGGAGTCCTACGCCACAGAAAAGGAAAAATTCAATATAATACTGGGGAAACAGGATCCATTCGCTATAGCAGTTGGCGGCCTGAAGTATATGGAATTTAAAAGGTCCGGTGAAACAACTCAGAAATTCAATATCAACACAGAGTTCATTCATAACCTGGAAAGATCAATGATTCTGGTATACACCGGAAATACCCGGGAAAGTTCAAAGTCACTACAGGAACAGGCACAGAAGTCCGCGCAGGGAGATGAGGAAACAATGTCAAAATTGAAGTCTATAAGGGATATGGCGTTGCAGATGAGCAGGGCAGTGATGTCAGAAAACCGTGAGGAAATCTGCTCACTAATTAATGATGGATGGAAAATCAAAAAGACGCTGGGCAGCAACGTCTCCAATGAAAGAATAGAGAAAATGATCAGTTATGCCTTCGACAATGGTGCAAGGTCAGCCAAACTTCTGGGAGGAGGATCAGAGGGATTCATACTGGTACTCACAGACCCTGAGAATGTTAACAGGCTTCAGAACAGGATGCGTGAGATGTCAGAGTTTGTGATCCGCCTGAAATTCGACGGCATGGGAACCAGAATAATTAATAACTTTATAGACTCTGATATTTAATGCCCGTTTATTTAGCAGGATGATAGCAGAGATAAAGCCCGGTTATGGAGGACCAGGAAGATAGCAGCAATGCCTCGGTCATCTCTGTAACCGAGAGCCCTATCCCGATTTTGATATAGCGGAACAGTACAAGTATTCCGAAAATTATTGTTCCCAGGGAAAGAATTCCTGAAATAAAGCCGTAGTAGCTTATAAATCTCCGTATCCTGTAAAAACTAAATATTATGATTCCCACAGGTGTGGATATAAAATATATAACGGCAATTGCAAGATGCAAATTTCCATAATTTTCATTGAAAATCCCTATGAGGAAAAGTGAAATCGCCCCGGCGAGGATAAAGCCTATGGAGAGAAATTTCACTGCAAGGTTTTTATACAGCATAAGTGCAAATACAAAAATGGAAATTCCACCTATTATTACAGCAGAATCAAAAATAAAATAATATTTGTGTACTCCCAAACTGCTCAATGAATTAACATACCATGAAAAATATGGAGAAATGCCTATATCCAGGAATATTAATATTATTGTGATCAATGGTCCGAGAAAGCCGATGAGATATTTCCTGTAACGCACGTAAGTATAAACATAAAATGGTAAAAAATATTATTGATTCGAACGAAAGTTATGGTTTATAAAAGGGATTCTTTAATTTCTTTAATGGCCTCTTCCCTGCCAGCGTATCCATGGAAGGTCATGAATTTGCCCTTTTCAAGTTCCTTATAATGCTGGAAGAAATGTTTTATTTTCTCCTTTAGTGGGTCTCCCAGGCTATTTACATCCTTTATTGCCGCAGATGTGGGGTCAACCTTATCAACCGGTACAGCTATAACCTTATTATCAGAACCCTCCTCATCGCTCATCTGTGCTATTCCCACGGCCCTGCATTTTACAACTGTACCTGATGGGATTGGCACCGAGGCAATCACAAGAACATCAAGTGGATCCCCATCCTTACCCTTTGTATTCATTATAAAGCCGTAGCTTGTGGGATACACCATGGATGTGAACAGTATCCTGTCAAGAACTATATTATCAACTTCCGGCTTGTACTCCAGCTTCGTATTTGCACCCTGTGGGATTTCAATGAAAGCATAAAACGTTTCAGGAAAGTCCTCTGTCTGCACGTTAAATTTCATAAAGCAATATGGCTTATACGTTAAAAAGATTTTTCATTAAAAGTCCCATGGTATCCTTATGCCATTTACCGTGAAAGTTTGTAACAAGCATTAAATATAAATTATTTATATATTTTCAATGAATGATATAGACACTCTATATGAATACAACCACGCATTGAATTTTGACCAGGTTAAGAGGATACTCTTTGGCGCAGGGCAGGCCAGGCTTGCAGGGGAACAGTTAGGTATTATGGGCAGGAAAAATACCTTAATTGTCACAGATCCAAACGTTTACAAATTCGGGCTTCTGGAGAATATACTGGAATCTCTTTCAAAAAACAATATAAAATACGAAATATATGATAAAATTTCAAATGAACCCAACATGGAAAATATCACAAATGCCGTGGATTTTGCCAGGTCTAATGGAAAATTTGATTCTGTTCTTGCAGTGGGCGGGGGGAGTGTTCTGGATACAAGCAAGATGGTAGCCTCTATGGTTACAAACCCCGGTGACCCCGCAGATTATCTCACACCGGTGGAGGATAAATTCAAAAATCCCGGGCTTCCAAAAATCCTGATACCAACAACAGGAGGCACGGGAAGTGAGGTTTCGAATATGTCCGTGGTCATAGATAAGGAATCCATGTACAAAACATGGGCTGCAAGCAGTAACCTTCTGGCGGATACTGCAATAGTGGATCCTGTACTGAATGCCAGTGCACCTCCAAGAACCACCGCAGCCAGCGGCATGGACGCACTTGCACATAACGTGGAGGGACTGATCAGCAAGGAGGCAAATCCAATATCGGATGGAATTGCCACCAAGGCTGCATCCCTTATTTTCAGAAATCTGAGGACGGCATATAATGATCCGGGCAACATAAGGGCAAGGTCAGGAATGTCCATGGGTGCAATGCTGGGTGGCATGGTGATAACATTTCCCTGGGTTGCAGGGCCATCCATTCTCGGCCACTGCCTGGGGGAAGCATTCGGCCCCAAATACGGTGCAATCCACGGTGTTGCCGTGGGAATGGCATTGCCATACATACTGGATTTTAACATATCTGCTGCATATAATAAAATCGGATCACTGGCAAGGATATTCAACATACCCCACAGGGGAGAATCTGCCAGGGAGGTAGCATCAAAAATCCCACCGGCAATCATACAGATGCTGAAGGACCTTGAGATGCCCACAACTTTAAAGGAAATAAACTTCCCGAAATCTGATATAGAAAAATTTGCAGAATACATTTATTCTTCAAGGCAGAAGCTCTACGACCTACCGAGATTCAATCCAAGAAGGCTGACAATGGAAAATTCCCTGAGGCTTATAACAAATATGTATAATGGGACTTTAGAAAATTAAAAAATGGTGAATAAATGGAAACTTACAAACTTTATATAAATGGAGAATGGGTAAACTCATCCACAGGAAAACTCCTGGATGTTAAAAATCCATCAACTGATGAAGTCATTGCAAAAGTGCAGTCAGCATCAGAATCTGACGTAAAAATGGCAGTGGATGCTGCAAGGAATTCCTTTGACTCAGGTGTTTGGAGCAGGCTTCCCCCTGGAGACAGGTCAAATATTTTGCTGAAAATTGCGGACCTTCTCGAAAAAAACCAGCAGGAATTCATAAAACTCGAGACAGAAAATTCCGGAAAAAGTGTTAAACAGGTATCCGGTTATGATATACCATACACCATAGATAATATAAGATTTATAGCGGGCGCATGCAGAACACTGGAGGGAAAGGCCATGGCAGAATACGTTGCAGACGGCACAAGTGCAATAAGAAGGGAGCCCATTGGTGCTGTGGGGGTGATAACTCCTTGGAATTATCCACTCATGATGGTTATATGGCGTGCCTTTCCTGCCATTGCCACAGGAAATTCTGTTGTGGTAAAGCCGGCAAGCTACACTCCACTGACAACCCTGAAACTGGCGGAACTGGTTGAAAAGGCCGGAGTTCCTTCAGGGGTTTTCAATGTAATTACAGGTCCGGGGAGTTCCGTGGGTGAACAGATGGCAAGGAGCAACAAACTGGACATGATAGCATTCACAGGCAGCACTGAGGTTGGAAAAAGGCTCTCTGAGCTCGGTTCCTCCACCCTGAAAAAGGTTTCCCTTGAACTAGGAGGCAAGGCACCGTTCATAGTATTCGAGGACGCAAATATAGATGCTGCCGTGGAGAGCGCCATTGTTGGCGGTATGGTAAACAACGGCCAGGACTGTGCAAATTCAACCAGATATTATATCCATGAAAAAGTCTTTGATAGATTTGTACAGAGGTTGAAAGAAAGGATTAAGCAGATAAAAATAGGTGATCCAGAAAATCCCGATACTGATATGGGGCCGCTCATTTCCGAGGCACAGAGAACAAGGGTTGAGGGATACATTAAGAAGGGAATCGAGGAGGGCGGCAGGCTGATCTCCGGCGGCGATAGGCCGGAAATCAGTGGCCATGATCACGGATACTACATTGATCCTGCCCTGATATATACGGAAAACGAGTCCTCTGCTATTGTAAAAGAGGAAATATTTGGTCCTGTATTTACCATATTAAAATTCAGTGACTACGATGACGTAATCAGGAGAAGCAACGATGTCACATATGGCCTAGGATCCTCAGTATGGACCTCTAACATCACAACCGCAATGAGGGCAACTAGGGACCTGAGATTCGGCACTGTATGGGTCAATGAGCATGTGGTTGTTCCATCTGAGATGCCATGGGCCGGATACAAGCAGAGCGGTCACGGCGCATCACTTTCGCCCTACTCGCTGGAGGAGTTCACATATATAAAGCATGTATACTTCGATATAACGGGAAAGGTGAGAAAGGACTGGTATGACCAGATTTTTAAGGAATAATTAAAATTTATCAGTCTTCCGTAATCACCTCAGAGAAGTCCTCACCTCCCGCCTTCATTAAGCTCTCTTTTTTATTTTTATACAGGTACATTCCAAATATAAATGAACCAAGAACCCACAGGGCAGCAAGTATGGGCGATAAAATATATGGCCATGTCAGTTCATCAAATGCGAATACTATAATCGGGATCAGCACCACAAATGAGACAAGAGGTATTACCATGTCCTTCAGCGTGCTGTATTCCACCTTTTTATCCCTCCTGGCAAATCTTACATAGGCAAGGCTGGACATTGCATGTGCGGTGACCAGCCCAATTCCGGCCATGGCTCCCGTTATTATCGCAGCATCAAATGGGCCGAAGGGAAATGACAGGCCAAGGGCAACCACCAGTGCTATTATAGATACAAGCATAACCGCCCTGTATGGCGTTCTGTATTTTTTATGAGTAACTGCAAAATACCTGGGGAAAACACCATCTCTGGCCATGGCATATATCACCCTGGACTGGACAATTGGATTCGCAACAGTGTATGCAATATAGCCATTCAGAATGAAGAATAGAAGTATTATTTCCCCCGGAAGCCCGAAAAACCTGTGCCATATAATCAATCCCGGATCCGGGGACGCTGCATAGCCACTCATAACAGACGGGCCCCATGCAATGGTCAGGGCATACATTGCTGATATGAGCGTTGCACCGGCAAGTATTGCAGCAATTATTATGGCCCGGGGCACATTGAACTTTGATTTTTCTGTTTCCTCACTTATGCCTATCACGGTTCCAAGGCCGCCATAGGCCTCGATTCCATAAAGCAGTGCAAACAGAAATGGTATGGCATTGACTCCCTGAAGGGAAAAAACACTTAGGGTATTTGCGTGCCCCATGGATATAATAATGTACCAGCTTGTAGATAGCAGAAATACAACCTCAACTGAGGCAGTAATAAGGAGATAAACAAGGGATGGCTTGATGCCGAAATAGTTGAACAACAGCCCAGTGGCAAATGGTATGAGTATCAGGGGAATCCAGATGAATGGTATTGATGAGATGCTGGGGCTCAGCAGGTAAATTACAGATGCAAATCCTAGAAGGCCGAAGCTCGGATATATTATCATCTCATCAAGCAGGTAAACCCAGCCGTTCATGAAACCATAAAAACCACCCATTCCATGGCCGCCTATGGCATAATAGCCTCCTGCGTGGGCAACCCTTCTGCTGAACCTGTAATTTGTATTTACCATTAAGAGATAGACAACCCACGATAGCAGTACTGCCAGGGGAGATGCACCAAGCGCAAACAGCGCCACACCTGTGAGCAGTATACCTATATCTCCTGAGGGCGCCACATGGGTATATGCCTGAAATACGGCATGCCATTTTCCAACTGCTCCCTGCTTCAGTTCATACTTCCTTTCCAGCACCGGTTCATTTTCATCCATTGAAATGAAACCAATAATTATATAAAATATTTTCTATAAAATTTATAAATTGTGTTACAGATTTTCATGTATATATTTATATAGGAAAAAATTCAATACAAGATCATAGCCGTTCCAGAAAACTTCAAAAATATCCATATACATTAGGGATAAAACAAAAAATAGATATAGGTATGTGGCTTTTACGCTTATGGAAGTGAAGGTTAAGAGCGAGATGGACATAGACAGAGGACTTTGCGATTACTGTGGAGCCTGTGTTGGCATGTGTCCAACTGATGCGATTAATTTGGATGAAACAGTTATTGCCATAAATGAGGATAAGTGCATTAAGTGCGAATTTTGTGTTATAGGTTGCCCCACAGGAGCAATCTCAGCGGAGTGGTTCCATGCTAAATTATGATGTTCTTGTAATAGGTGCAGGCCCTGCAGGAAGTTCTGCAGCAAGGTATTCTGCAAGATACGGTCTGAAGACCCTGATGGTAGAAAAGCGTCCCGATATAGGTTCTCCGGTAAGATGCGGGGAGGGTGTATCAAAGGCATGGATGCCTGAGGTAGACTTAAAACCTGAACAGCACTGGATATCTGATGAGGTAAAGGGTGCAAGAATCTATGGTCCTTCAGAGAAAAAGCCAATTATACTGGGAGCAGAAAGCGCAGGCAACGAGGTGGGCTTTGTCGTTGAGCGTGATAAATTTGATAAGCATATTGCAACACTTGCCGCCACAGAGGGTGCTGATATATGGATAAAATCACCCGCCACCTCAGTTATAAAGGAAGGGAACCGTGTTGTAGGTGCTAAGATAAGGCATAATGGAGAGGAAGTAGAGGTAAGGGCAAAGATGGTAATAGCTGCTGATGGCTTTGAAAGCGAATTTTCCAGATGGGCCGGCCTGAAATCTCCCATACTGAAGAAAAACGATATCATATCTGCACTGGAATACAGGATGGAAAATGTAGACTCAAACGAAGATTTTACAGATTTCTATCTCGGGTCAATAGCCCCGGCAGGTTATCTCTGGGTATTTCCAAAGGGGCCACATGAGGCTAATGTGGGAATAGGTGTAACCATAACAAGGATGAAGGATCGCCTTGACGTTAAAAACTATCTTGATTCATGGATAAAATCACATCCAGGATACAGCAAGGGGCGCATCATCCAGCAGATAAGCGGCGGAGTTTCTGTGAACAGGGTAAAGGATAAGATGAGCCTTCCTGGCCTCCTGGCCATAGGGGATGCAGCAAGGCTCATTGATCCTATAACTGGCGGAGGAATAGCCAACGGAATGATTTCCGGTAAATTCGCAGCCCAGGTTTCTAAAAAGGCCATAGAGGAGAACGACTATTCAGAACAGATGATGAAAAACTACGACCTTATGGTAAAGGACAAATTCGAGAGAAAGCATCTGAGAAACTGGTTTGCTAAGGAGAAACTGGGAACGCTGTCAGATGAAACACTGGACAAGCTTGTTGATGTTATATCCGACGTAAAAATGACAAACATCTCAGTTGAAGAAATATTAAAGGCAGTCCAGATGAAATATCCGGAACTTGTCTCACAGCTTGAAGATTTAATTTAAAGCTGTGATTCCAGATCATCGAGGCTGAAATTTCCTCCCTTGAACTGGGTTTTAAGCATTTTTTTGAAATTCCTGTTCTTTTTTATTGCCTTCATATTCTTTTTCATGGCATTGTATTCTTTTAATAACTGCCTTACATTCTTTTCTCCCTGCCCTGAACCTGCTGCTATCCTCTTTATGCGCTTTGCATTAAGCTCATCGGGATTTTCCAGCTCATAATATGTCATGGAATCAAGTATTACACGGTATAAACGCAATTTCTCATCAGCCTGTTCAAGCTGGGAATCATCCAGTTTCCCGGCGCCGGGCATTTTTGCCAGTGGAAGGGCGCCGAAGAATTTTTTCAGCAATCCGGGCTTTGCAAATTTTTCCCATACATCGTACATATCCTTTAGGTCAAATTTCCCGGACATTAGCTTATCCAGTGATGCCTCCGCTTCCTCCTCGGTCAGGTTTGTTTCCTCAACAACCTCCATTAATGAATCTATATCTCCCATTCCTAGAAGCCTTGAAAGGAATTTTTTCGGGTTAAATATCTGTATGTCATCCATGTGCTCCCCGGTACCTATGAAATAAACAGGGGATTTTATATCAGCCACGGCACTTAGTGCGCCACCTGCTTTTCCCGTACCATCCATTTTTGTTATTATGACACCGTTGATATTTACTGCATCGTGGAGTTTCTGTGCCTGTGGGCCTGCCTGCTGTCCCAGTGTTGCATCAATGACAAATAATACGGTATCGGGATTTACCTTCTCCTTGATCTCCCTGACCTCATCTATTAAATCCTGGTCCAGGGAATCACGGCCGCTGGTATCTATTATTTTTATCCTGTAATCATCTAAATTCTTTATTCCATTCCTGACTATCTTCAGGGCATTTTTCTCATCCTTTTCGCCGTAGAAGCCGGCATTAACATCCTTTGCTATCTGGCTCAGCTGCTCATACGCACCTGGCCTGTGGACATCAGCCGCTATCAATCCTGTGGAAAGCCCTTTTTTCTGGAACAGCCTCGCAAGCTTCCCTGCAGTGGTTGTTTTACCGTTTCCGTATAAACCCACGAGCATTATGGTCTGCGGTTTCAGTTCAAAATCGGCATCTGTGCCCAGTATTTTAAGTAGCTCTTCATATATTATCCTTATAATGTAATCCTGTGATGTCATTCCAGCCGGCGGCTTCTCATTAAGTGCCCTCTCCTGAACAGTATTTGAAAGCTTTAGGACAAGTTTAACATTTACATCTGCCTTTAGAAGTGCCCTCTGAATCTCCTTTGTTACCTCCTTAACTGTATCCTTGTCTATGTAACTTGACCCTGAAATTTTACGCATAATATTTTTTAATGAATCTGATAAGTTATCGAGAACCATAATCATTTATCAAAATGTGTTATATAAGATTTGTTAGAAAAATAATGCAGAATTATAATACTGCAAGCCTACCAATAATTATGGAATATAAAAATCAGTATTCCCTCCACCTGTGCCCGCAGGATTCGCAGGTGTAAAATTTCGTCTCTGGCTCATCTGCGGATCTGGTCTGCTTCAGTAAATAATATGCGCCAACATGATGGCATACAGGGCACACTGCGTCACTGTCCAGTGGCTCGGCATTTACTTCCTTTGCCACCATTATAATTTCCTTATCAGAACTTTTTGAAATGATTTTCTGGTCAGCTGTGCCCGCCTTCAACACTTCGAAACCACAGCTATTGCATACATATTTATCTTTGTTTGGAGTCATCAAAGCCCCACATTTTGGGCAAAACATAATACATTATTTCAGAAGAATATTTAACACTTGCGAGATTATCTGCATGCCTCTATTACAGCTATCGGTAGATAATTTTATTAATAATCTGCATATTAATTACACATGACAGTAGAAGAAATTCTGAAAAAATACAGGGATATAGCAGTCGTTGGCATTTCAGACAAACCCGACAGGTATAGCTATCAGGTGGCAAAATTTCTGATGGACAGGGGTTACAATATAATTCCAGTCAATCCCATGCTGGATCAGTGGATGGGAAAAAAGGCTTACAGGGATATTCATTCAATAGATGGGAATGTTGACGTTGTTGACATATTCAGAAGGCCAGAATTCATTGGGAATATAGTCATGGATTCAAAGGGAAAGGCAAAGGTAATATGGATGCAGGAGGGGATAGTCAACGAAGATGCAGCAAAACTGGCAAATGACATGGGAATGGAAGTTGTAATGGATAAATGCATGAAAAAGGAATATGAAAAATTAAATAAAAAATAGAGATACAGTACCAAGCTGGGGTAGCCTAGCCCGGTAAGACGGTAGATTCGAAATCTACTGCTAGAAATAGCTCGGGAGTTCAAATCTCCCTCCCAGCGCCTTATATCAAATTACATGAAAGGTTTTCTGGATATTTATGCCGTTAATCTCTTACAGGTTTTGTACAGATGCACGTCACTCAAATATTTTATAGAAAATATCCATAATCAGGTATGCAGACAAATATTTTGATTACAGGGGTAGGCCATGGAATAGGCAGTTCCCTTGCCTATTACCTGAATAAACAGGGGTTCCATCTTTTCCTTGCATCCCGTGGTGATACAGTGGAATCCGTTGCCGAAAAGATCGGATGCCATTCGTGGAAGGCTGACCTTAATAATTATAAGGAATGTGAGAAAGCTGTGGAGGTTGCCACAGAGGCCATGGGAAGCCTGGATGGGGTGGTAAACGTTGCCGGGAATTATTTCTCCACCACGGAAATAGAGAAATATCCGGAGGATACATTTCAGGAGGCCCTGCTTAACAACGCAAGAACATTTTATAATATGGCAAGGGCATCTGTGCCAGTCATGAAAAAGCAGGGATTTGGCGCAATTATCGGATTTGCGGCCGCTGACAATGTGCTGCTTAATTCCAATCCAGGATACGCAGCAGGCAAGGGTGCAGTGTATTCAATGATAAGGGAACTTTCCCGGGAGCTCATACCCTATAACATTACCGTGAATGGAATAGCACCGGGATTCATAGAGAAAGATTTTATAGACCAGGGAGTGCCCCAGAAGCTGGGAACCCCAGGCAGATATCCTCCGTCAGGTGTTAACAGGGCTGTGGAATTCCTGTTGCTTTCTGAGTTGATAACAGGCCAGATTATAAATGTTGCAGGCGGGCATAATATGAATATAGGGAGTGGCATAAAATAGAAATTCATTGAATAAAATACTAAAAATTCCAATTTAAAATTACTAATTTTTAAAGAGATATCCTTCCGGGTACCTTCGGAAATGTTGTAACATCCTCTATTTTTGCTACACCGCATACAAACCTGGTAAACCTCTCTATGCCTATCCCGAATCCTGTTGTGAGCTTAATTCCTTCCCGGGCCAGTTCAATGAACCATTTGAACTGCTCCTCTGTCTGGCCTTTCTTATGGATCCTGTCAAGGATCTGTGAAAGTTCATATTCCCTTTCTCCCCCGGATGACGCTTCCTCGAACCCCTCAGGCCATATAAGATCCATATCCCTGAGAATGCCGGGCCTGTCAGGGTATTCCCTGTCATAAAATTCTCTCTCCTTCAATGGTATGTCTATTACCCATACAGGGGATGTGGAATCCTTTGATAGCTTTGTTTCGAATCCTTTCCCATATTTTTCCTCAGCCTCCCTGAATGTAATTACGGGAAATGGCTTCTGGTAATCAGGCAGCGTCCTGTGGAAATACTTTAGCTCTTCTGAATGTTCCTTCTTTATTCTTGATATTGTGTATATAATCATATCCTCTGCAAGGGACATCATCTCTTCTCTGGATTTCTCTAGTGCCTCTATGTCAATCTGGGTAAATTCATAAAGATGCCTCCCGGTTCCGGCCTTTTCCTCGGTTTCAAGTCTTACGTTTGGGGACATTATAAATATTTTCTTGAGTTCCTGCACGGCTATCTGCTTGTGGAAAATCATGCTCTGTGTTATCCACATGTCGCCCCCGTAGGCATGAATCTTCGGATCATAAACCGGATGGTTCAGCGGATCCGTAAGCGGTGAAATTATAATGGGTGCAATCTCTGTGTAGCCTGCCTCCCGCAGGAAATCTGTCACATATGACCGTATATAGCTCTGTACCTTTATTGCATGCTGGACTTTCGGGTCGGCAAGGTGCCTCATTGATCTTTCTATCTCACTTTTCACATAATCATCATTCTGATTCAATGTTTCCATAATGTATTTATTAAATCACAATTTATAAACATTTTATCTGATTTTCCGTGTTAAAAACAAATGTTTTATATATATCAATGTCATTTTGCTTTTATGCTTGATAATATTGATAAAAAGGATATGAAAATAATAGAGTACCTGAAGGAGCACGGAAGGGATAAAATATCAGACATTTCCAATTCTCTGGAGATTCCCAGGGCAACAATATTCGAAAGAATGGAGAGGCTCAGGAAGGACGGGTTTATAAAAAAATATACTGTGGACCTGAACTATGAGAAGCTGGGCTACTCTGTCCTTGCATATATCATGATACAGTACAATCCAAAATCTTCCATAGACCAGAGGTCATTATGCGTCAACCTTTCAAGGATGGATAATGTGATCTCGGCATCCATAATTACCGGTGACTGGGATATTATTCTGTTAACTGCCCAGAAATCCATGAAGGATCTTTCTACCTTTGTGCTTGAAAAACTCAGGACAATGGACGGAATTGAAAAAAGCGTTACAATCCCATTATTCGAAAGGATATTATAACAAAAATATATTATGTGTTGAAGCTGGGATAGCCTAGCCTGGTAAGACGCAGGTCTGGAAAACCTGTGCACGTAAGTGCCCGGGAGTTCAAATCTCCCTCCCAGCGCTTTTTACCTCTGTTTTATACCTGTTGATATTGCTGATAATTTCATGAAGGACTTTTTCCGGATTTTTCATGTAGTCCACGGACCAGATTCTGTAAAGATTCCATCCCCTGGCAGAGAGGATAGTTTTTCTTATCCTCTCACGTTCAGATGCAGTTTTCATGCTATTATAGATCCTGCCATCTGTTTCTATTCCAAGGATATAGTGGTTATCATCCTCCGGATCAATCACAGCCAGGGCTATATTGTTCATTGAATACCCTACATTTTTTACTGTGGCAAAACCTTCAGCCTCAAGCTTGGCAGCGATATCATTTATCATTGCATCATCGTTCCTGAATTTCTGTATGATAGATCCTGATCCATGATTTTTGGCATAAATCAAATACTGCTTTAGAAGCTCAGGCCCCCTGCCTGCAGTTTCCGGAACTCTTATGTCCTCTGGGTCCATTGATGAAACAACTATGAATTTTTTCCTTGCCCTGGTTATTGCCACATTCAGCCTTTTTTCACCACCGGTACTGTTTATGGGCCCGAAATTCATTGTCAGCCTGCCATTATCATCCTTTCCGTATCCAGTGCTCAAAATTATTACGTCTTTTTCATCCCCCTGCACGTTTTCAAGGTTTTTTACAAATATGCCATCACTGTTTATCAATTCCGCAAGAACGCTATCATGCCTGGAATAGGAGCTAAGGGTTTCCTCTATGGCAGACCTCTGTGCCTCGCTCAGGGTTACCACACCTATGGAATTTGTCTGGAGCAGCTCTTCCTTTATTATCCTCACAACCTCATTTGCCTCTGCCCTGTTGGTTCTGCTCTTCCCCCTGCTGTAGGTGCCATCGATTTTGAAAAATTCCAGGCCCGTATCTGGAGAATTTACATATGCTGATGGGAATGTTTCCAGAGAATTTTCATAGAAATACCTGTTGGAAAATGCAATCAGCCTGTCATCAACACTCCTGTAATGCCATTTCAGGGGTATCTTAGCGAGCCCAATGGCGTCAAACTGATCAAGTATGTTATCCAGTACGACATAATCATCCTCATACTTTGATATATTTACATTTTCAAAGAAGCTGGTTGGAGGAAGCTGCTGCGTATCCCCTGATATAATTGCCTGCTTTGACCTTATAAGGGATCCAACTGCATCGGGCGGAGTCAGCTGTGAGGCCTCATCAAATATAATGAGGTCAAAGGAAAAATCACTGTCCAGGAAAGCACTCACATTATTCGGGCTCATCATTATGCATGGCTTCAGTGCTGGAAGCACATCCCTGAGCTCACCGAAGAGAGTTTTTAATGGCTTCTGAAATCTTTTCTTTGCATTTTCTGTTTTTATTATCATTGACGCACCTGGATACTTTGCCAGAATCTCCCTGCGTCTGTCTGTTAATTCGCTTACCAGGTTGATCCTGTTTATTTCTATCCTTTTCCTGTCATAATCCATGAACATCCCTGCCAGCCTTTCATGGGATGAGGCCCTGAAGTTCTTTAGATTATCATCGTTCCTTACATAATATGAAACAAATTCGTGGTTGAAACTATGCCTGAAAGAGTGAAGTATAGAATCGTTATGCAGTTCCTTATTGAAGGCCGGTGATATGTCTATACCAGAAGATTTAAGGGAATCGTAGAGCTCCATGAATTTGGCATATCGTTCAACATCCAGGGAAGATAGCCCTCCTATCTGTTCTCTGATTTCCTCCAGGTTTTTATCAGTCATGCTGCTGGCTGATGGAAGAATCTCAGAGAGGGAATTTATTCCATTGCTTACAGATTCAAAGAGTGATTTGAATTCCATTACACTATCCATATCCCCATTTCCTGATACCATTCCGGTTACTGCCTCCACTGCAGTTTCTCCGGGCATATTTGAAATTATTTTTTTGGCATACCTGATCCTGTCATATACATCCTCCGAGTCTATGTTCTTTGATTTCATGGATTCCTCCACTGCTTCAAGGGCTGCTTCCTTCTCCCTTATCTTCATGGCGTAATCAATGTCTTCAATAATTTCGTTATAATGCTTCCTGGAAGAGTCCTCTGTGAGTTCCATTATATCCCTTACTATCTTTTTATAATCCGATGATAGCCTTTTGAGGCCAGAGCTGTAATTTTCAACAAGATTCTTTTTCAGGGAATCAAGATCCAGATTCATAAACTCTTTTTTCCTCTTTTTAGTGAAGATATCAGACATGTATTTGTATTCCTGAATAAGTTTTTCCCGGGATTCCAGCAGTTCATAGGCATCCTGGATAAACTCTGCATCCAGGAACTCTTTCTCAAGGGTTACATCCGGGTTGAGCACCGATGCCAGCTGGTATACCTTCTCCGCATCCTTCATTGAGGTGACGTCCACGCCGGTACAATTTTTTATCTGCTCCCTTATTTCCTCAATGCCATCTATTCCGTTTTCTATGGAATCTATGCCGCGGTAGTATTTTTCGGGATTTTCCCTGTACCTGGGCAGCTGCAAATCAACCGGCATTTTATCGAAATTTTCAATGATATCGAGGTAATCGTTGAACTCTGAAATCTGAAACTCTATGTTTTCCAGTACTTCCGGGGTAATATCAATCATGCCTGCACCAATTTTAAGAGAAAACTGGCAGCTGTTTTCAAGTTCAATCATGCATGCATCGTACACGCTCCTTCCAAGGTTTCCACGTTTTTCATGGACAGCATGTACATAATCGTTCAGTGTTCCTGAATACCTGTCCGTGGGCACAAGGGTCCTGGGAACATGCTGGTTGTTCTCTACCGATTTGTACAGTGATTTAATGATCTCGCTCTTTGACGCATTTCCATGAAAGCTCAGGATAAAATCTCCCAGCCCGGACTCCTGGAGGCGCTTTTTGACAACCTCTATTGCAGCATTTTTTTCACTGACGAAAAGAACGCTCCTGTTATTCTTCATTGAATCAGCTATAATGTTAGAGATTGTCTGGCTTTTCCCTGTTCCTGGAGGACCGTTGAGTATAAAGCTTGCACCTGACCTTGCAGCATAAACCGCGCTTATCTGGCTGGAGTCTGCATCCATGACTGTATCTATTGAATAGTTAACTGTCTTAGGCATTTTCTCGTTCAATTTTTTAATGACCTCGAAATCTCCGGCCAGCGCCCTGGTCAGGTCATTTTTCTTTATGGCGTCATGGTTTTTCTTTATATCATTGTATATATTGTTGTTTGTAAAGGAAACCACACCTAGATAGGAATTTCTGCTGACACTCCACCTGGTATCCTTTACGGTTAGCTTGAAATTCCTCATTGCCTCGGATAGATTCAGGTTGTCATCAAAGGCAAAGTCAAATTTAATTCCGAACTGTTCCAGCTTTTCCCTCAGCACAGGATTGAAAAATATATCTCCCTCCGTTGATTCCAGGGTAAAATCATCGTACATCTTCCTGGACAGGGTTACAGGGACAAAGAAAAGCTGTGTTTCCACTGTTTTCGCATTTTCATCCTTCCATTTCAGCAGTCCAAAGGAAATGAACAAAACGTTTGATCCGTGCTCCTTCAGGGCACTGTTGGCCTGGTAGTACATAGATGACAGCGCCTTTCCCAGTCCATCCTTTCTAGAAAATATTATTTCATCCTTCCTGCGGTTTTCCTCATCTCCGGTCAGGTGCACCCCCATTTTTTTATCCTTGTTAACAAGGTCGTCAAAGAGGAATAGCATGGATGGAGTGGTTATCTTCAGGAATGACTCGGAATTGAAATATAGGAGGCGGTTATTTTTTGAAGTATCTATAACATCTTTTTCCCATTTTGTTATACTTTCATCTATGTTTATATCCATTGAATGTCTTGAGTTAATAATGAAAAGAATATATTAATTTTATTATAAATGGCATTGCAGGAATTTTCAATTTTCTGAATAGTCTATGTTGACGTTTCTTGTTTCAATCCCGTAATGATGCCATACCATGGCACCTACAAACCCAAGAAGCCACAATCCCATGTTCAGGGCAATAAAGTCTGTTAGTGGCATGGTGCTGGTGGCTATTACAAGAAGTGGATAGACTATCATAGGGGCCAGCCTGACGGTACCGATGAAAGTTCCCCTTATTCTTGTTGGTGCCAGTTCGGGCTCCAGTGTTGTCCTTGAAGCCCAGGCAAATTCACTCATCATCATATTCAGAAACAGCAGTGGATAAAATATCAGTGTGTCGTGAAGGAAGGGTATAAGAATAAAAATCAGAACCGTGGATAAAAATCCGGTTCCGAAGGAATACATGGTGTATTTTTTCCTTCCACGGGATATGAGCGGTGCAGCAATGAAGCCAGCCACTGAAGCGCCAACAAGGGCAACAAATATTATCATGTCATCTGTACGGGCTCCTGGGAATTCGTAGGGGCCGATTACATATGCCATGAGGCCGAATGTGGTATACTGGGATATTGCCATGGTCATGAGCACAAAGAGAGAGAGCCTGTAAGCAGGCCTTTTGATATTTACGCCGTTAGTGTCTATGTAAAGCGATTTCTTTGTAATCTCTGACTTTTCCTTCTGCCCCCTTGATTCCTGCCATTTGTATGACTCCGGCAGGGAAATCCTGGATAGTACCATAATTATAATTAGCACTGAGGCAGCAGAAAGAAGAATTATCCTATCCATAAATGAATTTACAATTATAACAAATAATCCTGCTATAAGGGCACTGCCTATGTTGTCAAAATCAGATATGATTGTAAGCCACATTGCCCTCTGGGATACTGGAGAATCCTCAGATACAAGTGATAGTGAGGGTATTTCCTCTCCACCGACCCCGAATTCCGCCAGCATAAGGCCTATTATCAGTGGAATGAAGGTATAGCTCAATGATATCACAACTATTCCCACACCATAAATGATCATGGTCATAAGAAAAATCTTTTTTCTTCCCAGCCGATCCGTAAGCAACCCCATGAAAAAATTCCCGAATGGGACAAATAAAGGCCCAATCAGCAGAACGAGAACCTTCAGATAATGTGGAAGCACCCCTATTATCGACCCTGCTGCAGCAAGCGGGCCCAGTGTACCAACCATTCCCCAGAACGTTAGCCCTGAAGCGCTTGATACAATCATAAAACGCTGCTTCGTGGTTAACGTAATAGCCACCATAATTCTATAAATTCATATTTCGTATCCATCTCCCTCCGCCGGTATTGTCCGGATCAGGTTACACGGGTCGATCCCTATCCTCTCAGCTTTTCGCTCCCCGGTAATTATATATTTATAAAACATATAAATATTTATCGACCTGTACAGATTTTTTTATTCCTGATAAATATAATATGTCAGAATCAATTTATGGATATGGATGGAAAGAGGATAGCACTGGTATCTGTAACCGCCAACGGCATGGCAATTTCTGAAAGGCTTTCTCTTGAGTTCAAAGCAGATATTTTTGTAAGCAGCAGATTCGCAGGAACCGGTAATTATAAAGTATTCCATCACGCAGAGGATATTACATCATTAATTTTTGAGAATTATGTTGCTGCCATTTTCATTATGTCTCTCGGGGCAGTCGTAAGGATCATAGCACCTTGCCTGCATGATAAGTTTCATGATATACCGGTTCTGGCAATAGATGATTCTGCCAGGTTTGTTATACCTGTAACAGGAGGCCACCACGGTGCCAATGATATGGCCGGAAAAATAGCGGACATTCTGGGTGCAGTGGCAGTAATCACAACCGCATCAGACCTCCATGGAATTGCTGCTGTAGATTCAGTTGCAGTGAAATACGGCATGGTCATCAAAAACAGGGAGAACCTCGCCCCTGTTTCAGGAGATATGCTTGCAGGTGATCCGGTACAGGTAATCAACAGGACTGGAATTTCAGTCCCGGAGCTTCAGGGCTCCTCCAGCGGAAGAAAAATCATTATAACCTACATGGATGAGCAGGATGATTCTGCCCTGATCCTGGTGCCACAGGTGCTGGACCTCGGCATCGGTTTTTCCAGCGATGCCACATTAAAAGACATGTTAAAGGCCATAGAATCAACATTCAAAAAATTTCACTTATTAATGGAGGCCATAGGATCGATTTCAACCATAGATATAAAATCCGGGAACCCTGATATAAAAAAACTGGCAGAAAGCCTGAAATGCCCACTTCATTTTTATCCTGCTGAGGAGCTTAACAGGCATGCATCTGACAAATCCGATGCTGTTTATAGGGCAACCGGCGCCTATTCTGTATCCAATGCCGCCGCAAGAATTTCCTCTGGAAATGGCATGCAGATAGTATCTAAGGAAATTATTAATAATGTTACCGTATCGGTGTTTCTGCATGGCCATTAAGGGAATAATGATAGCGGGCACATCCAGTGGATCCGGGAAAACAACGGTATCAGCCGGGATCATGAGGGCACTTTCAGATAAAGGAATGAGGGTGCAGCCATTCAAGGTTGGCCCTGATTATATTGATCCGGGATTCCACAGAATTGCATCAGGGAATATACCACACAATCTTGACCCGGTTATGGGAAGTGACGCAACTGTCAGGGAGATATATTATCACAATTCCGAAGGCGGTGATATTTCAATAGTTGAGGGGGTAATGGGCCTTTATGACGGGGCGCCAGGAAATAAGTTCCGTGGCAGCTCGTTTGATGTGGCAAGGATTCTTGGATTGCCTGTAATACTTATTGTGGACATTTCATCTTCAGGGCAGAGCGCCGCTGCCACAGTGATGGGATTCAGGGACATGGATAAGAGGGTGAACATAGCGGGTGTTATAATGAACCGCGCAGGATCAGATTACCACTGCAGCATGGTAGGGGACGCAATAGAGCATTTTACGGGAATAAAGGTTATAGGATGCATAAAGCGCGGCGAGGATTTAAAAATAAAATCACGTTATCTTGGCCTTGTGACAACTGCGGAAAAAGCAACAGGAGAAACCTATTTTCAGAATCTATCACAGCAAATTGCAAAAAGTGTTGACCTGGATTCCATAATAAGGATTTCCAGTAAGTATAGAACCATCTGGAAGGGAAGCAAAAGGATTTACAATTTAAAAATGAAGGAGAGGGCAAGGATCGGCATAGCATATAATGAGGCATTTTCCTTCTATTATGCGGAGAATATTGAAATTCTGGAAAAATTTGGCGGCATTCCAGTATATTTTGATCCCATAAGGGATAAAACCCTGCCTGATATTGACGGGCTGTACCTGGGCGGAGGATATCCGGAACTCCATGCCCGGGAACTTTCAGAGAATAAAACGATCATGTGGGAAATCAGGAATAAAATCAGCAATGGAATGCCGGTTTTCGCTGAATGTGGCGGATACATGTACCTTTCAGAATCAATAACTGTTGATAAGGGGAATTTTCCCATGGTGGGTGCAATACCGGCAACGGTGTATATGAAAGGGCTCTCGCTGGGTTACAGGGAGGCTGCTGCTGCATCAGATTGCGCCATACTGGAAAAGGGTAAAAGAATAAGGGGGCATGAGTTCCACTATTCAAGAATAGAATTCAAGGGGGACCAGAAGCCAGCCTATGAATTCAAAAATGGTGAGCTGGAAGGATACAATTACATGGGACTCACTGCAGGATATCTGCATGTGTATTTTCCGTCAAACCAGAATGCAGCCAGGAGATTCGTTTTGCGGTGCAGGGATTACCGTAAACAAAATCCTGAATCATAATATATCAATAATGCATATACATCCATGCAGGAAAACTTTATAATTCCGGGCAATAAATCCCTGGTAAACCTATCGAGTGACATATTTTCCCATTTTGGCCTCAGGACAGAAACAGATGGCATTGGATTGAACTACAAGCATAAAAAACTGTGCTTCATATTGCTGGATGGGCTGGGATGGAATATCTACGAGAAAACGGGAATCAAATTCCGGAATGAGATGAAATGCACATCTGTATTTCCTTCAACCACATCAAATGCACTGTCATCATTCTTTTTGAACCGTTATCCAGGGCAGCATGGCATAATTGGCTATCAGCTATACATAAGGCAGCTGGGCTCTATAGTAAATATACTGGGTTACACATCCTCGGCTGCATATATAAGGGATTCCATGGAACGTGCTTACCCCATGGCCACGATTTTCAATTATGAGTCAAAGGTAACGGCACTGAACAGGGCAGGATATTCAACGGTGAACATCATACCGGCTTTCATAAATAAAACATCATTCTCCACATTGCTCTATGGCAATAATAATACAGACACATACTCCAATGTGTTCCATAGCTTTTACGTGCTGGAGGACAATCTAAAACAGGGAAAAGATTTCGTGAGCTTCTACCTTCCTGAGGTGGATCAGACCGCACATAAGCTCGGTCCATATGATCCTTACACAGTGGAATCGGCGAGATATATTCTCCAGAGCCTGATCTCAATAATGGAAAAATACAGTGACTATGATTTTGTTATAACTGCCGACCATGGCCATGTGGAGGTCGGGAATACCATTAACCTTGGGAACGATTCTGGCCTTATGGACATATCCATACTTCCTCCCTATGGCGATTCCAGGGCCCTCTTCATGGAAAATACATCAGAGATAAAGGAGTACCTTGAGGGGCATTACAGCAATCTTGAACTGGTTGCAAAAGGGGACAGCATGTATTCAGCCCTCATGGGAAAGATAGACGGCAATGTAATGCAGAAACTTCCGGGGCTTATAGGGATATCCAGGAACAACGACATATATCATTTTCCACTAAACCAGAGGAAATATGCAATGAAGGGTGCGCACAGCGGGCTTCTCAAGGACGAAATGGAAATTCCGGTTTTAGTTTTTCAAAATTAATATCCGGAACTATTTTTAGCGGATAATGAAATAAAATTTCAATCTTTGTTATAATTCTGTTTAAGAAATATTTATTAATAAACATTTAATCCGGATACCATGTCTGAACTTCCCATGTCAAAGAAATCAATTAGCATAACCATAGCATTAATGGCATTTTCGGGGTTGCTTATTATCTACGTGGAAACCATGATAGTGCCGGCTATACCAATATTTATAACATTCTTTCATTCAACGTACAGCAATGTATCATGGATTTTAACTGCTTACATTATAAGCGGCACAGTTTCTGCAGCCATATTCGGGAAGGTTGCTGATATAGTTGGAAAGAAAAAGATATTCATTATCCTGGGAATAATATATACCATTGCCATATCATTCGGGGGATTTACCAGAACACTGGATGAGCTTATAGCAGTTCGTGCAGTCCAGGGGCTTGGCTTCGGAATGATACCTATCGCCTTTGCAATAATAAATGATGTTGTGCCCAGGGAAAAGCTGGCACTGGCACAGGGCATAATGAGCGCCACATTTGCCATAGGGTCAGGCATAGGGCTTGTTCTGGGCTCATATATCACAGAAACCCTTGGATGGCAGTGGGATTTCCATACGGCAATACCGGTTGCAGTTATCCTGCTTATCCTGGTATTTATATTCATAAGGGAGAACACGGTTACAGGAAAGCAGAAAATCGACTTTGCAGGTGTTGCAATGCTGGGCGGCGGGCTGGTTGCACTTATTTTTGCACTCTCAGAGGGCCAGCATTATGGATGGTATTCCCATCTTATCATAGGATTATTCATTGCAGCCCTTGTTCTATTCACAGTGTTTGCATATTTTGAGAGCCATTATAAATACGCGTTCATAAATATGAAGCTCCTGAAGAAGAGGAATATTTTCCTTTCCAATATAGTGGGGCTATTTGCCATGGCAGCAATGTATTTTCTGTTCTTTACTGTTCCAACACTGCTGCAGGACCCGGCACCCAGCGGGTTCGGCAAAACAGTATTTGATTCGGGGCTTATACTATTTCCTGCCACTGTGATGAATATGGTTTTCGCGCCGGTGGCTGCAAGGATAATACGTAAGAGGGGACCCAGACTCTCCATACTTATGGGCCTTACCGTGGACCTAATAGGGTTCGGTTTGTTATACCTCTACCGGGCAACAATACCGGAAATACTGCTTGATACAATATTTGTGGGAGCCGGCATATCAATGATGCTCGTTGGAATAATCAACGTTCTTCTTACCTCTACACCAAGGGAAAATGCTGGAGAGGCCACCGGAATGAATACGGTATTCAGGGATATAGGAATGTCCATAGCCCCTGCATTTGGTGGCGCTCTCGAAACCATGTATACTGTAAAGGTTACCATAGGTGTAAAAATGGTAAATGGCATTCCATACAAAATCATGGAAGCTTTTCCCGATAAGACTGCCTATAATTATATATACCTGATAGGGGTTATATTTGTGATTCTGGGCTTCATATTTACTGTATTAATTAAAAAGACAGGGACAAAGAGTTAATTTAATGTTATCAAACTTTAAATATAAATAAATATTGGCTTTCCATGATAGAAACAGGAAGGCTGAAGCGCAATTCCCTTGGTGGATTCAGGCTCGTATGGCAGGCCATGGGAACACTTTCAGTTGCAGCAGATGCAGCTTATTTATTAACTGGAGTGGTAGAATACGCACTGGGTGCAACCCCGCTTGCACTGGTTCTCGGTGTATTCGCATATCTATTTATTATGAATACTGGATACCAGTTTTCCAAGCATGTTAATTCTGCCGGTTCATACTATACATTTGCCGGCAAGGGATTAGGCGGCATAGCCGGAACATTCCAGGCATGGAACATGGCGTTTTATGGCCTCATAGGATACGGCAGCTTCGGATTCCTGGGGCTGGCCGCATTCATAACACTGCTTGATCCCACATATAAGGGAATAATCTTCTGGCTTCCTGTGGCATTCTTTGCCGCATTGATATCCTTCATATTCACACACAGGGGCATGAAAATTTCCACAGATTACCAGATAGCCGGTGGTGTAATAGAGGTTGCAGTGCTGCTCATAGGTTCAGCATTAATCATTATTAATGCGGGAAAACTCAATACCCTTGCGGTATTCAGCACAAAATACGTCTCAGGAATTTCGCAGTTGCTCTTCGCAATGATCTATTCAATGATACTCTATTTCGGCACCACTGTGTCCATAACGGCCATGGGAGAGGAGGCAATAACACCACAGAAAACAATCAAAAAAGCCCTCATAGGAACGGTTATACTTTCAGGCATAACTTTAATAATTGTTTCATATGCATTTACAATCGGCTGGGGGCCCTCTGCCATGGCTTCATTTGAAAGTAGCAATGATCCCGGGGTTATACTCTTCAGCAAACTCAACCCTGTCATCTATATACTTTTAATTCTTGTAACAGTAAACAGTTTCATGGGATACAATATTTCCGTGAGCAATGCCGATTCAAGAATATTTTATAGTTTTGCAAGGGATGGCATATTATTCCTTCCAGAAAGCATAGCAAAAATACACAAAAAATACAAAACGCCATCCAATGCCGCACTGACAATATTCATCATGTCCTTCATCATCGCTGTTGTTTTCGGTGTGCTATTCGGACCGGTTCAGGGTGGGCTTATCATGCTCCTGATCAACGCATACGCTGCATATACAGAGCACATTGTTGCATCCATATCCCTGCCATTCATGATGAAACGTATCGGAAAGCTCAGGGTTATTGAGCATATTATTATTCCTGTAATAGGAATATTGATTCTGGTAATTATAATGGCAGGCACACTGATATCCCCGGAAAAATACCCGGAGAATATAGCAGTATACATAGGCATTGCGTGGATTCCCATTGCGGGAATAATGACAATGGTAGAATATATTGTTCATCCCGAGAGGGTCAGGAGGGCGGCAAAGATGTCCATTGAGGAGGAGGCTCTGGAGCCTAAATAATTCACGTCACCTCAGTTGCTTTAAATTTCATCTTTTTCATATTGGAGTTGGAAGCAAATAGAAGGAACAGTATGACCGGAAACAGTGCGAGAAACATATATCTAAAGCCTATGGCATTTTCAATCAGGCCGCCGGCAGTTGGTGTTATGATCCCAATAGCCATCATTATAGAGAAGAAATAGCTATTTGCCATATTCCTGTAGGACATGTCGAATGTTCTGCTGATGGATACTATGGATAGTGGATATGTCACTCCATGTGGTATTCCCAGAAGAAGATAGGCAATAATGTATATTATATCATTCACACCGAAGAACAGAAAAATTATCCCTGTCAATGTAATAATAATCGCAGTTCCAAGATAGTGCCAGAGATTTTCCGGTGCCCGCCATGAAATGAAGAGCCTGGACGAAAATGAAACGATAAAAAATCCGGTAAACAGCAGGGAAACATCGGAAAGGCTCAATTTCAGAACACTTTTAGCATATATCCCACCGAAGGTTATGAGCAATGCAAAAATAATATTGTACGCAAGAATTGCATAGACTGCAACCCTGAACCCCGGCTCCCCGAATACCCTTACATTCTTCTTTTTAATTTCTGATTTGCTGTCAGGAAATCTCAGAAATGGTGAAAGAACAGAAGCCACAACGCCCAGTGGCACAAAGAACAGGAATATATACCTTAAAGGTTCGAATTTAAGTATGTATGACTCCAGTGCCGGGCCGGCAATCAGGCTCACACTGAGTGCAAGGGTATATATCCCAAGGACCTTTTCCCTAGCCTTCTTATCATCTATCATGCCCGCAGATGTAATTATATTTGGCATGATAGCACCGAAGGCAAGCCCTGCAACAGCTATGAAAATCCATACTGTTATAAAATTGGAAAACTGCATGACTGCCAGAATAATTGTGAAGCCTATATTCGACCCGATAAACAGATAGCGGCGCTTTACTGTACCCAGCCTTGAATTGATCAGCCCTGTGGTTATAAAGGTAGCCAGTGCCATGAGTGATTCTGTGAGCCCGACCTCCAGCTGCCCGAAGTGAAGGTCATATTTGGAAAACAGTGATATGGTGGTCATCATCATGTTATTCGATGCCCTCACCATGAATGTTATGAATATTATAATGAGCACGGAATATGTGAGGTATGTATTCCTGATAATTTTTAATCTATCCATTTTATGCCACGGTATCCTCAATATATCAATTGAAAATAAATACTTTCATAAATAATTAATCAAAGGGCCCAGTCATGTCCGGTGCGCTCCTGCAATATAAGTATTGCCTGAGTTTCTGTACATGACAGAGAATACAACAATTACGGCAGCGGAAAATATTCCAAATATGCATATGAGAGACCAGGTGGCCAGCCCGTTATAATGGAATGTATACATTATATAGGTTCCTACAGATGGGCCGAAAGCCCGGCCGATTGAATTGAACATGGAGTTAAATCCCATATATCTTCCAGTTCTGCCCGCCGGGGCCATCTTGGAAATAACTGTATTTATTGTTGGAGTTGTAAGGTTCTCCCCTACTGTAATTATGACCATGTCAAACATCAAATCATACAGGTTTGTGGAGAATGCAATAATAAAGTATCCCAGGGCATAAAACAGGGCACCGGCTATAAACGTTCCCAAGTCTCCGAACCTTGCAAACATTCTTATCAATGGATACTGCCCAAGAACTACTACTATGCCGTTGATTGCATAGATATAACCCAGGTCAGCAACATTAATTTTTATGGCAATTTCACTGTAAAGTGGCAGGGATACGGAAAACTGTGATGACAGCAGTATGATAAAAAACGTTGCTATGCTGAAAACGAAAAGATATTTATCAAAAACAAGGAATGGATTTCTGGTTCCGGTACCTGTCTTCATCACATTCTGTTTCCTGACAAACAGTATTATAATGGCCTGCAGGACACTTGCTATTACCAGTGCATAAAATATGTATATAATTCCTGATGAATATATAAAGGACCCCATCAGGGGACCTATTGCCCATCCAATGTTTGATAGTATCCTGTAAATTGAATAGCCGCCTTCCCTGTCCTGGGATTCCGTAACATCAGAAATAAGGGCACTGGCAGAAGGATATACAAGGGACCCTGAGAAGGATGACATTATAAAAAGTATAATCGTAAGCGTGTATATATTGTATAGAAATGACAGAGCTATTGAAAGGTAAATGAATATGCCTGAAACGCTTCCCAGCATCAGCGTGAATTTTCTCCCTTTCAGATCAGCCAGATAACCACCCAGTATGCTGAATGCCATGGACATGAGGGATAGCAGTGTAAATATAACTCCTACAATATATACGGCAAGATGAAGGTATAAACTGAGGAATATTGCCATGAATGGCCATGAGGCTCCCATGCCCAGTGATCGCATCATGGATGACAGACTTACTATTACAACCTGCCTGTTACGTATATCTGATGAAAAGGACGCCATTACGTTGTATTGCAGGATATTATAATAATATTATTTTAATGAAGTAATTTTATACAAAAAATATATGCATTATGAATAATTTCTATGCATTTTTATAATCAGGGAATAATATGCTACATCAATCATAACGTTACAAAAACTACAGTAAATATTAAATTCTATATGTTAATAAAACATAATGGATAATATCCCGTACCCCTACAGAGAGCGCCGGAATCAGGACATAAAGTTAAAGAAAGTTTTGACATCATGGGACCTTTATTTTCTGAGCCTGGGTTCTATTATCGGTTCAGGGTGGCTTTTCGCAGAGTCCGCCTCTGCTGGCACTGCAGGTCCCGCTGCAATTATATCATGGGTTATAGGTGGAATCCTTGTGCTGATTATAACTCTTGTTTATGCCGAGATTGGCGCAATGATACCACGCAGTGGATTCATAACGCGCTATGGGCATTACTCACACGGGGGCATTGCCGGGTTATTCTTCGGATGGGCATATTTTGCCGCCAGGGCTGCCGCACCGGCACTTGAAGCCGAGGCAGTAATGACCTATGCCGGATCATATATAACCCATCCGGCGCTGATTTACTATGCGAAAAATCCTCTGGACCCATCCTCCAGTGTAACCCTGCTGACTGGATACGGCATTCTCATAGCTGGGATTCTTATTACAGGTTTTTATTTTCTCAATTATTTCGGGGTAAAATTAATGGGAAAAACCAATCAGGCGGTTACATGGTGGAAGCTGATAATCCCATCTTTAACCATACTGCTAATGGCATTTTTCCTGTTCCATGCCGGTAATTTTGATAATCCCTCCCTGGGTGGCTTTCTTCCGCATAACAATATTTCACTTGTTTTCGAGGCTATATCAACAGATGGTATAGTTTTCTCATACCTGGGATTCAGGCATACTCTGGACTTTGCAGGGGAGGCGAAGAACCCACAGAGAGATATACCACGTGCACTTATATTTGCCATGTTAACTTCAATAGCAGTCTATATACTGCTCCAGGTCATCTTTATTTCATCTGTAGACCCGGTGCTTCTGAAAACCTCCGGTGGATGGCTGGGGCTTTCATCTGCCTCGGCAGGCAGCTACGCAAAGAGCATTGATACCGCGCCATTTGCCTTCCTTGCAAGATCATCTGACCTGTCTATCATGGTAGTTCTTACATATTTGCTATACGCCGATGCATACATATCGCCATCAGGAACGCTTAATATAGCCGCAGGAACCTCAACACGATCCCTTTACGGAATGGCTGAAATCGGGTATTTCCCTCCTGCAGTGGGAACTGTAAGCCGCAAAACCGGAGTTCCCGTGTTTTCCCTCATAATAAGCCTCATACTGGGACTTGCATTCCTTGCCCCCTTGCCCAGCTGGTATGTTGTTGTGGGCCTTGTTTCCGGGATAGCTGCATTTACATACATTCTGGGTGGTTCAACTCTCATGGTTCTCAGGAGGGAGGCCTCAGAAATGAAAAGGCCATTCAAACTTCCATATGCAAAAATACTGTCACCTGTTTCCTTCGTTGCTGCAGCATTAATAGTATACTGGACAGGATGGCCCACAGTGGGATACACATCTATCATAATCTTTTCCGGGTTTATAGTATATCTGGTGCTTCTCTCCTTCCACCGGGTAGACAGCATCCTTTCAGGGGAGAACATAAAGGGTGGTTACTGGGTCCCTCTTCTCATAATTGCACTGGACATAATGTCATATCTTGGGGAGAAAAATTTCGGGGGGCTTAATGTTTTTCCATTCCCCTATGATTTCTTGGTAGTAATAGTGGTATCCCTTTTCTTTTATTTTATTTCTGTTAAATCCGGTTTCAGGACATCAGAAATAACAGATATAATCAAATCAGGAGAACAGTACATAAATGAAGGTGGAATTGATGAATAAAATCCCCACTATCTTTCCATTCGATTCAGGTACCCCGAAATCATTAGGCTAAATTTTTACAATAATTGTTATTTAAATGAAAAATATATTACTCTGTTACAGATACAGGCACAACTCTTTTTCCACCCTTATAGAAATTCATGTTATTCAGATCGAATACAAGTTTTACAGAATCGCCCTCCTTATAGGTATCTTCATATTTGCCTCCCTTAACCTTAACGCTGTAATTACCGATATCCACATAATACATGATTTCAGATCCAAGAAACTGTATGGATGTTATTTTTCCCTCCGTGGCTCCTGTATCATCTATTTTAACATCTTCGGGCCTTATTTCCGAAATTTCATAATCCAGATCTTCATTAAGGTTCAGTGTTTCCCTTGGTATCAGATTCACGGCACCAAGCAGCCTGGCACAGAATATGTCATTCGGCCTGTTGTAAAGCTCCTTGGGAGTTGATTTCTGGACAAGTTTGCCGTGGTGCAGCACTATAACCTCATCTCCCAGTGCCATGGCTTCAATCGGGTCGTGCGTAACGTGTATTGCTGTAAGTTTGAATTCCCTCTGTATTTTTTTGAGATAATCCCTCAGATCAATTCTGACCCTGGTATCCAGGTTACTCAATGGCTCATCCAGCAAAAGAATCTTTGGCATTTTGATTATGGCCCTGGCAAGTGCAACCCTCTGCTGCTGCCCTCCACTGAGCTGCCCGGGATATTTCGGTGCCTGGTCCGAGAGTTCCATGACCCGGAGCAATTCATTGACTCTTCTGACTGTTTCATTTCTCGATATTTTCATAACAGATAATGGTGATGCAATATTTTCGTAAACAGTAAGATGTGGATACAGAGCATAGTTCTGAAATACAAGCCCGATATCCCTCTTCCACGCAGGTGCATTTGTCATGTCCTTCCCGAGTATTGAAATCTGGCCGGAATCTGAAAATTCCAGTCCAGAGACAATCCTGAGCAACGTTGTCTTTCCTGATCCGCTGGGGCCAAGTACCACATAATATTTTCCCTCCTCGAATTCAAGATTCTCAACCTCCAGAGCAGTAAAATTTCCGAATTTTTTCTTTATATTATTCATTGATAATATCATTTTAAACCACCGCCACGCCATACCTTATCTATTTTAGAGCGCAGGAATATCGCAATAATCACAGCAGGTATAAGGCTAAGCACACTTGATGCAGCCAGAATACCGTACTGGGCAGCTTCATGCCCCAGCGACCCCCCTATAAATATTGTCAATGTCTGTGCCCCTGCTGGATATAGTATACTCATATTGTATGCAGAGTATGTGAATGCAAGCGGGAATATCAGGGCACCCCATGCGAAAATAAATGCATATAAAAAGGCCACAAAAATGCCATCATAGCTTAACGGCAGTATGACCTTCCTGAAAGACCTAAGTGTTGTCATTCCATCCATCTGTGCTGCCTCATCATAGTATTTAGGGAATGTTGAATAAAAGTTGTAAAGCATCCAGATAATAATGGGCATTACCATTACAGGATATATAATAATCAAACCCAGCCAGGAATTGATTGAATGAATATAATTCAGGAGGGAATAATCTGGTATCATAAGTATTACCAGTGGAATTGAGTAAATGAAAAGTACAAGGCCAATAAACTTAATTCCGCCTATTTTGTACCTTGATGAGGCATAGGCTGCAGGTATACCGATAACCAGGGCAAGAAATGACCCTATTATGGAAACGACTATGCTTGTTATATAATACGGCTCACCATGTGTCAGTGAGTACGTATAATTTGCAATAGTTGCCTTAATAGGTATAATTTCTGGGGGAAGGGTAAAAAGTTCCCCGTATGTTTTGAATGATTCTAAAACAAGCCATGCCAGCGGGACCATAAAGAATAAAAGATAAATTGCCGTGAAAAACACCACAAGATAAATGGGCATTTCCCTGTTAGGCCAGTGAATTGAATGTAATCTGGAAGGCTTCTGCCTGGTTGATAAGGTTAACCTTACAAAGAGGAGAGCAACTATTGTTGAAACTATGGTCATTATTGTCATTAAAACTGCTGAGAAGCCAATCTGGCCACCGAAAAATAACTGGTATGAATAATAGGACAAATCAAGATTTGCAAATGGGGGTGAAACACCAAGGGATGCATATATGGGATCAAATGTAAATGACCCATATATTAACATCAGTATGAAGGCTGCCAGTATCTGGTATTTAATGAATGGTATGTCTATGGTCATGAGTTTCTTTAGTCCCTTGAGGTTATCCATGCTGGATGCTTCCTCTATGTTTGTGGGTATTCCTTTCAAACCTGAATAGATAATAAGGGTTGCAAGGGGAAGGCTGGACCAAATATCTATTATAACTATGCTCCATATAGTTGTAAATAAATCTTTATGGTAAACAAAGTATGTTATTCCATAAAGGGGATTCAACATCAGAATCCACATAGTTGCACCAGTGACCAGGGGTATGAATGCCGGCAGGAGAATTATAGGCAGCAAAAAGTTTCTTTTCAATCTCTTAAGAAAATTTGCAAGAGGGATTGCCAGGGCAATATCGATGAATGGAACAATAAATGTGTATATGAGGCTGTTATCTATGATCTGCCCAAGGTGCGGGGTGTAAAACAATTCCTTATAATTTTTTAATCCAATAAAAATGTAATTGCCTGAAATAGTTTGATGTTCAAATGTTAGAACAATATTCTCAAACATGGGGTATATTGCAAAAATCAAAAAATATATAAGGGCCGGCAAAATAAAAAAGATTGCCCTTTTTTTCAAAGAGTAACTTATTGTTTTCACTTTCATAGGGTAATTCCCTGATCATTAATATAATTTGACCATTCTGTTGCTGCTGTACTCAGTGCAGTGGATGCCGATATGGTTGAAGGGGAGCCTGTGAAATACTGGTATATCTCCTGATTCAGGTATGGAGTCAGTGTTGTGAATAATGGCTGCAGTTTGTTGTATATTGCAACACTGGTATCATTTATCTGTATTGATGAGGCCGTTTTAAGCATCTCTGGAACCCATGTGAAGTTTTTGTTGGTTTCAGCTATTTTTAGACCCGATTCAGTTGCGGGTAAATACTGATATTTGTCTATTCCGATTTTGTATTCTGCATCTGATGTGGCATATTTCAGGAATTTTATTGCAAGGGATGTATTTGTGTATGGGTTTACTCCCATATATGTTGGTGAGTATCCAGTGCTTCCTGAGGGTAGTACAGTTACATTATAATTTCCAGCAACCTTCGATACGCTGGAATTAGAATACTGTGAAAAGAAACTTGTCCAGGCAAGTCCCATTGCAAATTCTCCGGAGGTGAATAATGTTTCCTGCTCACTGTAACCTATTGGTGTTGTGGATACAGAAGGCCCGAATTCTGTCAGGTTTTTATACATCTGCAATGCCTGCACACCGTAGGTATTATTGAACGTTGGCTGGTATTTACCACCTATGTCTCCCATATATGACCAGTAGCCTGTTCCTGAGTTGGCAGGTATTCCGGTTACTGAAGTGTGGTTGTTTCCATATGCATATAAAAGCCCCATATACGCATCTATCATTGCATGATGGGAGGAATCTGGAAACATAAGGGAGTATTTCAGGGCATTACCGCTGGATAGTGACTTAAGTGATGACATTGTTGAATTTATATAATGGGCTGCATCATATACTGCTGTCCAGTTTTTATATGTATCCGGCATGATGGAAAAATGATATTCATTTTCAAATCCTGTTTGCAGGGTTTTATTATTGAATATGGATTTCTGATAAACAAGTACATAACCCAGAACATTATGAATAGGTATTCCAACAGTTTTTTCTACCTGTCCTGAATTGCTTAGCACGTAAGAACCTGAATAGAGCTCTCCAGGCAGATAGTTTGATGTATTAAATCCCTGGGAACTAAGATTCATTAAATAGGGTGCCAGTGTTGGCTCGCCGGAGGTATAATACATGATAAGTCCTGGAGAACCATCTTTATCCTTTAATGCAGATAAAGAAGATGAAACAAGATCGCTGTAGCTTACGCTGTCTATGCTAATTTTCACATTTGGGTTTGCCTTCTCGTAATTTCCAGCAACAGTTGACAGGTATTTTTCTGTATCACTTCCACTATCAACCAAAACCACAAGGGTTGAAACCTTTTCACTGGGGTGCAGATATAAATAAACACCAATACCAACACCCGCCGCAACAATAACGACGGCAATCACAATGGCCAGTATCTTCTTTCCCCTCCTTTCAGGGGGTATATAATCAGGAGCACTTTGCATCTTTCTCAGTGAGATAAAATAATTGTACTTATTAAATTTACTATATACCTTTCTAATTTTAAAATTAAATATATAGTTATACTTATCAATATATAAAATATATATTGAAAGGTATATGGCTTTAAAATTTATAATCAAAATATTTAACATCATCAGATATTGCTGGCAGAATTAGGTATAAATTTATGTATAAAATTTAAATTCTTTAATATTTACTGTTTTATTTAAGCAATATTTAAACCCATATGAGATTACATGAAAATTATGGAAAAAGTTTCAGAATCTCGAACCTTAAAGAAAGGGGCTGCAGGATTTTATTCTCTTCTTGGCCAATCAATTGCAATGATCTCACCGCTGGGAGCTGTGGCAGCAACAATGACAGGAGCAGCAGAATTCGCCAAGGGTTCGCTGCCACTGGCATATATTATATCCATCTTTGGCGTACTAATATGGATAAACACGCCCTACCAGTTTTCCAGAAAAATTAACGGGAGTGGAGGATTTTATACCTTCAATTCCCGTGGGGCAGGGCCAAGATACGGTCTTACAATAGGATATATGATGTGGTTCTCATATTTTATGGTTATAACCAATGCCATACTGTTTACCTCAGGCGTATTCATACCCGGAACTATTTCATATTTCCTTCATGTGAATATAGGAACATACACATGGATACCCATTATGACAGCCTTTATTATCATACTCACAGTAATAGCCTATCTTGGAATAAAGCCATCGCTGGCATACAGTTTCACAGCATCTGCCATTGAAATAGCACTCTTGATTATCACATCCATTGTCATAATTGTTGCACTGGGTTCAAAGAATACGCTGGCTCCATTTACGCCTACGCCGGCCGATGGATTTGCGGGGGTTGCCGTGGGGATGGTGCTCGCAATATTTTCCATGTCAGGATCGTCTGCGGTTGTCACCCTGGGAGAGGAGGCAAAACAGCCAAGAAAAAACATAAAGAAGGCACTTCTGATAAGCTTTCTCATAACCGGAGTTGTATTTGTGCTCACATCATATGCACTAACAGTGGGATGGGGAGTTTCAAAGATGTCAACATTTTTCAGCTCCAGTGTGCCGGGATTGATTGTTACAGATAAGTATATAGGCCTTCCATTTACCATAATACTCTTTATTTTCATTATCAACAGTCTTTTCGCAGGTTCTCTGGCTCCATTGAATACAAGCTCCAGGATGATATTTTCCATGAGCAGGGATGGACTCGGGCCATCAATGTTTTCAAAGGTCCATCCTGTTCATAAAACACCCTATATAGCCATCATTACCATGGCTGCAGTTGCATATACTGTTTCACTTATAGCCGGCATTCTCATAGGGCCAGAGGATGGATTCCTATACCTTGTCACTGCATCATCGGCAGCTCTGTTCATAGGCCATATACTGAGCAACTTCGGGCTTGGTGCCACATTTAAGAAGCTGAAAGAATTTAAAGTTGTGACACATGCCATCATACCGGCGGCTGCAACAATAATACTTGCTGTTGCAATGTTCTACAGTTTTTACCCTCCTGCATATCCAGTTGATTACGCTATCATCACTGCAATTGTTTTTATCATCATATCCGCCATTGCAATTTTCATTTATGGCAAAAAACACCCGGAAGAAATCAAAAAGGCAGGATCAACAGATATGCTTGTGCAGGAGGAAATATACAGCAAGGAATAAAATAATATTATTTTTTTAAATTATTCCCTAGATTTTTAAACAGATCCTTTGACAGAATCTGGGTTTCCAGCCCACCACCTACTATTTTTAAATGATCCATTATTGATTTGCTTATTTTTGGCATGTACAGTTCACCCTTAAGGAGGTACATATTTATTGTTGAAAGTTCTATCATCAGTGAATCCACAAGCCTGTGCCGCCCCGGCCCCGGTATGCTTGTATTCCTGAATAGCGAGAGGTAAAGTTTCATTGTAATCATGTTGAATAAAATATACCCATCCAGCTCAAGCCTTCCAGGAAGTAAATTCCGGTCAGAATCCAGCCTGTATTTTGAACTGGAAATGGATGAATACATGAAACGCCTTATGTTTACTGCCTGGTATATAAGATTCTGATGCAGGTTCATATTGGAAACTGCCACAATAAGTGTCTCACTTTCTGGCTTTATATATTCAAGTTCTCCGTGATCTGCATCATCCATTATATAATAATGGAGTTTGCCATCATCCTCGGTTGCACTGTATATGTACCTGTTCAAAAGCGAATTAAAACCCCTCTGGAGGGAGAGCCTTCCTGATAAACCATATCTGTCTATGATTTTCATTGCCTCCTTCTGGGGCACCTCCATAATGAATAGTTTTCCCTGTCTCATCAATGCAGATATGTTGCCCTGTGTATAATGTGTCGATTCCAGGACAAGAACACCATCGTAGCCGGTTGCATCCTCAGTCCTGTTCAGGAACCTCGAAAACATGTATTCTGAACCTATAAAATGCTCTGAATTCAGTATCCGCATCTCCACAGGGTCGAATACTATGTCCAGAGTGACAAAGTCTCTGTCGTATCTGTTTTTCCTGTTAAGTGCATATACCGGTATGATTAATTCAACATGCAGTATCAGTGTTGTCTGATCGAATTCCTCAAGCTTTTCGAATGCAATTTTATTGAAGGCTATGTACCTCAGCATTGAAGTAAGGTTTTTAGGCTCCAGTTTGAGTTTAGGCCAGTAATGGTACAGTATGGTCTTCCTGTAATAGCGTTTTACATACTCCATGGGTATCCTGCCCACAATGGTTATTATTGCAGCGGTTACGATTTCACGCCAGTACTTTCCATAATTAGCCGATATTTTATTTATCAGGTCAATGTTCATGGATGCCAGAAGTGCAACATCACCGTATTCATAGGATTTCTCTGGAAGCTTTACCTTCTTTTCAATTTCATTGTTTTCATTTACCCTGCCAAGGTATCTGCTAACCTTTATTTCCTTTTTATTAACCTTATCCCAGAGATTAACGGTTGTATAGGCATAATTTTTCCCCTTTATCTTTTTAATCTCTACACGTTCCCTGGCCATGGAAGAATATTGGTATTCCGGTTATAAATATATGTGATATCAGAATAAATTTAACCATGTACAGACCATATTTATATAATTCCCCATAGGATTTCCGTTTATCATGACTTAATGAATGTTATTACACATATTTTTATAAAATATAAGTATTCAAAATAATGGAAGAATACGATGTTGTCACAATAGGTGCCGGCGGGGCTGCCTACCCGGCTGCGTTCAGATTGAAGCAATCAGGATACAGTGTGGTTATGATTGATGAAAAAGGCATAATGTCCGGAAACTGCCTTTCCGAGGGGTGTGTCCCATCAAAGGCCATTATTGACACTGTACACAATTATAAGATAATGAAGGAATTTTCACATTTTAAGCTGGACTATAAGGACATAATCAAAAGGAAGGATGAGGTACAGAAAATGCGATACAGGATCCATGCAGAGGAACTGGAACATGCTGGATTAAAAATCATAAAGGGAACTGCAAGGATACTGGACAGGCACACACTTGAGGTTGACACGGCAGCAGAAAAATTAAAGTTGAAGTTCAGGCACCTTATTATAGGTTCCGGCGCCTATACCTACGTGCTCAAAATCCCGGGTGCGGAATACTGTATTACAAGCGCAGATCTATTCAAAATCGATCCGGCTGTAAAGGCGGTGCCAGAATCCATAGCCATTATAGGTGGTGGATATATAGGGGTTGAAACTGCATCCTTCATGTCGATTCTTGGTTCAAAGGTCACCATGATAGAAAGATCTGATCGCCTTTTAACAGATATGGATGCAGGCATTGTGGAAAAACTAACAGGAATGCTGCCTGAAATGGTAATACATCTTAACAACGAGGTTAAATCCATAGAAAAGTCCGGGGATAAACTGAAAACTACAATAATCAATGAAAATGGGGAGAAAAACTATATTGTTTCTGATGCAGTAATGATGGCAACCGGAAGGGAGCCCTTGATTCCCCAGGGTACTGAGGAGTGCGGGATTGAGGTAGAAAGGAAGGGCATAAAGGTAAATTCATCAATGCAGACAAATATACCGCATATATACGCTACAGGTGATGTCAATGGATTAACACCCCTTTTTCATGCTGCTAAAAGGCAGTCCCTGGTTGCGGCTGCAAACATTATGGCAGGAGACACCCAGGTTGAACGTTTTGACAGTGATTCTGTGCCATTTACACTGTTTTCAATTCCAAACATGTCCTTTGTAGGCATAACCCCTGAAATTGCAAGGGAAAGGAAAATTGAGTACAGTAAGGTTACATACCATATGGCTGGAGATAGCATGGCCGAGATCCGCAATGAAACATGCGGGGAGATAACCATGCTGTTTGACGGGAATTTAAAGATAATAGGTGGATATGTGATAGGAAACGATGCCGGGGACATTATAAATGAAATAGCACTGGGAATACATAAAGGCTTGAATGCAAGGGATTTTGCAGAGATGGCACACCAGCATCCCATGACCTTTGAAGGACTTGATTCTGCAGCAAGAAAGCTCTTCTGAAATTTTATTTTAATTTCTTGGTCATATTCACGATTTCCTTCCAGGATGAATCGTAATATTTTTCACCTGTTGGAGAATAGCCCAGGGATTCATAATAACCCTCAAGGTCCCCGATAGCCTCTATGTCTATTCTTTCTATTCCAAGCTGGTACGCTATGTAATGCTCTATGACTGCAAGGAGATCGTATCCAGCCCCCGAACTGCCTCCTGCTGCAAAATTTCTAGCAAGCATTTCCACAACTATAGTTTTCGGATGCTCGATATTTGGAACAAGCCTGAACATAACCACACCGTCAATAGTGCCCCTGACCGATTCCCTCACAATAACTATGTTATTGTCTCCCCGGCTCCAGTCGTAAAAGTATGATAAATGGTAATCCCTCATCTTTCTGTCACCTGACTCAAATTCCAGGTTGACATCAGATTGCCGTATGGGCCTGTAGCCCTTTGGGAGCCTCACAGTTTTTGAATGACCTATCATAACTACTGGCATAATATTCACTGTATAAAATAGTCAGAGGACCATGATAAATTTTTCCCATCTCCGATTATGATAAAGATACTAAAGAATAATTTATTAACAACCGGTTAATACAAATCCATGAACGGTTATTATAAGGGGAATATAGAGGATGTTCCTGCACAGGAGGTGAAGGTCGGTAATTCAAAGGACACATATATACAGTGGCTTATAACAGATAAACAGGAAAAATCATACGCCATGAGAAGATTTGTCATAAAGTCCGGAGGATTCATACAGCTGCATTATCATGATTATTTTGAAAGCCTGTACATAATGAAGGGAAAATGTGACGCCACGGTTAATGGTGAAAGCATGCAGCTCCAGGCCGGTGATTTTATATTCATCGATACAAAATTCGAGCATGAGCTCAGGAATCCTGGAAAGAAAGACCTTGAATTCATATGCGTTATAAATTATACCGCTAATATGGACATTACGCCTGTTTACCGTGACTGATATTTAAGATTGTTATAAATATGGGTTTGAATACTCCGGTGGTTATATACGGTAAATAAATACATACTTTCAATAGACGCAGGAACCACAAATTCCAAGGCAGTTATATTCGACACAGAGGGCAATGTTGTCTCAAAATATACAGTGAGAATGCAATCCAAATATCCACGGGAGGGATGGGTTGAGCAGGATCCATATTATATACTTTCTGCTGTAAAGACATCCATATCAAAGGCGCTGAAAAGTGCAGGAATGCCCCCATGGGAGATACAGTGTGCCGGAATAACCAACCAGCGTGAGACTACCATTATATGGGACAGAAAGACAGGCATACCTGTATACAATGCAATTGTATGGCAGGACAGGAGAACTGAAGCCATTATGAAGGCGCTTTCAGATTATAGCCCGGATATCAGCAAAAAAACAGGGCTCAGGCTCGACCCCTATTTCAGTGCCGGAAAAATCAAATGGATACTGGACAATGTGGAGGGTGCAAGAGAAAGGGCTATGAATGGAGACCTTGTTTTTGGTACTGTTGATTCCTGGATACTTTTTAATCTTGATGGTTCACATCCATGCTATACTGATTACACAAATGCATCACGTACCATGCTTTTCGATATAAGGAAACTGGAATGGGATTCGGGCCTGCTGTCCATATTCGGAATCCCTGATGTTTTGCTTCCGGATGTATTTCCATCCTTGAATGAATTCGGCAGCATTTCCATAGGCAGGAATAAAGAAATACCTGTATATTCAATTATAGGAGACCAGCAATCTGCGCTCTTTGGGCATTCCTCAACATCCAGTGGAATGGCTAAAATAACCTACGGAACAGGATCCTTTGCAATGCTCAACACAGGCACTGATATCCCGAAATCAGGGGCCCTGATCAACACAGTCGCGTTCGGACTCCATGGCAGGAAGGTAAATTATGCGCTGGAGGGAAGCGTATTCAGTGCAGGGTTTGCCATTGACTGGGTAAAGAATCTCCTGCATGTAAGGTCATTTGCAAGATTTGAGGAAATGGCGGAAACAGCCAGGCCACAGAATTCCTTTATGGTTCCTGCATTTTCTGGAATGGGTTCTCCTTACTGGGACCCTGATGCCAGGGGACTTATAATAGGTCTCAGTGGATCTTCAGGAAGAAGGGATTTCGCCAGAATGGCATACGAATCCGTTGCGTTCCAGACCGAGGACGTTTTAAGGGAGATGGAAAAAGCATCCCAGATAAGGGCGGCAAGGGTAGATGGCGGGCTGTCCATAAGCAATTTTCTTATGCAGCTCCAGGCAGACCTTTCCGGCATAAAAATAATGAAAACAGGCTCACCTGAAATTACTGCAGCTGGGGCTGCATATATAGCAGGGATTGCAGCAGGAATCTGGGAAATAGATGATATACAGGTAATGGCAAGAATTGAGAAGGAATACATCCCCGAGGATGGAAAAAACAATGCACTGGAGAGGTACCCGCTATGGAGGGAGGCCGTAACACGATCACTTAAATGGGTGGATTCTAATCAGAAACAGCAAAATATTATATAAAATTCGGGCATAGGCAAAGATGGATAGCCCGGAAGAAATTTTAAACAGGTATATAGGTTTTTCAAAGGATTACATGGATGATACCAGGGACCCTACATCAGATTTTTACCGTTACTGCAACGGCAAATGGCTGGAAAAAACACCAATACCAGAGGACAGGTCAAGATATGGGGCTTTTGACATGCTTTATGAGAAGAATATGTACATACTCCGGAAAATACTGGAAGATTCTGAAAAAGAACCTGGAAGCCCGGAGGAAAAGATGCTTGGGGACTTTTACAGGTCTGCAATGGACACAGGCAGGATCGAAGAATTAAAATTCCAGCCCATAGAGGGTTTTATGAAGAAACTGGAAATCCGGTCAAGGGATGATCTGCCAGCCCTGATATCGGATCTTTCCATAAACGGTGTGCAGGTTCCCTTTGATATTGGCAGTGCGGAGGATGCAAAAAATGCAGATATTTACTCGCTGTATATCTCACAGGGAGGCCTAACCCTGCCGGATAGGGACTATTACCTCAATGATTCCATGAAGCCTATCCTGGAGGCCTATGCCAAACATATAGAAACCATGTTTACACTGTACGGTTACAGTAAAGAGAGGGCCCGGGAATCTGCCAAAACTGTTGTAAGGCTTGAGACAGAGATGGCAAAATTCAGCAGGAGCAAGACTGATTTAAGGGATGTTGAAAAGGCATATAATCCTTTTAAAATGGAAGAACTTTACAGCAAATACCCTGAAATGGGGTTCAGCGCATTTTTCGGCAAAACCGGATTCAGTGCACCTGAATATGCAATAATTGATGCACCTGAATTTTTTGAAAAAACAAATCATCTATTAAAGTCAGAAAGCCTGGAAAACATAGTTGAATATTTAAAATGGAAGATCCTGACCGGATCGGCACCCTTCCTCCATGATGATGTGGTAAAGGAGAACTTTAATTTCTTCAGGAAAACCCTGCTGGGCCAGGAGAAGATAACACCAAGATGGAAAACAGTGGTAAGCGTAATTGATTCCTCAATCGGTGACTACCTTGGCAAGGTTTACGTGGAGAAATATTTCGGAAGGGAGGCAGTTGAAAAGATTACTGTGCTGGTAAACGATATAAAGGCAACATTCCGGGAAAGGCTTGAAAAAGTACCATGGATGGGTGAGGAAACCAGAAAGCGGGCACTGCTGAAATTCTCAAAGTTCAATGCCAAAATCGGATATCCTGAGCACTTCAAGGATTACTCTTCTGTTGAGATAAAGCCGGATGATTATCTTGGAAATGTTCTGAGGTCAGGGTACTATGAAACCAACAGGCAGATGCAGAGAATAGGCAAGCCTGTGGATAAGACAGAGTGGTTTATGACCCCTCCAACTGTAAATGCATATTTCAATCCCACGGGGAACGAAATAGTATTTCCGGCCGGAATCATGCAGCCGCCATTTTTTGACCCTGAGATGGATGATGCCGTGAATTATGGTGGAATCGGTGGGGTCATAGCCCATGAAATAACACATGGATATGATGACCAGGGAAGCCACTTCGATGAAAATGGCAATATGGTAAACTGGTGGAGCGAGGAGGACAGGAAAAGGTTTGATGACCTGGCACAGAAGGTTGTGGACCTCTACAGCTCCCAGGAAATTCTGCCAGGGCTTAATGTAAATGGAAAGTTAACACTGGGTGAAAATATTGCAGACCTTGGTGCTGTGCTCATAGCGTATGATGCCCTCCAGAAGAGGCTGAAGGCCGAACCGGAGAAAAATAAGGACATAGACGGGCTTTCCCCGCAGCAGAGGTTCTTCATATCATGGGGGCAGGTCTGGAGAACGCAGATAAGGGACAATGAGGCAAGAAGGCTGGCTACCATAGATCCACATTCTCCAGGTTCTGTCAGGTCCCAGATTCCACCATGGAATCACCCTGAATTTTGCAAAACATTTAACCGCGAAAAAACAGGCAGGGAAAAAATTATAATGTGGTAATCAGGCCATCTTAATTTTTTTCAGAAGGCCTATTAAATCACCAATATTCTGTATTTCATAATCCATATTCTTTGATTCTTTTTTTATGCCATGTGTTACAAGCACTGCAACCGATCCCAGTGCCTTTGCCGGAATCAGGTCATTGTCTATATCTCCAACCACAACAGTGCTTCCAGGCGATGTTCCCATTACAGCCATGGCCTTTCTGTATCCCTCAGGGTCCGGTTTGCCATTTGCCACATCATCCATTGTAACCAGGGCATCAACCTGTATATCCAGCCTTTCGGCCATTGCCCTTCTGGATGAGGTAACTATGGCGATTTTAAAACCTAAATTTCTCAGTTCCTTGAAAGTGTCTGCCACATCCGGGAAAAATTTTACATCAGAAAACATCCCTGAAAAATACCTCTCTTCTGCCATTTCAATACTGGGATCACGGGCATTCATCTTCTTTATAAGCATTGATCCCGGGTATCCTATCATGAGCCTGATCACCTCTGGATCGCTGTCAATTCCATAGTCCCTGAATGCCATCTCCCAGGCCTTTATCCGGTATGGCATTGAATCCCATATTGTTCCATCAAGATCAAAAATTATCCCCTTTGCAGTAGATTTCATCATTTAAAAGTAACATCATTATAATTAATTTTATGATAAATAATGTTTAGAACCTAAAAAATAAATAATTTAATTTTCTGCTGCCGTGGTTTTTTTCGCCGGTATCTCTACTGTTCTCCTTCCGAGTACCTCATTTGACAGGATCACGATAAATGCGGCTATAATGAATGTCAACCCACCTATAATAAAGGCATACCTGAATGCGGTATAATCCGGGAATGAGAAAATCACGTTTCCAGCTGCAGTGTGAACTATATCCACAACCGTGTAAAGTGACAGGACAGTTCCTGCTATGGGTGCGCCTATGCTGCTTCCTATGTACCTGAATGTGCTGTTCATGGATGTGGCAAGCCCCATATCACGTGCCTCTACCGAGAGTACCAGCAGGTTAATTATGGATGCATTCATTATTGCCATCCCGCTGCCTATGATAACCTCATCAATAAGGGTCATGGCAAGGCCCGGGGAGGTTGATAGCAGGAAAAATCCAATCGCTGTTACGAAGGATCCGGCTATGGCAAGTGGCTTGATTCCCGTCCTGGAAATCAGCTTCCCCGTTACTATGGAAAATATAATCATTCCAGCCGCAAAGGCAACCATGGATATCCCTGTTTCCAGTATGCTGAAGCCAAAACCATATGGTGTCGGAGTTTCAAATTTATATGAGAGGGCCTGCATGGAGAGGTACATACCCAGTCCGGAAACAGTTAATGCTATATTTGCAATCAATACATTCCTTTTTGAAAGGAGCTTCATATCAAATATTGCCTCTCCACCTTTCTGGTAGTAATGCCTTTCATAAATGAACATGGGGATTAGGAGTATTATGCCAACCACCAGCACTGACAGAAACAGTACGGAGTGCCAGCCCCATGAGGACCCCTCTGACATTGCCAGCACGATCAGGGCAAGGGGGATTCCCAGTGCCGCTGCACCTACATAATCTACCTTTACATCCGGCCTCCTGTATTTTGATTCCCTAACCTTCCATATTGTAAGAATTGCCAGGGCCACTATAAATGGTATGGCAGTATGATATGTCATTCTCCAGCCATAGTAATCAGATATGAATGATCCCAGTGGCAGGCTTACTGCAAATCCCACACCGAACATTCCGCTTATAAGAGCCTGTGCCTTAGGTACCATATTTCTGGGGAATTCCTCCCTGACCATGGCCATGCCAAGGGGCATTATTGTGAGCCCTATGCCCTGGACTGCCCTGGATACAACCATGAATGTGAAATTCGGAGAAAATCCGGTTACTGAAACTGCGCCCGCATATAACAGCATCACTATTGACATCATTTTCTTCTTTCCATATAAATCTGCCAGTTTTCCAACCACAGGGCTTAAGGCAACCCCTGTGAGAAGATAGGTAGAAAGCACCAGGCTTACCTGGTCTACCGTTATATGGAAACCCTCTGCAATTGAGGGAAGGGATGGTGTTAGCATGCCCTCAACGTACATAACTGCAACTATAATCATTGCAAACAGAGCCAGAACGAATCTGGCATATTTTTTATCTACCTGCTGTTCTTCCATTTTATTACCCTTTATTCAATTGCTATAATACATGATTCGCAATTTTCATATCATAATTATAGTTGAGTATTTAATAGTTATCATAGATAACAATTTACTCGTAAAGTATATTATATGTTGAATATAGCAGGGAAATTAATAAAAGTCCTAAAATTTCAATGTTTTGAATCTCTTTCTGTAGCCAGGGGCATATCTGGCTGCTGTCATGATTGCGGCCTTCATACTAACATAATCAGCCTTATTCTGCCCTGCTATGTCAAAGGCTGTTCCATGGTCCACAGAGGTTCTCAGGAATGGAAGCCCTATGTTCATGCTAACTGTGTTTTTAAAATCATAGGTTTTTGCAGCTATATGTCCCTGGTCATGGTAAAGTGACAGAACCACATCGTATTTGCCGGAGGACGCCTGGTAAAATACCGAATCAGCCGGTACCGGTCCATATACCTTCATGGTTTCCTTAGCTTTTTCCACTGCAGGGATTATTTCATCAATCTCCTCACGTCCGAACATTCCCGACTCCCCCGCATGGGGATTCAGTGCCGCAACTGCAATCTCCGGATCAGGGAACCCCAGCAGTCTCATGCTCTTATATGTGTCAGCTATTGCGCTGTAAACATTATACCTTTTTACAAATTTAACTGCATCCAGCAGGGATACATGCTTTGACAGAAATGTAATCCTGAGCCTTTTTACCTCGAACAGGGTAGTAATGAATCTGGAATTTGTGAGTCCCTTAAGCATGGATGTATGGTCTATGTATTCTGATCCTGCCTTTATGATTGCCTCCTTGTTAATCGGTGCTGTTGCCAATGCATCTATTCTTCCTGCCATGGCGAATTCTACTGCGCTTCTTATGCTGTTATATGCTATCTTTCCAGCTTGTGCTGTTACCCTTCCCTGTTCTATCCTATCGCCAGTCCCTGTATTTATAAAGTCAATGTTCTTGATGCCATCCATAGTAAGCATGCACTGCTTCAGGATTTCCTGGAAATTTTCCCGGTCCCCGAATAATGTTATCTTGAAATTCCTGTTTTTAATTGAATTAACTGACTTTGCAACAATCTCCGGCCCTATGCCTGCAGGGTCACCCAGAGTAATCCCTATGTTGAGCATGTTCTGTAATTTTTATCTGGTATAAATAATTAGGAGTTTTATCCAGTCCCAAAATTTTCCATGGCGAATTCAATCATTTTTTCATAAATGTTAATTTCTCCGATGCTGCCACCCTTGATAATATAATGCAATCCATTAAATAATCCACCACTTACCTTGCCTGTTGAAATCAGTGGCATTATCTGACCCCCGCTTATGAGATAATCGAATCCGGATGCATCCAGCAGGGAATATGCTGTTTCGCCTCCGCTCATTATTAAGGTATTTGAAATTGAGAGTTCCCTTAAGAATTCTTTATCCCTTATTCTGCTGAAGTGTTCATCCCTGAGATAATATAGAGCCACATTATTACTTGAAGCTTTTCCATCATTTTGAAGTGTTTTATGTAGATGCGCTATCTGTTTCTCAGTTATTTCTGTCATGCTGCCAACCACTATGGAAATCATGATATCATCCTCAAATAAATTGAAATCAGTGGGCCGGGATCCACAGGGGTCATATTTTCATATATGCATTTTCTGGATATTCTATTCAGGTCATCATAGGTTGCAGAATCCAGTATGGCCACTTTATTTTTTGCTAATTCAGGAATTGCCTGATTTATATCTTTTCTTTCACATCGATAACAGGTAAACCCAGTTAAGGTATACCTGCCATATTCCGGGATTGTGTCTGTAATGGCAAGATTAGAATAGTGGGACATGAATTGGATAAACTGGGATGTACTCCCACGGAGCATTGTGTCTATTCTAGTTAGGATTCTATACTCTGGAAAATTTTTATTCATGAATACCAACCTGTTCATAGGATCCTGTGAATTCCTGGTTTCCAGATCAACCGACAGGATTCTATTAGTAAATCCATGTATAACTTCTATTTTATGGAATGGTACTACCGGTATATTTATGCCCAGCATGGATGCCATACCCGCTGCCCCGCTGAGGTCATCTGAAATAATTATGAATTTCACACACGTAAAATCAAAAAGATCATAATAATATTTTTCTTAATATCGTCACACGGTTGCTCAAAATATAATTATAATAAATACAAACATAAAAAATATTCTTAGTTATAGAATAATTATATATAGGTAATTATAATTATATTTCAATGCGAATCAAAGATATCGGATGCAGATTTGATATGAAGTTGAAAATGTTGATAAATGATACATCTGATATTTTTAGGTGGTCAAGACTTCATAAAATTGTAATCAGTCTTTTCATCAAAAAAGACAGTGACAATGGAAAATACTATTTTGAAGCATTCATTACAAAAGCTCTGCTGAACAAGCACGCGATTGAATTAATAGAATCGTACAGCCCTGTTGAGACCGATACCTATTATTTAATATCCACACCGATAATAAATAAAAGAATATTGGATTTGATTAAGGAATTATGGGATGTTCCAAGTTTGCAGTTCAGTGAAATAACCATAGAAGATGGGAAAATGATTCTCAGGATCAGATTCAATAGCCTTTATAAGAAAGATACATCCCTTGTCCTAAACAGATATCTTCAAATTCCATACTTTATAGACGATATAGCACTCACAAAGAGTGAGGATGTTATCTTTCTTATGGATAAAAAAAATAAAAGGTCTCCGCTGTCAATAATACAGTATTCTCTGCCAATCGGTGCACATAAAATTGATTATCCTACTGAAATTCTTATGCAGGGCGATGCGCTTGCTGAAGTTGTTGAAAATCCATATGATAAAAGTAATTTCCGTGTATTAATATTCTCCCAACATGAACTGGAGGAAAGAAATAATTTAAAGTGCCTTTCTAAGAAGGATATGATATACCGGACAGAAAGCACAAATGAACTTCTTAACTTGATCAAGGATAGGGCAAATAAACGCGGAATTTACAGAGCTAACATTATCATCAAATATGAAAATGGAAAGCTTTACTCCTCATCCGCAATATCAACATACAGGCTCAATGAGTATCTACAGATTATGTTTTCCTGCAGCAGGGAGATATACGGAAAGAATATTATCGACCTGAGTGTTTGTGCTGACTTTGATGCTGATATGTATGGTAACCTGTAATGTTAGGATTTTTATTATTTTAAATTGAATTAATATAAAAACATCAAGTCAGAGGGCACATCCAATTATTACATGTATAAATGCTAATTATTCATGCTTTTAAAAAAGTTTATATGCAACACTTTAATTAGAGGGCGTTGGGTCAAACAAATGTGGATTTTGATGTACTTTCGAGAATATTATCTTCTAAATATTCTGTGGATATAAAATCAATATCAATTTTCCAAAACAGAAAGATTTTGGCCCAATCGGGCCTTGAATATACATTTTACTTAATTATTGAGGCTAATGGCATATTGATTGCAGCCAAGCTCTATGATCAGAATACAACAACAGACAGTATAATGATATTCAATTCACAGGCTATGGATGCAGGAATAACAAAAAAAGTGCTCATTTCATCCACCGAAATCGGTGACTATCTAAAAAAAATGTGCAATGTATATGGAATAGATATAATAGATATTAAACAGGAAGGCAATAAACCTGTTCAAAGGGCAAAATTCGGAATAATTACACTGGATGCCAAACTTTCTGGTGGTCTCAGGCCTGGATACGTTTATATGATTTCCGGCGTTACCGGCGCAGGGAAAACCACCGTCGCAAGCACATTCCTATCATATGGCGCGAGCATCGGCGAGAAGGGGCTTATGATTCTAACCGATACCTTTCCTGATCAGTTTCTGGATAACATCAGGACAATGGATATAGGCTTTATTGATTATTACAATAAGAAAATGATCGAGGTAATGGAAATATCTGATTCAATAAGGTCAATGAAATCTGATATATCTTCAGGAAAGGAAGATTTCAGGAAGTTTATTACAAAGGTTGTCACGGAGTTGAAAAAGATTATTATTTCAAATAATATAAAAAGGGTAGTTATAGATCCCATCACCCTTCTCCTGATTCCTGATGATGATTATGTAAATTTAATGCTGAACAGTCTTGCCCTCAAGGGCGTTACAGTAATTATCACCTCAGGATTAAGAAACAGTGAATTGAGCATGTTTGGAATTGAAGAATATTATGTTACCGGAATAATAAAGCTGAATTACACATCCGGGAATGATGGAATAACCAGATATATGAATATAGTAAAAATGCGTGGTACTGTATTTGATTCCAATCCATTCTATTTCCAGATTACCGCCGACGGCATAAAACCTGTACAGCATGTAAACACAGTGAAAAGGAACAGTTCGGATGATGATATATTCAGGAACATCAGGTGATTAACCTGAGCAGATACACAGTAATGTTTGTGGATATAATGACAATTGTATCCATTATCTTCATTTTTATAGGCATAATAGCATCACTTTATGCTGCCCTGATACTTAAGCACGGTACATTCCTGGAGTATTTATTTACCATCTGGTTCTGGATAGCCAGTGTATTTTTTGGTATTCAGAGTATAACATACTTTTTATCATTCAGGAAGAGCGAAGATGTTTATAAGTCAACTATTGAATATGGATATATTAAAGGCCTGGGGGGCAGGGTAGCGGTGCTTGTGCCTATTTTTAACGAAAATCCTGAAATGGTGAAAACCAATTTAATAGCCATCTCCTCAAATGTGGGAGAAAATGCAGATGTCTATGTTCTGGATGACTCTAACACAGGAGATACGGAATACATAGCCGAACTCTGCCAGAGGCTTGGGATGAAATATGTGCATAGAGATAATCGTAGGGGATATAAGGCAGGTGCCCTTAATGATGTTCTTAAGAATTTAAAAGAGGAGTATGCCTGTGTTCTGGATATAGACCAGATGCCGGCTCCAGATTTTTTGAGAGAAACTACTGCCCTTCTTGATAGAAACCCGAAAATCGGTTTCGTACAGGTGCCACAAATTTATTCAAATGCCGATTCCAGTGTTCTGGCCGAGATTGCCCAGGCACAGCAGTTTATTTTCTATGAGATACTCACTGAGGGGAAGAGCGTTACGGGAACATTGGTTTCATGTGGAACTAATGTGGTTTACCGTATGGAAGCATTAAGATCTGTCAACTTTTTTGATGAAAGTAGCATAGTTGAGGATATTGCCACAACTGTGAATATGGCAATAAATGGATGGCTGGGAATGTATTTCAACAAAAAACTGGTATATGGCCGTGCTCCTGTAACAATGCAGGGATACGTAAACCAGCAGTGGAGATGGATGTCCGGTTCCCTGGAACTTATGCCGAAAATACTGAAAAAAATCATCATGAGCAAAAAATTTCCGTGGCGCCGGAAACTTGACTGGTTTGCCACTACCACATGGTATACATTTGGGTGGTTCTATCTCATATTCCTGATTTCTCCTATTCTAGACATGCTGGGGATCAGGGTGCTTACCATAAACAACATTCTGTATTTCTTTGCCTGGCTTCCATACACCATTTTGGTAATGACCACCTTTATACTTTCTCATACAGAAAAGGGAGCTCCCCTGCGGTTTGTCTTTTACAATATGGCAGCAAATGTTCTCATATTCCCGCTGAGCATCTATGCATCCATAAGCGTGTTGATGAAAAAGAAAAGGCCTTTCACCACGGCGAGGACAGGTGTAAAACTACCATGGGATCATTTCTGGCCCCAGTTTACTATAATGCTGCTACTTACAATCGCATCTATCTATCTTGTATTGCAGCATAGCGTATATGCATACATATCCGCATTCTGGGGTTTCTTCCAGCTTATGTTGCTTCTACCAATATTCTGGCTTAACAGGCCCCCGAAAGAATCATCAATGGATGCCCCCGCCTTCAAAAGCTATGAAAATCCATAACAATATTTTTATATATTTGTTATATGATACATAATGGAATTTGCTGAGATAAACCGGGAGCTCACAAAATATTTTGAGCTGAAAATTGAACTTAATGCGTTGCCCCTGGCAATCAGTGGCGGATTAGATTTAGAAGCTCCATGTTCGATAACCCGGGACGAGGATGAACTTTTTATGACAATTTGCATTCCTAAAATTACCGGTTATGAAAAACTCGTCCCATTCTTTCCACTTTTAGGTGTTGATGAACGCCAGCTTTATTATACATCTAGAAAAAAGATAGTAAATGAAAGTATAGCCGATCTTATCCGAAAATTGGACAGCATAACCGGACTGGAAATCCCATATACCAAAGTTGAAGGGAAATATCTTGTATTAATCGGATTCATGCATGAAAGCTCTACAATGGCATTTTCTGACCTTCTTTCAGAATATCTTCCTATAAAGGGCGTGGTAGCCAAGGTAACATTACGTCCAACCAGCGGTTTTCTTGATTACATGGAAGACTGGTGCGTTAATCTGAAATCCATTGTTATCAGCCTTCCAATTTCTGTATTCGGGAATTACCGGGTGGTGAAGGCACTTAAAAACACCGGTGCCATTGGCCAGTTTATTGATAATTATCCCAATAATGGGCAATTCCGCCTTCTTATTTTTGCAAATAAAGATATGAAGGAATTTGATGGCATGGAGGAATTGTCCGGTGATGATCACATATACTTAACAAGAACTGATGAAGACATTCTGCTTTTCCTGGCAAACAAGGCAATGAAAAAGAATATCTCATGGAATTTTCTTTTTATGTATGCAGATGATGATAAACTGTATATGAATTTTATACTTCCGGACTTCAGGGCAAAGGAATATTTCAATCTTATAGTTGATACGGAAATGGATTTAAAGCACCTGGACTGGGTAACTCTTGAATATTACGGAGATGCTGTAAATAAGGAGCCTAGGAACTTGCTTCTGGATCGTGAATATACCAAAAATTAAATACCTGTAAAAGAGCACGATAGATTAATTTTATATTATTCTACATATTAACCTTTTTAAATGAATTTAGATAAAAGCATATCAACTGCTTCAAGATGGACAAGAACTGATACGTGGGCGTTTATTTCCTTTTCCATGGGTATGTTTCTTGAATCCTATATATTCGGAATGGCTTCAGTGGCAACAACATGGGTAACAATTCCACCAGATTTCACTGCAATACTGCTTTCATGGTCGCCTCTGTGGCTCATAATAGGAATCGCTGTTGCCGGGCCTGTATCGGACCGTATCGGAAGAAAGGATGTGTTCTATATCACCATGGCAATGTACGGTGTAGGTGCAATTGGCATAACGCTAAGCTATTCTTTCTACCTAATATTGATATTCCTTGCAATACTTCTTTTTGCTTCCGGAGGAGAGATGAATACAATCATGGCACTCTCCCAGGAAATTATGCCCAGGCAGCATAGAAGCTCTACCATGCTCCTGGAACTGAACTTCATACCTCTTGGCGGCCTGGTGCTGGCAGGCGTTGCCTTTTCTACAGCATATGGGTCAGTATTTTTCCAGAGGATCATGATTGCCGGAACTATTGTCATAGTCCTCATAGTACTGTTAGCATCGAGGCGTTATTTGCCGGAAAGTTTCCTGTGGCTTGCAAGTATGGGGCATGAGAAACAGGCAAAGGCTGACGCAATCAAATATTACGGGGAGGATCGATTTTCACAGAGCATTGGGAACATTTCAAAGAAATCAGAAAAAGATGAGCTTGATAGAACGAAACATTTCTGGCTGAAGTTCTTTGCAACCCTTACCACTGCATTTGCAGGGACAACAGGTTTCGGGCTTATAGCCTATGAGCTCGGGCCCATTATATTTCCTAATCTAACCGACCTTATACTGCTTGTATCCAGCGTGGCAGCCTTTGTGGTTGGATTTATTGGGCTTTTCGGGGAAAGGGTAAGCAGGAAGAAGATGCTTCTCTATGGAAACGTTGGGGCACTTGTCCTCACACTTATCACATATGAAACCATAGGTACCTGGTCTAAATATATTATTATGTTCTGGATGCTGGTTATTGCATTGAATGCCTTTGTCCAGCTGGGATATTTAGCAGAAGATACCCTGAAATCAGAGGTATGGGCTACAAAATCAAGGGGCACCCTTACAGCGCTGGTGCGTTTTCTGGGTATTGGGCTCTATATTCCAACAATATATATTACATATACATACAGCCTGGACCAGTACATGCTTTTCAACATTTTCGTCTGGGTCATAGGATCAGCAGGGGCAATAACGTGGTACATACTTGGAAAGGAAACGGGACTTGGAATTACGGTTGAAAACGCAGACTGGTAGGCATAACTCTAATTATGCCTTTCCGGGCATTTTAGGATTTCATGTGCCCAGAAATCAATCCGGGGAAATATTATATTGTATTTATTGTATACTGATGATATGGATATAAAGATTGGAATAATCGGCGGTATGGGCCCAAAAGCAACAAATCAGTTTCTGGACAGGCTGACAGAACTAACTGATGCTGATAATGATCAGGAACACGTCAGGTACATCCTTTATAATGACCCTGAAATTCCAAACAGGATTGATGCATACTTTAATAATGGTGAAAGCCCGGTGAACTCAATTAATCGTGGCATTGATTTCATGGAAAAAAATGGTATACAGACAGTTGGAATACCATGCAATACTGTCCATATCTGGTTTGACCAGTTCCACAGAGGAATAAACGTTCTGAACATGATCGACCTGACAGTTAGTGCCGTTCTGGAATCAGGCTATAAGAGGCCAGGAATACTGGCAACAACTGCCACTATAGAATCCGGGCTATATATCAGGGATCTAAAAAAGGCAGGAATAAACACCATTATCCCGGAGGACGAGGATTCTGTCATGAGGGCTGTTCAGCACGTGAAGCTTGGAAGTATTTCCGAGGGAAAAGCAGTTCTTTTGCCAGTTATAAAGGAACTTGAAAACAGGGGCGTTGATTCCCTTATTCTGGCCTGCACCGAGATACCTGTCATACTTGGCAGTAATGATACGGGTCTTCCACTTATTGACTCGGACAGGCTTCTGGCAGAGAGATTAATTATAGCAGCCGGTAAAAAGGTTAAAAATAGGTATTAATCCGGCAAAGTTTTTTTAACCATAAGAAAATATTAAATTATGTTGAAAGAATTTCCAAAGAAAGGGATTGATTCAGAAAAAATACACGATATTCTCGACTCCTATGGAGAGGGTGACATTAAAAATAGCAGGGGAAGGCTGTTTACATACTTTTATGATCCCGGCATCAAAGAATTGGAAAACTTTCAGGACATCTTCCTAAAATTTTCTAACAGAAATGGAATGGATTACCATGCTTTTCCAAGTACTTTGAAACTGGAAAATGATGTTGTGGCAATGATGGGTTCACTGCTACATGGAGAGGATAATGTTTCTGGTACCTTTACAACAGGTGGAACAGAGAGCATCATACTGGCAATGAAGGCAGCAAGGGATACGTTTCTGGAAAAGCATAAGGGCATTCCTGAGGTGATACTTCCGGTAACTGCCCATCCATCATTCAGCAAGGCTGCAGAATATCTCGGCCTGAAGGAAATACGGGTAAATGTGGATCAGAATTACCTGGCAGATGTTTATGCCATGGAAAGAAAGATAAATGATAATACCGCCATGATAGTTGGATCTGCACCATCATTTCCATACGGGACAATAGATCCAATAAAAAAACTTTCTGATCTGGCACTCCAGCATAATTTATGGCTTCATGTTGATGCATGTGTCGGTGGCATGATACTTCCATTCCTGAAGGAGAATGGAAAGAGTATTCCAGATTACGATTTTAGGCTGCCAGGCGTAATTTCCATGTCAGTTGACCTCCATAAATATGGATTCACCCCCAAGGGATCATCAGTGGTAATGTACAGAAACGAATCATACCGGCGCCACCAGATATATGTTAATGCACGGTGGCCCGGATACCCAATGTCCAACGCAGGCATGCAGGCCACAAAATCGGCAGGGCCACTGGCTGGAACATGGGCAATACTCAATTATTTAGGATTTGACGGATATACTAGGCTGGCAAAAAAAACCCTAGACGCATACGAAACCATAAGGGCCGGAATAGAGAAAATCGGGTACAGGATAACAGGAAAGCCAGATGCAACAATATTCGCCTTCCAGGATGATAACAACAGCATATTCCAGACAGGGGTAAAGATGATAGAGCATGGGTGGTACCCGCAGGTGCAGCCGTCAAACAAAAATCTCGGGCTTCCCTCAACAATACACCTTAATATATGCCCGGTCCATGTGGATGTTGCAGGGGAATTTCTTGAAGATCTCAAGCAAATTCACAATAAGGTTGGTTCAGACGAAGAGGCCAGGGACATGGCCATCAACTCTAAGGAGAAGACGGCCGATTATCTGGTCAGTATGGTCCGCAGCAATCCAGATAAAAAAACCCTGTTTTTCCATATGCTTTACCAGTTAAGCCCTGAGAAAGGTGAGCAAATATTCAGGGAAATTACGGACATGGATTTCCATGCCTCCCATAATTAATATTTATAAAGATCAGATGAGAGATATTTTAATCCGGAATCCGGCAGCACTGTTACCACAATGGATCCCCTTCTCATTGTATCATCCAGTTTCATTGCTGCGGCTACATTCGCTCCTCCGGAATATCCGGTAAATATGCCCTCTGTAGCAGCCATGTGCCTTGCGGCAAATATGGCCTCCTCATCTGAGACGCTGAGATAGCCATCAACAAGTGATTCATCCCAGTACGGTGGTTTTATGGCATGCCCACCTCCCTGTATTTTGTGCCTGGTTGTTATAACTGGCTTCCCTGCCAGGAACTGTGCAGATTCTGGCTCAACAGGATAGCATTTAATATCGCTCCTGAATTTTTTTAATGCACTGGATATTCCAACAAAAGTTCCCCCTGTGCCAACATATGCCACAAAAGCATCTATGTTTCCGTCTGTCTGGCTGATAACTTCATTCCCGGTGGTATACTCATGGACAAGATAATTTACCGGATTGATATACTGATTGGGCCTGTATGCATGCAGCTTTTCAGTGAGCTCCTCAGTTTTCTTTTCAACTGCTTCATTGTCCTTCCTGGACACAGTATTCGGCTCCTCGCCAGGCTGTTGCGGCACTATCACAACCTCAGCTCCCAATGCCTTTAACATCTGTGATTTCTCAACCGTGTTACCGGCAGACATCACTGCCATAAATCTGTAACCTTTTACGGCACATGCTATGGCCAGACCGGTACCTGTATTCCCGGAGGTCTTGGCTATTACATAATCTCCTTTCTTTATTATACCCTTCCGCTCTGCATCCTCTATCATTCCTATTGCTATTCTATCCTTGATACTGAAACTGGGATTGTAATACTCCAGTTTCACATAAATTTCTATGTTTTTGCAGCCCGTCCTGTTCAATTTCACCATGGGTGTATTACCAATGGCACTCAGGATGCTTGCCTTCACATCATACATGTAAATCAATATTTCTATGCAGATTTAGTATTTAATAACTACCTTGAAATTTTTCCGCATATATATTGCTAACACAAATAAAGAAATAAATTGAAATTCTGGTCACTCATAGCTTTTATTGCCGTATAAACCCATATTATAAATATAAGAGTAGGATATTAAAGATTTTGAAACTTTAAATGTTGCCCCAACTTTTGTGGTGTTTTATAAGGAGTATTGATCTCATCATAATCAAATCCTTTTTCTAATAAATATTGAAATTTTTGACAAATTCGCATTGTTTTTTTATCAATTGCTAAAGTATCTTTAAAATATTTTTTAGCAAAAATTGTTAAAGTATTGATACACATCATCTCTGTCAACGTTACCTTACTGTTAATTAAAAGGTACAACTTTATTACATTATCTTACCGGATTAAATTTATTATTTATATCTATTCTAGATGATATATTTTTTCTATATATTACTCTATTATTTATACATATATAAATTCTTATCCCTTTTGTGCATAATAAATATTTAAACTTACCATTTAAAATTAACAAATATTTATATATGATTAATAGATGTTTTTATATGAATAACGTACATAGCAAACCTAGGTTGATGAAAAACGCTCTTGGGTTCTGGGCCATTGTAGGTCAAACTATAGCTTTCACTGCCCCCCTAGCATCTATAGTAACATCTTTAACTGGGGCGGCATTCTATGCAAAGGGAGCATTGCCCCTGGCTATTTTGATATCTGTAATAAGTGGGATTATATGGGTTAACACTCCGTACCAGTATTCCTCAAAAATGGCCAGTGCGGGTGGCTTTTATGCATTTACCAGCCGGGCTATTGGGAGAAAATATGGGATGTTTGATGGCTTGATCTATCTATTATTTGAATATACAATATTGGCCAATACAACACTGTTTTTTGCAGGTGTTTTGATTCCCAGCATATTTTCTACATACTTTGGAATTGCCTTGCCCACATATTTCTGGATTCCCATATTAATTGTATTTGTAACCATATTCACCATGCTGCCATATCTTGGAGTGAAGCCTTCAGTCAAGTATTCACTTTTTGGAGCGCTTCTGGAAATAACCTTCATCCTCGTTCTCGGGATTTCCATCATTGTTATATCTGGCCCACGGAATACTACCGCAGTGTTTCTGCCCAATATCTCTGGTGGCATTGCGCCTCTTTTCGAAGGGATTGTACTGGGGACATTTCTAATGACAGGTGCCTCAGGTGCAGTGTATCTTGGTGAGGAAACAAAAATGCCCAGAAAAAATATCAAAAAAGCGATGATTTTAAGTTTCGTTATCACTGGAGCACTTTTTCTCATGATATCCTATGCATTTACAATTGGATGGGGACCTTCCAGGATGGGTGACTTCGCATCCAAACTCGTTCCCGGGCTTATACTGGCCAATGAATATCTGGGTTTTCCCGTACTCCTTATTATGGTAGCACTACTCTTCAACAGTATCTTTGTTTCCATGGTATCGCCGCTTAACGTTCTGGGAAGAATGGGCTACTCATTTTCAGAAGATCATGTATTTGCAAAATGGTTTTCAAAGATACACCCGAAATACAAAACTCCATCCAATACAATTCTTTTCATGGGTTTCACCAGTATTATAGCCAGTGTTGTAGCCGGAGTAATACTTGGTCCCTTTTATGGATATATATTCCTGATTACCATAGCAAGTCTTGCACTGTTTTTCGGTCATATAATGAGTGACTTTGCCCTTCCATTCTTTTTCAGGGCAATGCATGAATTCAAATATACATGGCATCTAATACTTCCCTCAATCTCCCTTATTATACTTGTTTTTGGTATATACTATAGCATATACCCACCTTCATTTCCATACATCCAGGCCACTGTAACCATGGTAATATTGCTGGCCATAATGGCAATTTTTATAGTTACCAGGAGAAAAGTAATAAAAACTGCAACAGCTACATAAAAATAAAATTAATTTAGAAATCCCATATTTTTCAGGATAACATATCCAGCAGCAACATCCTCCAGCCCGATTCCCATGGATTTAAAAATTGTTTTTTTACCTGAATATTTCTCCTTATTTATTATATAATCCTTGAGTTCAACAATCTTACTTTTATTCTCTATTCCCATAATCTCAGAGGATTCCTTCAATGCCTGATCATGGTTTTCCACTATCACAACGTCTGATTTATCAAGCACATCCGGCGCAGCCTCCCTTCTTATGGGAAAGTTGGACCCAGCCAGATTTATGTGGTACTCATCTGGCAGCTGGGAATAGTTGAATATTGGTGTATTGCTGTTTGTTATGGTTGTAATGACATCGGACTCTTTTAGAACTTCAAGGTTTTCTGCCTGCTGAATTCCGAATATATCGGCAAACTTCTTTGAATGTTCCGGATTCCTGGAATACACAAATGCATTGTCCAGATTAAACATCTCTTTCATCCCAAGGAACTGTGACTCTGCCTGGAATCCAGATCCAATGAGGGTAAAATTAATAGATTTTTTCCTTACAATTTCTGATGTGGCCATAGCTGTAAGTGCTCCTGTTCGTATCTGTCCCAGAGCATTCGCCTCAATTAGGTAAAGGTCTTGAGGCCTTTCTGTATTGAATATTAATACTGTAAAATGAATTCCCTTAGGCCCTGAATAATATGTTTTCAGCCCTGCAAGGTGCCTTTCAGCGTAATAACCTGGCATGGTATTCAAAATATTTTTATCTACAATTATGCGATCCCTGGGATGTGTATCGGAAAGGCCTTCGCCATATGACATGAATGCCTTTCTTAGTTCCTCGATGCATTCTTTCATATTTAAACTGGATTTTACATCATGCTCACTAACATATGTTATCATGATAAAACCATTGTTCTAAACGTTATAATGCTTTTGGTATTGTCATAATAAAAAGAAATAACTTTTGTTAGAGAATTTGGATAACAAAGAATTTATAATATTATTAAATAATATTATATGGCATTCAGGGCTGTATTTATAAGGCCCAGCAACCGTACAGGGTCTGCCTATTTGAGCAAATGGGGTTTTTTGCCTGCTCCGCTAGGGCTGCTGGCTCTTGCTGGTGAAATTAAGAGAATAAAAGATAGCCAGGTCAAAATAATTGATATGGAGGCTGAAAGCATATCCCTTGATGATGCAATAAAGATGGCTGTTGAATACAAGCCTGATCTTGTTGGCATTACACTCCATGCCACTGCTGCCCATAACAATGCGGGATATATTGCACGTGGGATAAAAAAACTCAAACCTGATACAGTGCTCGTAGCAGGGGGGCATCATGCCACATTCCTGCCAGAAGAACTGATAAATGCTGGTTTTGATATCTCTGTTCTGGGGGAGGGCGATGAAACAATATACGATATTGCAAATTCAATTATTGATGGAACCGGATTTGATGGGATAAATGGCATAGTTTATAAATCTGATTCGGGAATAAAAAGAACAAAGCCAAGGAAACTGATTTCCGATCTTGATACACTTCCATTACCGCCACTGGAACTCCTTGACCCCTCAAAGTATACGTTCAAGGTTTTTGGCAGGGAAGATCGGGTTATGTGCTTGGAAACATCCCGTGGGTGTCCCTATGGCTGTGATTTCTGCTCAGTCACACCCACATGGGGCAATACATGGAGAAATAAATCCAATGAAAGAATTGTGCAGGAAATGGAGCGTGCACGTGACGCAGGCTATAACTGGATATTCTTCACAGATGATATATTCATAGTAGAGCCTAATGTAAAGCACAGGAACGAACTTTTTGACATGATCCTGGAGAAAAGACTCAATACATCCTGGATAGTCCAGATGCGTGTTGATGTAACATCCAGGCATCCTGATCTTATTGAAAAAGCCGCAAAAGCAGGAATGAGCATATCCTTCCTTGGTGTTGAATCCGGAAGCCCGGAAATTTTGAAAAAAATGCATAAAGGGGAATTTACCCCACAATCGGTAAGTGCCGTAAGGGTGCTTTCCACAAATGGAATCGTCGTAATTGTTGGAATGATGGTTGGGGCACCCTATGAAAGATACAAGGACCTGAGGACAACAGTTAAATTCTCCAGGGAGCTTGCCAGGGCAGGGGCTGACGCACTGCAATTTTCAATTTACACACCGCTCCCCGGGACGAGAATATTTGATGAGGCCCTGGATAGCAAATCACTATTTACACTGGACTGGGATAGGTATGATGTTCTGACACCTGTCATGAAAACACGTGTGGGGCCGGTTCTGGATCAGATAGTGCAGTTCTATGCATCATATTCTTTTTATATTTACAAGTTCATGCGTGGGAAGCTTCTTGGACTCCAGTTATCAGGGAAAAAGAAAAAGCTAATAGACACAGGAACGAAATTTATTATGGAAATGATGCCTGACTACCTGAAAAGCATTGCAGGGTTTCCAAGGCATTTACTGGAGACCTACGATATGTACTGGAAGGCAAAGAGCAACGGCTTTATAGGCCGTGAGGGGCACGAGGACATATCAGAAAACTCCAATAAAATAATTTATGATTTGGGAAAGAAGAAAAACGTCTATTATATGATTAAAAGATAATTTATATATTTATTATTGATGAATTTTATGACTTATTTGCCAGTATCTTCCTGACCGTTTCAATTATGTCATTTTCAGAATATCCCATGGCCAGGGCCTCGTTTACAACCTCTGCTTCCTTTTCCATGAGCTTATTTACTGAACCGGGCTGCTTTTTCCCTACCACGATGTATCTCCTGTTCTTTCCGCTGGCTATAATTCCGTTCTCCCTTAATCTCTGGTATGCCTGGTTTACTGTATGGAAATTTATGCCCAGGGTTCCGGCCATAACCCTAGATGAGGGTAGCGAATCTCCCCTTTCCAGGTTCCCTGAAGTAATATTCTGAACTATCTGATTATATAGCTGCATGTATATTGCGTCATGGGAGTTTCTATCAAGGCTTATCTCCAGATTTTTTGACATATGTTCTATATATTCTATAATAATATAAATAGTTAATCACACCGTTTTGCATTTTGAGTCCGGAATGCCATGGAAACCTCAGGCATGAAAGGCATATCAACTCATCTCGGACTTATGGGACCTCCGGATGGGGACCCCGGCTGCCTGGGCTTAAACAGTATTCTAAGGACACCGTTGCTTCTTCCACCGCCCTCAACTTCCTTTAATCCACGGAACAGGAATGAGGAAAGAAACCTTCCAGAGAACACTATAAGATAGGAGAAGGTAAGGGCAAGCCTGAGAGGGAAGAAATCTATAAAAAGTGAAAGGAGATAACCGCCTGTTAGTGCACCGGTGAAGTAAATTGCTCCATTAAAACCGTTGAGAATGGATATATACTCTGCCCTGTGACCCTCCGGTACAACGTCCAGTGTGTATGATGTAAGAATTGTGTTCTGTATGGATCCCAGAAATCCGCTGTATATTTCAATAATTATGAAAAATGGGAGTGTGTCAAAAAATGCATACATCAGTGGTATGCCGCTCAGCATGATTTTATTCAGGAAAATCAGTGGCACCCTGTTCACATTATCAATAAATTTCGCAATAAAATATTGTGTAATAAGTGCAGAACCGATTGAGGCAATGGTGAGCAGTGCCACAACTTTCAGGGAAAAGTGCATTACTGTCACAATGGTAATAGGGAACATGGGCCATGCCAGTGACCAGAAGAATGACTGCACATTGGTTGCCATGAAATACTTATAAAACCTGTTATTGCTCTTCAGTGTTTTCAGGGTACCAAGGAGGTTCTTGCTCATAATAGATTCACTTCTTTTTTCCGTGAGCAGGAATCCTATTACAGCCGATGCAATATAGGAAATGGATGCAGCAGTAAAGGGAATAATAATGCCCTTTCTGGAATCGCTGTCAAGTAAGAAGAACATGGCTATCAGTGATATCACTGTACCAAGAGAGGCAATGTTAGTTATAATTGCAAGGAAGTGCCCCCTTTTCTGAGCAATATTGTCAGCAATAAATGAGTACCAGTTAACAGTAATCATTGCAGAAAATAGAGATATAAGTGCGTATAAAATTATTAAATCTACAGGATTATATGAGTATGGCAGCATATACCACAGAGCAGCAAGGATAATGCTTCCCGCTACCAGAAAAGGCGTGCGCCTTCCGACTCTATCGCTGATCCTTCCCCAGAGTATCTGCCCCAAATTGCTCAAAGAGTTAGATGATGACTGTAGCCAGCCCATTTCCACTGCAGAGGCCCCTATCATCACTGCAAACACTCCTACAAAGGAGGCTGCAGCCGTAGCACCGGCTGCTATTATAAAAGACCTCAGGGCTATGAGTTTTCTATTATTCATCTATCATCTTTATAGCGCAATTTATTGAAAGCCAGTATTTAACCTTATCAATGGGATGACATCAATAATATAGTTGTAACACGAGAACGAGATGTGCAGACTTACCATGGAAAACAAGTTTCATGTCTGCTAATTGAGAAAAGGATATTGCAGGAAGAAAATAAATAAAAAATTATACATGATTGCAGGAATAACTGTTGTTTTCATAGTTTTATATCTATATTTTTGATAAACGGGATGTCTATTTTTTCATTCTATCATTAACAGTCTTTCATTTTAATAAATGAAATGGTCTATGCATTCCTTTCTCCACAGTGCCAAATAAATTTATACTACAAATCAGGCTGAAAAGTTAGACTTAAGATGATACCGCCAGGAAAACTTATTCCAATATCCAAATAAAGAGCCCCCATCTTTTTTGCAATTGCATCCAGATCCTTCTTCTCCTTCTTGAACCATTGGCCCAAAGAATCAACAATATCCGGGCGCTTTGTTATTATAGAATTTACAAAATTATTGAGTTTGATAATTTTGAAATATGCATCGTAAGGCTTCATATCACGGTCTACACTTATTTTCATTTCATCATAAAGTTTCTCCATAAACTCTCCCAGCTCTGCGTAATCCTGCATAAAATCTGTTTCTATTGCATTACCTGCACTCCACTTTTTATATAAATCTTGTAGCATAATAATCTAAAGCATCATTTTATAAATATATTTAGCCCATTAACAAAAAGTGATCAGCCTACATAGTATCATCTATGGCGAAAGTAGGATACGTGCTTTTGGGTTAAATTAATTATTCTATGTCATATTAACCAATATGGCAAATGCAGTTTTAGTTCACGGTGGTGCAGGTAGCCCGGATTCCATGAGCAGCGTACTTGATGATATCCTTAAAGATCTTAAATTTGAAAATAGTGCGCTAAATATGGCCATAGGCCCGGTAGTGTCAATGGAGAATAATCCACTATTCAACGCAGGCACAGGTTCAGTTCCCAGAATTGATGGAAGCATTCAGATGGATGCCGCTGTAATGTCTGGCAAAGACTTCGGTTCAGTAATATGTATAGAAAATGTAAAAAATCCAGTCCTTGTTGCAAGGGATGTAATGGTTAAAAGTCCACATATAATGCTTTCAGGCGATGGCGCAACAGAATTTGCAAGGGAAATGGGGTATGAATATTATAATCCGGCTACTGAGAGAAGCATTGAAAGACTACAAAAATTTAAGGAGGAAACTGCCAGAAATGGTATGCCTGATAAGTTCAAATTTCTTGAAAAGAAATCTGAGGATACTGTAGGTGCAGTTTCCAGAGTAAATGGGAAATTCGCTGCTGCTGTTTCAACAGGTGGCTCATTTCCCATGCTCAGGGGAAGGGTTGGTGATTCTCCCATAATAGGTGCAGGCATATATGCCGGAGAAAAAGGCGCAGTGGTTGCAACCGGAATAGGAGAGGAAATAGCGCGAAATCTTCTGTCCTACCGCATATACTCACAGATTGGAAATGAAAGCCTTAATAGTATAGTAAAGAGGGAGGTAGATTCCTTTACAGTAAGCTGCGGTATAATTGCAATTACAGAAAATGAATATATCTCATATTCAAACACAAGTATGGCATATGCATACAGGGAATTCCAATGAATTAACAGTAATTGATGATGACTAAAATATCCCGTTTGATTGCATAAAAACTCATAACATTATATATCAAACCAATATTTTACAGGTTTAATAACTGTCACAATTCTGGAATCGTCATGAACCGATATGAATCCCCTGACTACAAGTCCTTTCATGAGAGCAGAACCCAGTGCTCCGCCGAGATGAAATTCCTTTTCCGTGAGATCCCTGCATCCGTAGGCAAAAATTCGCCCATGTTTCTTTTTTGCCGGTATTTTAACTCCGAGCCTTATCATGTTGATTTCCCCAATATCCGTTAAATCATACTCCGGTTTATCATTTATCTGTTTAAGCCAGTTATTTGATAATAATGTTTTCAGAAGCATCACACCTGTGAGTCCTGCAAGGTGGTCATAACATCTCCTGCATTCAGAAAAAGAAACATTATTTTTTGAGTTTTTTGTTGTTATAGATATTTTATGATTTCCAGCCATGTCATCTAAATATGTTGTCAGAAACTCGACCTGCTCCGGGATGATCTTATAAAATACTTCTCTGCCAAACGGCAGTTCATTGACAAAGCCATACTCCAGCAATATTTTTAAATGGCCGGATACCAGTGGCTGTGGACTGTTCAATAATTCTGAGATGCCCTTAACAGTTTTCGTGCCTCTGGAAAGAATTCTTATTATTTCCAGCCTTATCGGACTGGACAGGCAGTAAAATAACCTATCTATCCTGATTTTAGCGTTTTGTTGCAAATTATTATTGTTGAAACCTGGCATTGATTATTGTATTCGATTTGATAAATATACTTTGCCATATATCAGGATTTTATTATGAATAATCCTGCTTAATTTATAGATGGATATTCAACTTCCATGGAATATGAGGTAAATAATCAAGGAAAAGGTTGGGTCAATGCTGGAAGTGCCATTATAGTTCTTCTCCTGTTTTCTATAATGGCAGCATCCAATGTTACAGCACCGATTTATGAACTTTATGCCATAAAATATAATTTTGGGCCATTCATAATCACAGATATATTCGGGATATATGTTTTGATGCTGATACCATCACTGCTCTTCTGGGGGCAGTATTCAGATAAGCATGGCAGAAAATTGCCGGTTGGAATAGGGGTGATTATGGAAATTATTGGACTGCTTTCGTTTCTATTTGCCAGAAATATGTACATGTTATTCATTGGCCGTGCATTTATGGGTCTGGCCAGTGGGGCCATAGCCGGACCTGCAAGTGCATTATTATTTCATTATCACAGGAAGGCAGGTGCGGTTTTAACTTCTATAGGTACCTCTGCCGGAACCGCCACAGGGCCTTTAATCGGTGGGCTTATGGCCCAGTATTTGCCATACCCGCTGAGGCTTGTTTATCTGGTTTCTATTGTTTTTGTGTTAATTCCTGCCATGGCAATGTATCCGCTAAAAGATACATCCCCAAAAAACCCTATGCTGAAACTACATTTTCCATCAATTGATAAGGATGTTATAAGAATGTTCCTACTAAGCTCATTTGCTGCATTCATAGCATGGTCAATTACAGCATTTTTTATGTCTCTGGCTCCTGTATATATTATTACTCTTTCAGGTATTAATAACATCGCTATGGGCGGTATTATAGTGTTCATTATGCTCGGCATAGCATCTGTTTTCCAGATCGTTTCCCTAAAATTTAAAATTAAAAGTTCAATGGTTACAGGCATGGCTTTTATCGCCCTTGCCATATTATTTATTCTTATATCCATTATGAAAAATTCCCTGTATATATTTATTATAGGAACTGTATTTGCCGGAATGGGGCAGGGTTTTGCGTTTACCGGGGCAACAAGGGAGATCAAAGAAATTTCACCTGCTGATAAAACCGGAGATATGCTTGCAAATTATTACATAATAATATATCTTGGAGTAGGGCTTCCTGTGATCATTCTCGGCTTTATGGATAGAATAACCGGCCTATTTAATGGCATTCTATACTATGGAATCGCTTTCATTGTATTTTCCATAATAATGGGAATTTTGCTCACAATAGAGAATTTTAGGGATTAATAGAATCTATTTATTACCAATTATTTGATTTAATTTTTCCAGCGTTTTTTCGGTTTTTCTGTTTACATATTTTTTTATAACGCTGTTAATGGGGCCTTTGCTGAAGCCATTCTCCCTTACAAGTACATATTTCCCATTCAGGCTAAGTATATTGCCACTCTTATAATCACCGAACTCTATGCTGGACCCTGTTGCGTTTTTCATTGCCACAACTCCTGATTTCCTGGCTATAAATGCAGTCATTGGAAAATCCTTATCTTCTATTTTCATGGAATCACCACAGGCGTACACGTCATCATAGTCAACCGATTGAAGGTACCTGTTCACAACTATCCTAGAATTTTCTGATTTTATGCCAAGGTTTTCTATCAAAGGATTCCCTGATATTCCACCTGCATACACAGTCAAATCCGATTTGACTTCATTATCGGAAGATAATACCGAACTTTGTGTAACCTCTTTTACCCTGAAACCTGTAATAATATTTACCCCGGTGTTTTTTAGGTATTCTGACACATAATCAGATGCACTTTCAGAACCACGGGCAAGAATTCTTGACCCTGATTCCAGTACAGTTACATTCTTTCCTTTAATGATGGATGCAAGTTCAACTCCCAGGTAGCTTCCTCCTATGATTGTTATGTTTTCTGATTTTCTGATAAGTTCTCTCATGCTGATGGCATCTTCTATAGTTTCCAGTTTATGCAGATACTGGCTTCCCTCTATTGTTCTTATTTCCTGATTGTGCCCCAGGGCTATAATTAACTTTCCATATGGGATGTTTCCTTTATCAGTAACTATAAGCCTATTTGCAAAATCAATATCCCTAACAGTCTCGTTTCTGTCAACAGGCCTGAGTTTATATGCGTAATTTTTATCATCTCCATTTACAACAGTGACCAGTCTTGTGGAAATTGTCAGATATTCGGATTTATCTATTAATGTTGATTTTGGATTCTGCATCTTTGAATATATTCCTGAAAGCCCCGCACCGAGAATGAATACATTGCCCGCCATAAAAACTAATTGGCAATAGATATATTTAATTTATGACAGGTTTTGTAGCTTATACTCTTTCCAGACGAAGTCGTTAAGTTTGTGGCTATTTATGAACTCCTGCGATTTTCATTTTTTAAGCATACTTTCAATTCTATCAAGATCGAATAATATTACATTATCTTCCTCTGCCATAGCTTTCATTTTATCCGTAAAGCCGGATCTACTGAATAATATAAAATATTCATTTCTATCTTTATTATTCCACTGTACACTCATCGCTTTTCGTTTTAGATCTTCATATATGGAAATATCCCCCGGCCTGCCTGTCCATTTGCATTCGCCGAACATTATAGCCTTTTTTTCCTCATTAATAGCTAAAATATCTATCTCCTCCTGATCTTTGCCAGCACTATTATATCCATTCCTCCCCCACCATTTTCCAACTTTTTGTATACTAAACGGCATAATACCAGCTTTTTCATTGTTCATATAGATAATTAGATCTCTGCATATTTCTTCAAATTTATGCGGGGCTATAGCATCAACCGATTGTATCAATGAATTAACCACTCCTCTATAGTTCCCCAGTTCAAATTGATTCATATTTGGATAAAAGTGGCCGAACCAGAATTCCATGTAACTGTCAGTTAGTTTATAAATTCCTTTTTTATCAATTTTATTATTTTTATTTGTTACAGGCAATTCATATGTTATCAAGTTCAATATATCCCTCAGTTCAAATAAATAGGGCTGCAGTGATGTGGCTTTAACGTCCGTCATATTGGCTATTTCTGATACTCTTGTATTTCCTGTTGCAATAGCGTACAGTATAGAAAAGTATGTTTGAGACCTCCTACCGAATTCTTCAGTAATGAAATCTCTGGGTTCAAACACATATGCACTGGTACTGCTCAGAAAAATGTTTTTTATCATTTCCTCTACATTTTTTATGCTGTTCAAACGAAAATATTTATAAAATTGTGGAGAACCACCAAATATTGAATACATTTTAATTGCATCTTCAATGCTAATTCTCAGATATTTATATGATGTTACAAAATCAAAATTTTTCAAATGCATTATGAAGGTTGCTCTCTTGTATAATGGCAAACTTATGTCCATAAATATTTTCTTTATAAGCCCTATTGAGGATCCGGAACAGACAATTGACAATCTCGATGTGTCGATGTATAAATCAACATTTTTCTGAAGTGCCGTAAATACAGATTTGTTGATATCCTCAAATCTTTGAAATTCATCAAAATAAACTGCTGTTTGTCTGTTCCTTGAAAGCTCGAATAAGCCTTTCATAAATAAATCCCAGTCAGGTGGGTTGAAAAGTGATGTGTTAAAATATTCTCTGATTATTTGTGAAAATTCCCGCAATAATAAGGTTGAACTTTTTGTGTTATCAACATATAAATAGATTCCGCCTATTTTATTTATTACTCTTTTTATAAGCTCGGTTTTTCCTACTCTCCTGTTGCCATATAATACTATCAGCGATTTATATTTTTCAATATCTGCTATTAGCCCTTCCAATTCTCTCTCCCTATCGAAAAATATCTCCATGATTATGTTTATAATGATTATATTTATAATCTTTATGTCATCAAGTTATAATTTTGGTGTGTCCAGATTTTTATATTTTGTTCCATAATTGTCATATTTATTAATCTTAAAAACTTGGGATGTGACGGGACTGGATAAATGGAAAACTTATTAATCAGTTAAATGATAAATCTTGGGATTGTATGAAATCTGTTGTGCTTGAGTCTGCCGGGAATGTTAAAATAGAAGATATGGAGGAACCTGGTGACATTCCTGAGGGATATGTAAAAATCAGGGTTCAGTCAGTGGGCATCTGTGGTTCTGATGTGCATTATTATTTACATGGAAAAATAGGGGATTTTGTTTTAAGGAAGCCTATGATCCTCGGTCATGAAACTGGCGGTATTGCGAAATCAGGCGGTGCATCTATAAAGAAGGGGAGCGTTGTTGCCGTAGAACCCGGGATTCCATGTGGGAAGTGTATCTACTGCAGGACAGGGAGATATAATCTGTGCCCGGATATGAGGTTTTTCGCCACTCCACCGGTTGATGGTTCCATGGTGGAACATATAGTGCATCCCGAGGGATTCGTATACAGTGCTGATGGATTGACACCAGATGAGGCAAGCCTGGCAGAGCCACTTTCTGTTGGTGTTTATGCTGCAAGAATGGCGCACCTCGGCCCTGACTCTGGCGTCCTAATCAATGGATCTGGCCCGGTAGGAATACTTACAGCCTTTGCAGCCGAATCATATGGGGCAAATGTGACAGTTGTTGATATAAATCCGGAACGGATTGAATATGCAGGGGAATGTGGCTTTTCATCATGCATTAATAATAAAATTAGCAGGCAATTCGATTCAGTATTTGAGTGCAGTGGTTATGGCCATGAATATTCAATCCATAGGACAGCAAGGGGAGGAGATCTATTCCTCATAGGAATAGGAGAGGAGGATGGGATTAATCCACTGATGGCATCAATAGGAGGAATTAATATACATGGAATATTCAGGTATGCAAATACATACCCGGAGGCCATAAGGATAATCAAGAGATACAGAAACAGACTGGCACCGTTTTTGAGGAAACATATTGATGCTGATGAGCTTCCCGGATATTTAGCGGATGGCGAATACGAGAAATATTTGAAAACAATAGTAAGAATATGAACTATCTGGGTATTGACGTTGGAACAACTTCTATGAAATGCACCGCTGTAAACGACAACAAATTTAATGAACCAGAATCCCAGCTGAAAAAAACAACCCTTTCCTTTCCAGATGATTTGTAATTTCCTTTAAAAAATCTGTCCTGTGGTTTCTTGAATGGACTCAAAATAAAGGGCGATATAATTATTATAGCAAGTATGATGGATCCTACAATGATTGCTATTCTAAAATATTTTTTCATTTATCATAAATAAAGGAATATTATAATAATTTTTTTAAATAAAATTAATTGTTTAATTTATTCCTCCATTTCCTGTTCGGATACTGGCTCTAACATATGCTCCTGCTCCTTCCCTATTGATTTGAGGTCGGACGGGTGCTTTTTGACAAACAGTACTATGGTTATAGCTATACCAGCAATTACAGCTGCTATGATAGAATATGGTGCGATGTATCCGGGATACGTTGTGGGTATAGGCACAAATTCTCCATATATAGCAAACGCGTAGACTACTGTTGCTAGAACAGGCCCTAAAGCCAGGGGTAAAAGGCCCTTTAACTTTAACTTCAGGGTCTTTTTCCCATATATAGGAAGGGAGAAATTTGCAAGTATATGCACTATATAAAGAGAAACACCATTTACTGCTGTTATAATAGCAGCTCCTTCAAATGGGCCAAAAACAAGTCCACCGACGAGGGTTAATGCAACTACAATAAACCATTCTATAATGATTATTTTGTTCGGAGAACCAAATTTTTTATGAACGGTTGCCAGAGACTTTGGAAAGACTATTCCGTCCCTGGCCATGGCAAATCCTTCCCGGCTGAAGGCATTCCCCTCTGCTATGCCGTTCGACAGGAAACTGTTTAGGGTTATTATAATAAACACAATCATAACAACCGGCCCAAAATAGTTATCCACAACAGTGAATCCCGGGTCTGTTGCAGTTGAGAAAGATGCCATTTTGTTTATACCATAACCTACAACCATTGCATACGATACAAGAATGTACACCACTGCGGTTATGAGCATTCCAATAACTATTGATTTTTTCACAATTTTCTTTGGATGGTGAAGTTCCTCTGATAACGTTATCACTGAACCAATACCCACAAATCCCAATATTGAATATACAGTGGCCAGTCCAAGGTTGCCGAAAGAATTACCATGAGGTGTGAAAGGAATAAATGTATTATGTGGACCTAGCCTAATTATTATTGCAATGGAAATTATAATAAGTGTACTCACCTCTATTATTCCTCCGATGATGGTATACTTCAGTGATGGTCTCAATCCACGGTAAAGGAGTACTAAAATAAGAACCAGAGGTATAAACGCTATGGGTATCCATCCATAGGGATTGGATGATAGTTGTGGGATCAGTGGCCATAAAACTCCTGCAAAGAAAAGCACGGCAAATCCTGCAAGTGCTCCCAGAATGTTTATGAAATACAGCCACCCGGAGAAAATTCCGAATTTAGGGCCTAGGCCTGCCCGTACATAGGCATAATACCCCCCGGCATGGGATATCCTTCCAGAGAAAACATAATTCATATACATTGCAGAGGTAACACCTATTAAAGCAAGAAGAAAAACAAATGTTGTTGAAGCACCTACATATGCGGTTTCCTCAACTAGGAATGAGGCCGCTGTAGCCGCAGGTGCCACGTAGGAAATCGCCTGAAATGTTCCAGACCAAAGCCCGCCAGAATTTTTCTTCAGTTTATCTACCATTTAGTCCTCACCACCTTCTCAAATATTTCTACTCCTGTATCAAGCAATTTCTGATCGATATTCAGTGCACCCATGAACCTGAATGTATTTCCATAATGCCCACAGGTATGCATTACAATTCCATTTTCTATAAGCAGCTTCTTATACCTTGCCATGGTATTTGAATCCACGGGCCCTCCGTTTTTACCCAGTTCAATTCCTATCATGAATCCCTTTCCACGAACCTGTGCTATAACATCACTGTCAATCTCTGAGAAAGCCTTCAGCAGATATTTCCCTCTCTCTTTTACACTATCAAGAACTGCAGGAGTTCTTTTTAGTACCTCCCTGCCTGCTGCAAGTGCCAGTGGATTTGCACGGTAAGTGCCAAGATGGAAAGGTGTAGGCAATTTTTCATCAAAGTCACCCCTGTAATAAACCAGCGACATTGGTATGCCACCACCTACGGATTTCCCGGCACAGACTATATCAGGCTTTATCCCATCGTACTCGAATGCCCACATCTTTCCGGTCCTGCCCATCCCTGCCTGGACCTCATCCACTATCATTATTATGTTATTCTCATCGCAGAGCTTTCTCAGTGCCTTCAGGAATCCTTCAGGGGGAACAACGTATCCGCCCTCTCCCAGTACCGGCTCTACCAGAAGAGAATCAGCACTGTTTTCCCTTATGGCAGTCTGTATGTAATCTATGACATCGCCAACGGAGTAATTTTCCCACAGGATGCCGGGATATGGAGATCTTATTACCTTAAATCCTGGACTGTTGTTACCTGCCTTGTACTTGCTTTCATATGTTGCAGCTATTATGCCACCGGAGACTCCATGGTATGCACCCTCAAAAACAATGGTATAGGAATCCCTGCCGGATACTGCATGGGCTAAATTTACTGCAGTTTCACAGGCATCTGCCCCGCTGATCCCGAAAATTGTTTTGTAATCCTGCATGTTAGATGGAAACGAGGATCTCAGGGCCTTCAGGAATTCAATCCTTGCCTCAGTGGGTATCTCCAGCGCATGCCAGGTGCTTTCCATTTCAGCCCTGACAGCATCTCTTATAAATTCCGAGTATCCAAGGTTGAGAACTGATATTCCTGTGAGCCAGTCTATAAATAAGTTGCCGTCAACATCCTCAATGACAGAATCTTTCATGGACTTGATGCCAATAGGAAAACTTTTCGGGTATGTAACGGAGGCTGTTTCATACTTTCCCTGCTCTGTTAGGAGCTCAATGCTTTTCGGGCCTGGCACTGCTGTTCTTATATATGGTACTTTGGCAACATCTATATTCAACATAAAATATAAAAAGTCTATTTGAATATAAACGTTCTTAAAATTTTTGCAAAATAAATATTTTAGATAATAATTTCTAATTTAATGTGATAAAATACAAAATTTTTCGAATTTTAATTGATTTGATAGGATTTATTAATATGAAAACCATGTAATCTCATGGACAGTATAGATATGAAAATTCTTGAAATTCTTGAAAGGAATTCCGAGATTAGCCTTAGAAAGATAGGTATAGCTGCCGGGCTGAATAGCCCCTCTGCAGTGGCAAGAAGAATAGATGCCATGAAAAAGGAGGGTATTATAGGCAATAGTATATCATTGATAAATTATAAAAAACTTGGATTTCAATTTTATACCGTTACATTTGTCAGGGCAAAATATGGGAAAGAATACTATAAAGACCTTGGAAAAACACTTGCTGGCCTTCCAGGAGTTATAAGTGTAGATTTCCTTCTCGGGGACATAGACTTTATCATCTATACAGTAAACAGGAATGCGGACGAGTACCAGAAGCTCATGGACCGGCTATCAACAATAGAGGGCATAGAAAGGACCGATTCACACATAGTGCTTCAAAATTTTTCCAGGGATAACTATTCAAATATTAAATTCTAAAAATCCATTAATTTTGATAAAAAACTTTAAGTGAAGCTGTTACGCTTAATCTCCGTTTCCGTGTGTTCTGTAATGCTCTATCCCGTCATTGCTTGAATCGCTGTATGTATTTACATACTGTGCCAGCATCATGTTCACAAATTTTGACACATCTCCATGGCTTTCAGATATATTTCTATATATTTCATCTTTTACATATATTTCAGGCATTATATGTTAATCATAAGCATGGTATAAATAATTTGTGTAAACTGGATACGTTTATTGTCGTAAAAAATTCCGGATAAATTATCGGCTATGGCCTTTCAGGTATGATTCCAGAAACTCTTTGATTCTGCCCTGCTGGAGGTCTTTTACCACTGCCACAAGGCCAATTCTTTTCCGGTATTCTATTCCATCCAGAATTCTGTAGGCCATGGCATAGTTATCTGCAATAGCATGCAGACCTGCGCTGTATATAGTTGCTATATCCAGCATTTCTCCCTCAGAGTTTTGAAGAAGCCATTCTACAAATTTTTCAGCATAATCCCTGAGGCCCCTTGAAATGAATCCCTGGATAACATCTCCAGGAAATGATATAAGGAAACTGTCCTCTGAATCCGAGGCCATTGCATTTCTGGCACTTTCCAGGGCATCATCATTCCTGCCAGCCATGAGATATATGGTAAACATGGAAAAGTAAACATCATTCGCCAGGAAAGCCGATTTTATATTTTCCATAAGACCTATTGCATTTGCATAATCTCCGTTAATAGCCAGCTCCATGGCATATGCAGTGGCATAAACAGGGCTGTTAGGATTCCTGGTGTAAAGAGACTTAATAATTTCTATTGCATTTCTATGGTTTCCTGTTACTGAGAGACCATAATATTTAAGGTAGAGCAGGCCTTCCATATCACCATATTTATTTATATATAGATCAATGTCCCTGTTCAGGTCTCCATACTGTTCAGTTTCCGCCAGGAAGCTCAGGTAAAGCATGGCCGATTCGTAATTATTGTTTATTTCCTTCATGGTTTTATAAATACCTTCCGCACTGGAAAGTTTGCCATTAATCATATATATATATGTGCAAGTTTATCTCCTATCAGGGTGCTGGATGGGTCACGCCTGGCGAATGCCTTTGCAATTCTAAGTGCATCCGTATTTCTACTTACATGAAGGAGAAAATCTATAAGTGCAATGATATATTCATCCAGTCCTGTATTCCTGTATGCTGCTATTGTAGAATCAAGATAGGAATAATAATCACCACTTGATTTTTCTATGGACACAATAACATTATTCGCCCTTATGTTGTTCTTTTGATCTCTTAATGCAAGTTTAGCCTCCTTTATGGCATTCTCTGGATTCTGCATTTTTAAATGCAGTTCAGCAAGGAAAGCATGAGATTCCGGGCCTTGCGGCGTAATGCCCAGGGCTGTCATATATGCATTGAATGCATCATCAAATTCCGCGAGATTCACGCTTGCTATAGCAAAACTGCTTATGGCTGGAATATAATCTGGAATTATATCAAGTGCCATGGATGCCCTTTCTCTGGCCTCAGCGTATCTACCCAGTGAGATAAGGCACTGGCTCTCCAGGGTATAAATGAATGCAGGCTCCTTAGACCCGGTCTCCAGAAGTTTCAATCCTTCTAGGGCATCCATATAATTGCCTTTTTCTATTGAAGTTTTAATATCTATGTCCTGTGCATGTTCTGAGTAATACTGCGCTACTTCCATGTTTTCAGCAGAGGATTCTATCCTGCATATATTCCTGCGCCTGCCAGAATTTCCATGGTTTTTGCAGGGAGGCCCGACATCTGATTTATTAGGCATTCCTAAATTAATTATCTACTTATATATTAGTTTTGTTATAGAATATGTTGCTCCATGAAGTTGTTTTATGCAAAGGCAATACAGGGAAGATCGGTTCTCTGAAAAACCAGGGATAACCCTGTAAAGTCAAAATATAGATTAGTGCATGGGAAATATGTATCAAGTTCCTGTTATTTGAAGAAATTGTAATCGTATACAAGCATGACATCAAGACCACTGTCAACTCTCTTGATTTTATTTACAATGGATTTGGCATTCATGAGATTCTGCTCGAATATAAGCACCAGGCCCGAGATAGAGTCCTGTATCAATACCAGATCCTGGTCTATAGAATCTGTTATTTCTTCCACGTTGTTGCTGAAAAATGCAACAAGTACGAGGTTAACCTTTGAGAGGTTTATTTTTGGTATTATGGAATATACATTATGCCTTTCCATGTAATCAAGGCGCGATTCTATCTGCTTTACCCTTTTTTCAGCCTCTCTTGCTATGGTGGCTGCAGGTGTCATTGGGTCCCTGGAAAGAACCTTCAGAATGAAGCTATCCAGAGCTGAAAGCTGTAGTGGTACGGAATCCTGTTTGGGGGAGTATTCCATGACGGGATTTCCAAGGTATGATTTCATTTCCCCGATCTTTTTGGTGAGTTCATTCTCCGTTCCGGAAATTCCGAAAACTGTAAGTTTTTCAAAACATCGAATAACAGCGTCCACCTGGCCGGGGTATTCGGTATCCGTGGCAAATGCCATGTAAAACGCCTGATTGCCATAAATTTTTGGATTAACATGAAGCATGTATCTTTCAAGTATGCTATTTTCTCTGATCCTTTTCAATCTGTAATGCACATCCTGCTCGCTTAGTTGTGTCCCCTCCGAGAGATCAGAAAGCCTGCCCCTTGGATTTCTAAGCATATTGAACAGTATCCTGTTGTCTGTATCATCCATAACATTGAATAAATCCTTAATAATTCAATTTATCGGTTTAAATGCCATTCTGCTCCTTATGGGTTCTATTTTTTTCCTGCAATCAACCTTGTTGGAAGCATGAGAAAGAGAAATACTCTATCATCACCACTATCATCAATGGTTTTCTTTAGTTCTTCATTTAATGCACCTGATATTGATGAAGCTCCCTGCCTGGATACTGTACCGAATGACATTATATTCAGATTCCGGTCCTCTCTTATTTCCCTGATATCCTTTAAAGGCATGTTCTCCACAGCAGATGCCATAATTCCGAGATTCAATGACTGTGCCATGAGGAAAGATGCCAGGGTATCCCTATACTGATCGTCTGGAAGCCCCATTATTTCGTCATCTATCTTCTCATCATGGAATGCAAAATAATCCTCATTGAGGCTGTAATATTTTTCAACATAGTTTTTCTTTGGCCGGATTTCTGGATCGTTGACCATGCCAATAGAAACAAGCTCTGACATGATCTGATACAGGTTCGACCTGGTAGTTTTAATATACTTTGCCATGCCGGTAACCGTCATTTTTTTATTGTTTATAAGCAGGGTGATGATTTTTGTTTTTGTAGGATTCCTGTACACATTCAGTACCTCTCTGTACCTCTCTTCCATAAACACAAATTTATATATAAGATATAAATATACGTATAAGTTAAATTTATATGTTAACCTCAGAACTTTATCATCATAATAAAAGCGCCTTTGTGAGGTATCTCGTTTCGAGGAATATAGCCAGATTCAGCAATACAGCTTACTATATTTATTTCATGTGGGAAATCATTGCAAACTACCATTCAGTCCTGCTGGTAAGCCTGATTCCAGGATTTTCCTTTCTTGGATACCTTATAATTGCCATACCTGAGGGATCCATTATCGATAGGTATGACCGTCATCTTATATATATTATAATAAATCTTATGATGGTAATAACATACTCGTTCCTTATTGCCGGGCATGGATTATTTATTATATATGCCGTGGATTTTCTATCATCCATGTTTATGTGGGTGGTATCAGATGATTTCAGGGCACTTACCAAGGAAATCATACCTGCTGACCATATGGCCGGTGCACAGTCAGCAGATCAGCTATCCTCCGGGATTTTTACCCTAGCAGGGATTCTTGTCGGAGGTGCATTTATCTTCATGAAGTATAATTATGTTTATGAACTCCTCATAGGGATTTCAATACTTGCAATGGCAATGATTTTTATACCCAACACTGTGAAGGTCTCAAACCGCAGCAATGTAAGAAATGGCTTCAGGAGCACATTCAAAATAATGAAAAGCATCATACCATTCCTCCTACTTACCCTGATACTGAACGGAATGTTTGTGGCTATTGATGTTTTTGCATCCGGCCTTGTCTATATTGTTATGCACGCCAGCTCCATTTATTATACATTCTTTATTGCCGGGTTCCCTGCAGGCATGCTTGCCGGGGGTATAATGTCAATGCATTCCATATTTAGGCGGCATCAGAATAGCAAGGGGTTGATGGCACTTTATATCTTCCTTACCGGCATTATATTTGTTCTTATATCATTCAATAGAATACCCATCATGGACGGTGTGCTAACATTTTTCTCCGGGGTTATACTTGCCTTTGTAAATATCTATATAGAAACCATGGTAATAAATTCAATACCAAGCAGCATTACAGGAAAATTCAACTCCCTCACGGCAATGTTTTCCGTGAGCTCATCACCTGTCATGGCCTTTGTATTCGGGTACGCTTCCGGTTTCCTTTACTTTCCATATATAATTACAATTGTTGGAGTGATAATGCTGATTTCATCATTTACGGTAATTCGTATAATGGATGGATTCAATATGGCAATGGAAAGAATTGAGAAAGAAAATCCAGAACTATTCTGAATATTTTTATGGAGGGGATTACTGGATCGTTAAATATGGTTCTATAGAACCCCTGTTGCAAGGACTGCCCTCTGGAAATTTATTAAATGCTTTAATTCTCTTTCAGGCATGGCAGTCATATACTCCTTTGAAAAGGTAATTTCTGTATCCCAATTTGCATGGAATCCGGTTACCAGGAATGTAATTTCCCTTACATCATCATTATCCTGTGGCACATCCCCATAAACTCCAACCATGCCATCATCATCAAGCTTTGTGAATGTGCTGAATGTTGCCGTGTACACATTATCTCCGGATTTATACTGCACACTTTTTGATTTTCTTGCATTTTTTATCAGTATTTCAACTATGGATCTGTCAAGAATTTTTATGCTACCCTTGGGGAAATCCATATCCGACCTTCCATAATTATTTTTCACTTCACTTTCAAATGAACTGAGATTATTGACCATGAATTCTCTATAAAAGAATGAATATAAAGGTATGTATTGTTTTGTTAAGCCACGGGATGTGAATAAAAATATAAAAACAGAAATATAGAATATATTTGACTCTGGAAGGTTACTGATTGAATATCTCTTTATAAAAGGCCATAAGAAGCTTCCAGGAGTCATCTGATGCTCTTCTGTTATAAATTGAGGGCCTCGTGCTGTTGAAGAATGCATGGTACGTCCCGGGGTAAATCTTAACAGAAACCTCCTTATTATATTCAAAAAGTTTGGAAACAAGTTCAGGTACTTTCGATGTTATCCTTTTATCCTCCCCGGCATAGAATCCTATTACGGCATTTTTTACGTTTTTTAACTTATCCAGGGGTTCAGGATTTTCTCCATAATATATTGCTGTGGCATCTACCTTCCCGGTGCATCCAAGATTGATTGACATGCCTCCCCCAAAACAAAACCCTACACTGCCTATTTTCCCATTGACATTTTCCAGTGTATGAAGGTAATCAATCCCTGAGGATAAATATTCTGTGAGAAGGTCAACAGGCCTGTTCTTTAGCAATGTGTTATAGGTATCCATTATAACTTTTCTCTTATCATCATCCATGCTGTTCAGGAGTTTTTCTCTATAACCTTCGTCCCGTTGCTTCGCTGGCGGAATTGACATAATGAATTCCATGGTTGCTGCAATTCCATCTTTGGTAATTACCTCTGATAGCTTCCTGCTTGAGAAAAGGTCTGGTGCCAGGGCAACATAGCCCTCTGAGGCCATTCTGTCTGCAACCGATCTTGTATATGGGTCCAGCCCGAATATTTCATGGATGACTATTACTCCCGGATGATCCTTTCCATCATTTGGTGATGCCAGATATCCGCTAATTCTATCACTGCCTGTCCGGTATTCTATATCCCTGCCCTCTGTATCCATTGTCATAACATACAAATTAGAAAACCTATATTTACTTTTATTTTTATGCGTAACTACAATTTTTTGAACTCCATCATTCTTCCATCGCTGTATGTCCTGAAATAATATTTGAATGTATTTTCACCACTGGTCGCTGTGCAGTTTCTCCCCATGCTATAATTTCCGTGAAGCTCAACACTGTCAATATGATCCCAGCCCGTTTCCTTTTTAACTTCATTAACCATATTTTCAAATATATCAGCGCATATATTGCAGCAGAAAAACATTTTCTCATTTTCTATTTCTCTGTAATATTCTCCCCACGTGGCATCACACAGGGCACATCCCGTTTCATTATTAGTTTTCAAACATTTCACCCCTTTCCAGCCTTGCCTCAAGGTACCTGTCAAAGGCATATGCTGACATAAGATAGGCATCCTGAATGCTTTCCATGTTATAATCATGGCAGTACTTTGCTATTAAATCCAGTGCCCTGAAGGAATGCGAGTCGTCGCTCCTGTATCCCTCGCCCAGAAACTTCTTAACACTTTCAGGCACCAGGGGAGAAATAAGCATTTCTGGATTAAAGTAACTGTACCTTGCACCATAGTTATTTAACTTTCTATTTGCCACCAGTTCCAGTGAATGCATTGCCGCCATTATGCATATCCAGTTGCATCTATTAGCGATATCCCTCCAGCGCGAAATGGCAAATTTAGTGCCATCAAGTGGTTCTGTGGCATAAATCTGGGTTCTATCTATACCAAGGTCCTCACCCATTTCCAGCAAAAGCTCTATATGTGGCTTCTTTCTCCCTATGCCGTAATATTCTGACAGAATATTTTCTATTTCATATCTCTGGACATCATCCAGATCTGTCTTGGATACTATTATTGAACAGGACTTAACCCACTGTTTCAGAAAGAAATAATGCTCCACTGCATAACCCATCATAACCGGTCTGCTGTAACCCTGCATTTTTAATATAAATGGGTGTGGATTTTCTCCCCGGAACTGTTCCACAAATTTATTTATTATCCATTCTTTAATTCCTCCATGGCCCATATTATAAAAATTTTCTATGGCGGATGTAAACTGAGTCACATTTATCTTTTCCCTGGAAATATTCCTGTTAATCCACTGTACATGATATGAATCACTATCCCTGGCCAGATTTATAAAATGAATGGCCATGGTATAATAATCCCCATAATCAAATTTTTCATTGCATACCGGGCAAACAGCCATAATATAGTAATGGGTTATTTTTAATAATATTTGTGAACAGGATAAAAATGATTGCAGTTTATTAAAAATTAATCTACTGGTTAAAGCCGTTCTTGAAATACTATGCATTATTATGCATTTCTTTCTTGCAGTCGCTGTACATTCTCAACAACTACCTGATCTGGATGGTACAGGTAATCATTCTTCATGGAATGCCAGGAGGCACTGCCACTCACGGCAAACGGGGTGCCGCAAAGGTACAATCCCCTGACTGAAATAGATAATGATGACAATCTATCCCTGTTAAAGGCTATACCACAGTTGTTGCATTGAGATATCTTCCAGATTGGGTGCTTTAATTTACCACCACATACAGGACATTCAGAAGAAGTCCCCTCTGGATTTATGTATAATGTTCTATTATTTGATTTATAATCTATAAGCCTCTGGAATAATCTGTAAGGCCATCTGTTGATATCTGTCCTGAACCTTTTTGATTTGTTGTTTTTATTATATGCTGCATTGCTTTTACTATCCTTATTATCCCTATGTTTCTTTTTTCCCTCTTTTTTTATGCCTGTTAAATCCTCGAACACAAAGGTCTTTTCACTGTTATTGTTTACAATTTTAGTGGTAAGCTTCTGCAATTTATCCCTTACAGTGTTCTTCTGCCTGTGTTTTGCATCCTTCAATTTCCTGTTCCTTTTGGCAGGATTCTTGACATGCTTCTGAATCTTTTTTCTCTTTCTTGCATAGTCCCTCTGTGCCCTTGCTATGTCAGATGTATCTATTGTATCAACCTTCACGATTTCATTGCTTTTTATCACTGTATAATCAACCGATTTGAAGTTAAGGTCAAATCCTATTATATTGTCTTCTATTACAGGCTTGTTTAGGCTTCCTACCCTGAACGTAATGCATACTTTTCTATCTGTCAATAATACCTCTGATAATTTATATTCAGAGTATTCATTGAATTTTTTATTCTTATCAACAATGTGAATGTATTCATACTCATGGGGCTTTACTGTTAGTCTCAGTTTATTATTCTCTATCTTTACAAGCTCGGAGTCTATCCTCATGGCAAGCTTCCCTGCCTTGATAATCTTCAACTCTCCATCATTGTTCTTTTTATAGGACCTTAATATTGCTATGGCAGTTCTGCACACTGGATTAATATGGTGTTTGGCATAATCAATATTGTTATCATAATATTTCTTTAATGATTTCCTCAGGGTAATAGGGGATGGCAGTTCATTATTGTTGGATTTGGCTATTGAATATGCATTTATTATGGCCTTATTTGTTAGATCCCTCATATCAGCTAAATATTTTAAAATAACAGAATCAGGAGTATAGCCGAATGCTATTGTTCTTTTATCACCATCAGACTTCCATAAATGGCTCATTCCTTCACAGCCTCTAAAATATTCTTCATTTTCTGTGACCTGATACCATATAATCTTGCTGAGAATGATGTTATTATGGATATTAAATCATTAGTTAATTCCTCATTGGCTGATTGTATCTCCTCACCCTCCACCTCTATTATTCTTGTATTATGTATCCTGCATATATCCTCTATTAAATCAAACCCGAATCTTGCCAATCTATCCTTATGTGTAATGTAAATATTGTTTATCTTATTGTCCTCTATCATATTCAATAATTCAATAAATCCCTTCCTGTTAAATTTTAATCCTGACCTTACATCCGAGTATACCAATGCATCAGGATGCAATGATTTTAATCTATTTATCTGATTGTATAAATCATTCTTCTGGCCATTGGATGATACCCTTGCATATATTGCATCTGTTCTGTTGCTCTTTATTCCTAATATCCTGTTTATTTCCTCCTCCGGTACCCTTCTGAAGTTGTTTGAAAGCCTTATGCAGTGTATTTTCCCCTCTCTATCCCATCTTCTTAATGTTGTTGCATCTATCTGCAATATATCGCATGCTTCCCTGATTGTGTATATCTTGCCCATATATATTGCATAATGATGCATAACTATATATAAATATTCCTACTAATAGTTAAAGCCCTGATTATAATCCTGTGCCCCCGGCTGGTCTATTACAACCGGCTTTGCATAATCAGGAAGTTTGCTGAAACCTATAATAAGCATTATTATTCCCACTATTAGAAGCAACACTCCTACCACGATTACCGTGAGTATAATTCCTATCAGAAGCAAAAGAGCCGCTGTGTGGAAATCCCCTATTCCAGTGAGATCTGCTATTTCATTATAAGCAAGATACTCGAATATTATTGGAATTAAGACTGCAAGTATAACCAGAAGTATAACTGTGAAAATAAGGCCTATGTTGCTCAGCAATGCCGGGGCAGCACTGCCGGGATTTGAAGATGCGCTGATTCCCAGAATCACAGGCACCAGGAACAGGATTATAAATAATGCACTTATGACGCCAAATACTATTGAAGAAATAATACTGTACAGAATGTATCTGAAGGGTTTGCCGTTTCCATAATAGTCAGATATGGATTTTATTGCCAGCAATAATAATATGAGTCCCACTATGCTTATTATGAAACCGAGTCCATGAAGAAAAACATCTGCGGCAACTCCAATAAATTGCAGGATTATTCCTATAATGCCATATGTTTTTGCTGATTCCAGTTCCGGTATATGCTGCCTGTACATAAAGGGTAAACACAAATGTTATAGATATATATTTGTATGAATTATGATAATTTGACAATGATTGCGCCGGATAGCTGAAATTGTACTCCGTACCATAAAAATCAAAGCAATTAAGAGATATTATCTCAAATCAGTTTTCAAGGAGTAATGGGATGGCATGAAAAGTTCATCATAATTATCTTCCAAAATTTTCTTATATTCACATATCTATCTATATGTCAGACACCATTAAACATATATAAAACTTATCATTTATTATTTATATATAATTTCAAGTATTTAAATTTTAATGACATATCTATATAAATAACAAAAAGTTTTTAAGAATATAATCAAATTAAACAAAATATTTTAATAATAAAAAAAACTGAATCTTTATGGATAGTCTAAATAACATTGACAGCGATCCAATTTTGAAACAGATGAATGGTAAGCTTACCACAAAATTCTACTGGGCAGTTACCATTCTGGCCACAATAGGAGGTTTCCTGTTCGGGTATGATACGTCCAATATAGGCACAGATCTCGGATTTATACCATTTGCAAAGAATCTCTCTACAACAGCCCCATTCGTTTACGGATACCTGATAGCAGGGGGCATCACTTGGAGCAGCAGTAGGCGCACTGATAGCAGCGGCCCTGACAGATAAATATGGGAGAAAGTTCCTGCTCATAACAGACGCCGCTATTTATACAATAGGTGCATTATTATCTGCATTTTCAGTGGATCTTGTGATGCTACTTGTATCAAGAACCTTTATCGGTCTGGCGGTGGGAGCAGACTCAGCAATAGCCACAGCCTACATTGTTGAATATGCACCTAAAAACCGCAGGGGGCATCTATCTCTTATGCAGCAGTGGATGATTACATGGGGTATACTGGGAGCATATCTTGTAGGCATGTTGGTCTTCTTCATAGCACCAGGGCTTGCCTATGCAGTGGACTGGAGGGTCCTCCTCGGTGTGGCAGCAATACCATCATTGATCGGGCTTGTTTTCAGGTTCTATATGCCGGAGTCACCCAGATGGTTGATACTGCACGAAAAGTATGATAAGGCTAAAGCATCATTGAAGAGGTTCAATATAACGGCAACCGACAGCCAGCTCAAAGAAACACACGGTGTGCTTGCCAAGTTAGAAACAAAGATGAAGGCAACACCAGGAATCAAGAGGGCTTTTGTAATAGTAGGATTATTCATGATGTTCCAGCAAATAACCGGTATAAACGTACCCTTCTATTATGGTCCAACTGTAATAGCTGACCTACATATATTCGGATCAACAGGTGGCTCATATCTATCTAATGCTGTATTCGGAATAGAGGCTTCATCCATACTTGCATTAATAAATGTTCTTGCAACACTTATAGGATTCAGGCTTATAGATTCATATGGAAGAAGGCATCTAGCCCTAGTAGGATATGGTGGCATGGCATTATTCGATTTCATAGGAACTGCCCTCTATCTCGATCATATAGATATAGGGCTTCTTATAGGATTTGCTGGATTCATCATTTTCTTTGCATTTGCAGTGGGCGGAACCGGCTGGCTTCTGCAGGGTGAATACTTTCCGACACAGTACAGGGGATTATTTGCATCCCTGATTGCAGTTGTAGACTGGATATCAAACTTTGCCATCATAGAAATATTCCCTGTAATGCATGTTGATATTGGTCTTGGATATACAATGGCTGTCTTTGGTGTACTTTCAGCAATAGCAGTCATAATATTCTATATAATCATGCCAGAAACCAAGGGAAGGTCTGTGGAAGAAGTCACTGAAATGTTTGAAAACAACACCCTGTTAAAGGTAAAAGATGCCTTGCCTGCCGTTGAACCATCAAACGCTGGCAAGAAATAAAACAATTTATTTATATTTTTAAAAATTTTTAACCTTTTTAAAGAGTTTTTATTTTTATCCACCATGCCTGAAATCAGGATATATTAACATTCCACCATCCACAACCAGAGATGTCCCGGTCATATACGATGCAAGATCGCTGGCGGCAAACAGTACAGCATTTGCAACATCCTTCGAATCCCCAGGAACCCCCATGGCTATCTTATTATCCAGGTCCTTTAGCATTTCCGGATCCTCCCATACCGTTTTGTTTATTGCGGTTTTTATTGCTCCAGGGGCTATGGATAACACCCTTATTCCCTTATCAGCTGTTTCCTGTGCAAGAGTTTTTGTTAGCATATCAAGACCAGCCTTGGCACTGCAGTAGGCAGTGTATCCGGCCCATGGTATTTTCACATGGTCCGACGTAATATTTATTATAACACCGCTGTGTTTCTTTATCATGCGCTGAACTGCCATGCGAGAGCAGTAGTATGGCCCGAAAAGGTTTACTGAAATCACCTTCTGCCATTCATCTATGGAATCATTACCCAGTGTCTGCCTTGGCCCATCAATGCCTGCAGAATTCACCAGTATATCTACTGTACCCAGTCTGGAATCAACAAATTCGAAGAGCTTTTCAACATCTTCAGGCTTTGTCATATCGGCTGATACAGCAACTGCCTTTCCCTTTAAAGATTCAATTTCCCTTACAGTTTCATCGGCAGCCGCCTTATTGTGGCCGTAATGAACAGCTACGGAAGCACCAGCAGAGGCAAGAGTAATGGCCACAGCCTTCCCAATGCCACCACTTGCACCGGTCACAATGGCAACCTTTCCTGAAAGATCTATTGTGTTCATGTCTATCAAAAAATAATGTGATTATTAGTAATAAATATATGTAATAGATAAAAATCTGGTTAAAATTATTCTAGTAAAGAAATAGAGTATGAACACTGAAAGGTTTTTCCCTTTTCAAGGTTTATCAGGCCGATTCCGTTATGGTAAACATCAGGAGCCCCGGTCATAGGTTCTATGGCAACGGCATTTCCCCCGGCATATTCACCGTTGTATATTACAGCAAAGGGCATGTTTTTACGTTTTATTAAAACCCTATGGCTTTCATCACTGAGGATAATGTCAGAATCAATCATGAAGGCATTGTCAAGTTTCAATTTGCTCATATGGGTTTGTTTTAGATTTACAGGAAAATAATTCCCATCAGGGAAGTAGCCATCCCTATATTCAAGTTCCATGGCACTGCCTGTATAATCTATTGAATATTCTCCATCAACTGTAAAGTATGGATGGAATCCAATCTCAACTGGAATTGTCCTTAAAATTGATTTCACAGTGAATAATGTTCTGAATTCATTTTCCTGAATTTCATACCTGACACCTATCCAGGCAATGCCAGGATATGATTTACTTCTGAAATAGGTATAAAATTCCATATAATACTTTCCCGAGATGTAGTTAAAAAGCCTATCCCTGACCAGGCCGTGGATACTATTCCTGCCATCATTTTCTGGCAACCGGTATTCTAATCCACCATAATAATAATCTGCGTTTCTTATTCTGTTCCCGAATGGAAACAGCACAGCCGCCCCACCATGGGTTACATGCCTGTCTGGACTTTTTCTTATTATGGATTTGCCATCAATATATAATTCTTCAAGATATGCACCCATTGGGTTAAGGCTACATTTAGTTTTTCCATTTTCCAGTATCATAAAATATAATGCCGGGATATAAAATAAATTTATGTCCTGCAATCTTTAAGCAGGAAAATCGTAATGGAATAAAACTTTTATAATTTTGCCAGGTCTTCAAGTTTTATTGGGGTATTTTTGACCCTGTTCCTAGTTACCAGTTCTATGGCCCTTGCAAGTGCAGCCGGCGTGCCTATTGTAGGTGCCTCTCCGAGCCCTTTTGCCCTGTCCGGTGCGGGTGATCCATTCTCAACCCATTTTATATGAAGATTCGGTGCATAATCTGCCGCAAGCACTCCTGCATCTGTTATACTTGTGGTCATTAGCTGGCCCTCTTCAGAGTACCTAAGAGATTCAGAAAACATCTGGCCAACTCCTTCAAGGGTACCACCAGTTATCTGAGCAACAACGTTTACAGGGCTCAGCACGTGGCCAAGATCGTAATATGAATACCAGTCTTTCATTCTTACTGTATTGTTAGAATCCCTTTCAGCGGTGATCATATTGAAATTTACTGAATTTACATCGTAGTCGATATTCAGGAATTCAAAGGCGCTGTAATTGCCTGATAGAAGTTTTTCAGGGCTATATTTTCCATACTTATCTATAACCTGCTGTTTGATTTTTTCTGCCACAGCAGCAAGGGCAGATGCACCTGCTATTGCAGTTCTGCTTCCCCAGGAACCCACACCACTTTCCATAAGTGATGTATCTCCATTTGACAGTGAAATAAGATCCTGCTCCACCTGAAGTGAGTTTCCCAGAATATCCTTAACAAATAATTCATGACCCTGACCATGCACATTACCGCCGAGCTGTGCTACGACCTTTCCATCTGATACATCTATTCTGGCACTCTCGCCGGGCCTTGATGCCGGTATAAGGACAAAGAATGCCAGTCCTGTTTTTTCCTCCATGGATACCTTTCTGTAATTTACTGCCTCCAGTGCCTTCTCAAGGAACGGCCTTGTGGGCTCAGTTATTGTTAATCCTGTTGGGGATGTAAATGGCTCTGTGGATGCATTTACAAGCCTTACTTCTGATATGTCCATCTGCAGCCTGTCCGCAAGAAGGTCCATCATTCTTTCCATGAAAAATGCAGCCTCCGGCCTACCTGCACCACGGTACGGCCCCATGGGAGCCTTGTTGGTCAGAACCGAAAACGCCCTCATATATGCCTTTTCGATATGATACGGCCCTGTTATCTGGTAGGCTATGAACCTGGAGGCAAAACTTCCGGTGCCTGCATCATATGCCCCGGCGTCCACATACACATCTCCCTTTATTCCGGTTATTTTCCCGTCGTTCCTGGCATAAATTTTAATTTTGGCCTTTGCACCCCTTCCCGGGTATGCAGCCTGAAGATGTTCTGTCCTGGTTTCAATCCATTTAACCGGTTTTCCATACTTCATGGAGGCGTAAGCTGCCATAACATATTCAGGATAGAAGGAACCCTTAACACCAAACGCACCGCCTGTATCTGCCTGTATTACCCTGACCTGTTCAGGCTTCAACTTTAATGCCTGTGCCAGCCCACCCTTGACTGACTGCACGGACTGTGTGGAAACATAAAATGTAAGCATGGAATCCTTATATATGGCTATGCATCCCCTTGTCTCCATGGAATTTGCGATTATCCTTTCATTGAAAAATTCGTCTTCAAGTGTAAGATCAAAATCCACATCGTTATCGTCGAAATCTTCTCCCAGTTCTGACTTTGCAAGTACATTGTCCTTTGTGCCCTCGTGAATTGGCCCACTTTTCAGCCCTGATTCTATGCTTGAAACAGCATCCAGCGGCTCATACTCAACAGATACCGTGCTCAATAAATCCTCAGCCTCATACCTCGTTTTACCGAAAACAGCAGCAACTGCCTGTCCCTCATAGTTTACACGGTCTATTGCAAATACGGGCTCGAGATAAACAGAATTAGACGATCCGCCCAGAGATGCCATTTCGCCCATGGATGATTTGTAGAAAAGTTTGAGTTCAGATGCATTCAACCCCCCCTTCACATTCCTTATCTTTGCCCTGCCGTATGGGCTTCTTACAACATTCATATAAAGCATGTCATCGAAATGCAAATCATCTATATACTTACCCTTTCCCTGTACATACCTATCCCTGTAATCCATATAAGCAGATTGACAAAATGGTTAATTAAGATTGCTGTGCCAACATGGCAACAAAGATATTATAAATAATTGAAAAGCAGTCGAAAAATATTTATGGTGTTTTTCGTAGTTTATTTGCATATAAGTTGTTTGTAGAATAACCTCAACACTCAAAAATAAAATTATTATAAAAATCATTTTAAAATTTTGGTGCTATATTTATTATAGCCATATCCATATTAGCTACAAATGCGTATATACTCATAAATCCTATAGAGCTTGTCAGTTTTCCACTCACGGTCATAAGATTATAGAAATAAGCCGATATAATAGTGTTATACACAAATCCATGTACATCAGGTGCCACGAACCATATATTGTTTGGAACTGGTAGCCACATATATGCATACTGGTTGTATGTAAGGTTCTGTACGTTATACATCGCTTTTTCCTGCACAGTAACATTCTCAAAATCCAGATTAGTAAATATTCCCTGTAGTGTCTCATTATCTACCCATGCATCGTTACCTCCGAATGCCCCACCATCTGAGACATCATAAACGGATATTAATTGCTGACCTATTGGATCCGGATAATCTGGAAGCCATGCCAAATCTGTAAATTGCGGTGTAACTGTCGCATTAGTCCATGTATTTGCATTCGACTCGGTTACGGCAGTTGTTGTAAACGTTAGACCTATATCAGAGAATGAATCCACTGCAATTGTAAGTTCAGACGTTTCTACGGTTGTCAGAGGTGAAATACCTGTTAACACAAATTTATGTGAACTAAGATCTATACTGCCCTTATTCGTAGCACCTATTTTGCTACCATTGGGAAGTGTAACGTGAAAATTCATCTCTTTACCTGCTATAGTTAAATTCTTTATGGCACCATTCAAATTCTGTGTAGGCAGAGGATAATGATTGGGGTTGTAGTATGCTGTTCCATATACTGGTGATAATGGGCCCAATTCCTCATAGGCTTCCGGAGTACCGTTGTAGTTATTGTCATATACTTTCAACTCCGCTGAGTAGTTCAGTGCATCGTAAAGTGCTTCCATGAAATGTGTATTATTAGTATAAAGATCAGCCATATCCATAGATATATAAAACACTCCTATTTCAGGAGAAGTCTGTACCAATGATGAATTCCTATCAGCCTTTATGTGGTAACCATCTATCATCTGCTTGAATGATGTTGGGGCTATTGTGGATATCTGTGATATTCCTCTGTCGAAGTCTTCCAGCCTGTCAGCATGAGATAAGCCGTACTTTATTACCACTGTCTTTATGTGTGCTGGCTGTGCTATTGCAGGTACGCTGCTGTTATGGCCATCCACCCAGTAGTTGGGGTTTGCCTTCAGCACTATGGTTGAGAAACCCTTTCCCACGCTTGATATTATGTATGGACCTGATCCTATTACGCCGTTTGCATCAAGGTATGAGTTTGGAGAATTGTATGTAACCCCGCCGTGTGCATCCACGTAGCTGGGCTCCACTATGTCTCCCCACCACCCTGCTATATCCTGCAATAAATAGGAATAAGGCACCATGGTGTTTATTGACACATTGTCATTTGAATTAACAACAAGTGCCTGACCTTTATATGTCATTACCTTCATTTCAGTTGCATTGTAATTGAAGTGGGACAGTATATTATCAAGATCCATGGCTGCTGTCTTGTACTGCTGGGACATATTGCCTGTTATTTTATAGCCTGCTGATTCCAGTGCAGGTATTGTTCCATTGGGAAGGGCTATTCCTATGCTTGTATTCCCGTAGCAGGTTGAGTTGAAAAGTATTCCTGAATAATCGGATGAATATGGTCCCTGGCCCATTATTATTCCACGCTCAAATGAAAACCATACTGAGGACGCATTCAACTGCTGTCCATTGCTGAAGTTTGCATATGGCCTTATATCAAAAGTATAGTTTTTGTCATTTGGATTATAAACATGGTTGGCTAAAACAGGGACAACGCTTGTTGAGCTTCCGTTGAACTCAACTAAAGTATTAAACACCGCTGAGAATAGAGGTCCATTAGTTGTAAAGAAACCTGTTGCCGGATCCAATTGCTCCGGGGCTGCCGTCTGAGCTGTATCAGTGAACTGTTCTGTCGGATGGTATAACACCAAAAATGCTGTTCCGATCAGAATAATAGCCACTATGACTACTATTACAACTTTTATACTATTCTTCATAAAAATATAACATGTATTTATATTTAACTTTTATTCAAAATTTTCAAAATAATTGTCAGATAAATAGAAAATTCTATAGTAAAAATACATATAAAAATTCTTATTAAAGCAATCATATAATGAAATTATAAAGTATTTCTAATGGTCATATAATTGATATTCAATCAAAATATTCAGGATTTATATAGCTTATCATGGATATATTTTGAAATCTATAGTCTTATATTTATTGAAATTATAAACTTCCATGGCAAACTGTGTTGCATATAACATAAGGCATAGCCTCAGGTCCACAACCATGTGCGTTCCCCTGGGCAAATTAAACGAAAGCCTTGACGATCTTAATAATTATCTGGACAATATCAATAAGTTCATAGATAAATACGGACAAAGTGAAGGGGTTGGAAAGGATGACGCCAATGCTGGCATAATTATAGTAAATACAGGTAAAAAAATAGTAGATATATCGTTTTCACAGAACCTCGGAATCGATAAACAGAAAGTAAATAGGATAGTCGAGGAGTTAAAAAACAAAAAATATAATGTTAAAGCCCAGTTTCCCTCAACGCCATTCTAGTGTTTTACGGTTTTCAAAACATTCCCATGTTTCATAATAAAATCATTGACTTCCGGTTTTATAACCATGGAGCAGTAAGGGTTGGAAGGATTGTTTGCAAAGTAGTTATGATGATAATCCTCTGCCTCATAGAAATGTTCAAATTTCTTTACTTCAGTTACAATAGGCTTTTTGTAGTCCTTCTGTTTCTTTGCAATATAGTCCTTTATGGTTTTCTCCTCCTCAGGGGTATTATAAAATATAATAGAGCGGTACTGTGTGCCTATGTCATTTCCCTGCCTGTTCAGTGATGTAGGGTCATGTGCTGCCATGAATAAATCAAGAATTTCATTCAGGCTTATTACTTCAGGATTGTATGAAACTTTTACCACCTCTGCATGTCCGGTTTTATCAGTACATACCTGCCTATAGGTGGGGTTTTCTGTATGCCCTCCCGCATATCCTGGGACAACATCTGTGACACCGTTGATCAATTTGAATATAGCCTCGCTGCACCAGAAGCAGCCTGTTCCGAATACTATAAATTTTTCATCCATATAGAAATATTATCAACCCTTTAATAAACATTACCGTAACTCTGGATAATACGAAAATGTAAATAGCTTAAAAAGTTCATTAAACATGGGTGCACTGGATGGAATAAAAGTACTTGATTTGACGCAGGCAATGTCAGGGCCATTTGCAACAATGATCCTGGGGGACCTTGGTGCTGAAATCATAAAGGTCGAGCCCCCTGAAGGGGACCAGACAAGGTCATGGGCTCCACCGTATATGGGAGGGATATCCTCATATTTCATGAGCACGAACAGGAATAAAAAGAGCATATCCATTGACCTTAAAAAACCTGATGGGAAGGAAATTCTGAGAAGGCTTATAAAAACATCCGATGTCCTGGTTGAAAATTTCAGGCCAGGGGTAATGGAAAAACTTGGGTTCTCACGTGAGGAGGCAATGAAGCTGAACGGTAAATTGATTTACTGCAGCATTTCAGGTTTTGGCCAGACAGGGCCTATGAAAGACCTTCCGGGATACGACCTGGTTATACTCGCCATAAGTGGGCTTCTGGGCATAACTGGAAACCCCGGTTCTCCTCCGGTAAAATTCGGTGTGCCCATAGCGGACATAACCACTGCACTATTTGCAGCCATATCAGTACTGGCCGCGCTATACAGCAGGAAGGATACTGGAAGGGGGCAGTATATTGATTTATCCATGCTTGATTCAAATTTTCTGGTTCTGACACACCAGCTTACAGCATATCTATCCACAGGGAAAAACCCAGAGAAACTGGGATCAGCCCATTCCAGCATAGCTCCTTACCAGGCATTCAGCACCAGAGATGGTTATATTGTTATTACCGTTGGCACAGAAAAGCTCTGGGAAAAATTCTGCAATGTTCTGGACCCATCACTTATTACAGTACCAGAGTTCAGGACTAACGTAGATAGGGTTGGGCACAGGGCAATGCTGGAGTCTAAAATCAATGAACTTCTGGAGAACAGGACAACTGCTGATATCTATAAAACTCTTTCTGAGGCAGGTATACCATGCGCACCGGTCAATAGGGTAAGCGATGCAGTAAACTATGACCAGATAAAATTCAGGAAAATGATTCTTAATATGCATACAGATAATGGAAATATAACTATACCTGGAACACCATTGAAGCTATCAGATACTCCTGGGACTATAAGGTTGCCGCCACCCTGGCTGGGAAATAAAAATGAGGAAATCCTTGCCGGTGCAGGATATACTATGGAAGAAGTACAGAAACTGTATGCAAAAAATATCATATTCAAAAGAATGACTGATAATAGTTAAAATATTTATTCGTTTTCATATCTGAATTTTATAAGTTTCAAATCATGCATCATCTCTTTCATTATATATTTGGGAAGCTCCATTCCCGCATCCTGTGCTTTGTGGCAGAGTTCTACGGTTTCCTCATGGGTCAGTGTCCTGGAAAGCCCCGATCTGCTGTAAAGTATCATATACCCGAGATCCTCGCAAATCATAAGGCTTAATGCTTCCCTTTAATTATAACATTTCTATGCACTTGCCTCATTCTACCTCGATAAATGTTTTCCATGGCCCTATTCCTAAAGTTAAATTTAAATTGAATACATGACTGTGGCTTTATGAAAGCTATAAAGGCCAGTATACTTTACGATGGAATTGGGGTGCAGAAGAACGTTTACGTATGCTTTACTGGAGATAGAATAGCCGAGATAAGCGGCAGTAAACCGGATTGCGAAATTATTGGTGAGGGCATAGTTACACCGGCATTTATAGACCCACATAGCCATATAGGCCTTGACAGGGCAGGTGAACCGGGGTCAGAGAGTGAGGCTAATGACAGGCTGGATTCCATGATACCCCTTGGCAGGGCAATTGATGGAGTTTATATGGATGATCATGCATTTACAGAATCTGTAGAAAATAACGTACTCTATTCTGTTGTTCTCCCTGGGAGTGGAAACATTATTGGTGGCATGGGGTCCCTTATCAGGAATTTCTTTAAAAATAGAAAGGATGCTTTTGTGAGGGATATCGGGGTTAAAATGGCCCTGGGGTACAATCCCAGAAGCACCACAGAATGGAAGGGCACAAGGCCAACCACAAGAATGGGTGTTGCCGCGATAATAAGGGAAAACTTCATTCTGGCGCAGAAATCTCTAAACCTTATGGAGAAAGGAAAGAAGACTATAGATGAAATTGATCCAAAAACAGAGTTCCTGACTAAACTTATAAAGGGAGAATACAGGATAATGTGCCATCTGCATAAGGAGGATGATGCACTTTTCCTTATGTCACTTGTGGACCAGTTTGGAATAAAACCAATAATAAACCACGGAATGGATTTTCATAGCAAGGAAATCTTCCAGGAAATCAGGAAAAGAGACCTATCACTGGTATACGGTCCCCTGGATTCGCATCCATATAAGGTGGAGCTGAAACACGAATCATGGAGGAATGTGGAATATGTCCAGAAATCAGGAGTCAGGTTTGCATTGATTTCCGACCATCCAGTTATACTCCAGAGAAACCTCTTCCTGACAACCCGCCATTTCATGAGGTTCGGTGCCACTAAGGAACAGTGCATTTCATATGTATCATCAAGGCCAGCACAGATACTGGGGCTTGATGATCTGGGCACAGTAGAAAATGGAAAGCTTGCTTCCTTCTCTGTTTGGAATAAGGATCCCTTTGAAATGGGTGCCTACCCAACAATGGTATTCGGTGAGGGTAACCTGGTACACCAGGAATAAAATTTTGTTCCCTTATTTATTGCGCTTAACCTCAAGCTCATAGGCTACCGGCCTTAACTGTAAAAGAAATTCACCTATATATCTAAACTTTATATATGAAAACCTATTTGTAGTTGTATGGAGTATGTGAATTTAGGTTATACTGATCTTAAGGTTTCCAGGCTATGCCTCGGTGGAATGTCATTTGGAAGTGCAGCATGGATGGCCGACCGGGAGAATTCCCTCAAAATTATAAAGAAGGCAATTGATTACGGCATTAATTTTATTGACACAGCCAATATATATTCCGCAGGGGAATCAGAGAAAATTATCGGGGAGGCCATAACAGGATACCGCAATGAACTGGTTATAAGCACCAAGGGTGGCGGAAAAATCAATGATTTCACCCAGGGCTTCAGCAGAACTGTACTGGCAAACGAGCTGAAAAATAGCATTAAAAATCTCAGGACTGATTATGTTGACATATATTTCCTGCACACAATTTTTGATTCTGTTGATTTCACAGACACAGCAAAAACACTGTCAGATTTTGTATCCTCCGGCAGGATTGGGTATGTTGGGCTGAGCAACTTTGCAGGATACCAGCTTGCAGAATTTTATACAATACTGTCCCTGAAGGAAAATATAAGGCCTGTTATAGTTCAAAATCATTACAATGCTGTATACAGGGAGGATGAGAGGGATACCATAGCCTTCTGCAACAGGCATCATATAGCCTATTCTCCATTTTCCCCTCTGGCAGCAGGTTTCCTGTCAGGGAAATACAGGCGTGGTGAGAATATTGAAACTACCAGAACCAGGACATATCCTGTAATGAAATCAAGGTATTTCAGCGATGCTGATTTCAATGTCCTGGAATCCATGGAGGAACTTGCCCGGGAAAAGGGAGTTAAAGTATCCCAGCTTGCCCTGGCATACATACTTCATAAGGGATTTATCCCTGTAATTGGCGCCACAAAGCCGGAGTATCTGGATGACGACATTGAATCACTGAAAATAAGGCTGACCAACAGCGATATAATGAGAATAGAGGAAAAATACATACCGCATAAAATTGTTAAGGGCACCGCTGGATATTAATTATTTTTTGTTGTTGATATGGCATCCTTAAACAGTTCTATTAACTGCCTGTCCACTATGCCGGCGTCAAACATTTTTGCAGCTATATCTCTCCTCAGCATCTTTTCCTTATAATAATCAGTTTTATCCCTCTCCTTTATTGCCCTTATTCGCTCTATTTCCCTCAGGAATGCCCGGGGGGTTCTTGAAACAGCAATGCCGAATATATTGTCCTGCCTCACTATGTACCTTGGACCCATGGATGTTGCTGATACTATAAGATAAAGCCCTGACGCCAGCCCCTCTATAGCAGATATGGAGAGTGACTCGTTTACTGATGGCACAATCATGACATCACTTCCAGCCAGAAGCCTGACCTTCTCCTCTGAGGGTACATACCCGTGAATCACAGTATTTTCATTTTTCATCTGGATCAATTTATCCATGTAAGGCCCCTTTCCTATTATGTGGAGGTTTATATTAGACATCCTCTCCAGTGCAAGCAGCATATCCACTCCCTTGCTTTCCACAAGCCTCCCCAGGTAAACCACCGAAAACTCATCATTGTTGAAGCAGCCATAGTTGCTAAATTTTACATTGTTATAGGGTATCTCCCTGATATATTCAGGACTGCATTTTATTTTCCTGTAATACTGGGACTGGAACTTATTCTGGGTATGGACAAAAAATTTTACTCCATTTTTCAGGAATTTATGGAATATAAGCTTTGTCAGTATTCTGGAGTATGCACGGGAAAGGGCGCCAAAGGTATCCAGAACCTCAAAGAATGTTCCATGGTTTCCAAGTATCACGGTTTTTCCTTCCCTGATCAGCCTGTAGCCCACTGTCCGGAACATTATTGTTGGTGAAATAAAATAGTACACATCAAAATCCTTTACCTCATCGTATATCTTCCTTGAGGTGTAAATTCCTATCAAACCTATAGATAGTATTTTAGAAACTTTCAGCATAGTGTCCGATGCCATAATATCAAAGGGAAAGGCGCTGGGGACGTAGTTAAAATTATATTTTTTTATTTTTCCCTCATATCCTCTTGGAATTCCGGATCCGAAGAGGGTGACATCATATCCCTGGCGGGTAAATAGATCCGCAATGTCCTTTGCATTTTCCTCTCCCCCTCCAGCGAATTCCAGATTCATTGATCCTATGATTGCCAGTTTCAATTATTCTCCGGTCATAATTGAGGAATTATATTTTAACTGTTTCATTAATTTGTTTATTTTTATGTAATGTTTTCAAGTTTTCCAAATACAGTAGTAGCCATGGCAATTTATTTTTCCATATAATTTGATATCATTTGTATCAAAATTATTATTTTCTCCTTATATAATATAACTATTAATGTTAGACTCCCAAGTATTATATTAACAAAACTCATTATGAAAGTAATCTAACTGTGATAAAAATTCCAAGGTGTTAACATGATTGGTTATGAAATATTCAATAAAACGTTAAAAAACATGGAACTGTACCCTGTATTTGGAAACCCTGGGACCACCGAGATTCCCATGCTGGAGGACATAGAATCTGATAATTATATTTTAACACTGCATGATTCCATATCTGTGGGCATGGCAGATGGCAGGGCACAGCTTACAAGAAAACCTTCCATGGTAAATTTGCACAGTATCCTGGGAATAGGTAATTCCATGGCCTTTATCTACTCAGCCTATGTGCATAAAATACCCATGATCATTACAGCCGGGGAGCAGGATAACAGGCATATATTTTATGACCCACTGCTCTCAGGAAACATAAATGACATGATTTCCAAGTATACAAAATATAGCTTTGAGATCAGGTCGGCAAATGACATAGAAAGGGCAGTGAGAAGGGCATACATAAGCTCCATTACCCCGCCGTTTTCCCTTTCATTTCTGGGATTCCCCATGGACACACTTGAGGAGAATGCAGAGTTCAGGAACCTTACCAGACCGGAGGTCAACAGTGATATTGTGGATGACAGGGCCGTAAGGGAGATTTGCAATGAAATCAACAATTCTGGGAATCCAGCCATGATACTGGGGTATGAAGCCGATCTTTACGGTGGAATATGGCATGCTAAGGAATTTTCCAGGAAACTAGGTATTCCGGTATTTGCTGAGCCATTTGCCAGTAGAGGCCCCTACGATTCGTCCGATCCATATTATGCTGGAGACCTTCCACCTGTGGCAGAAAGGATCAATAAAAGCCTTTCAGCTTACGATCTTATAATAATGGTTGGCGGTGATATTAACTTGTACCCATATTCACATAGTGACCTGCTATCCGGCAGGCGCATTATAAAAATTGGTCTGGATATTTCAGGTAAAATCGGGGATTCCTATTTCATGAATCCGGCCACATTTCTCAGGGAATCATTAAAATATTTACATGAGAGAAAAGGAGAAAAAATACCTGTTAGGCCAGAGGTAAACAAAAACTCCCAGATCCAGAGGGTTATGTTAAAAATACATGAAAATTTTCCTGGATACACCATTGCAGATGAATCGATTTCAGCATCGCCCTTCCTGAGGCAGATAGTAGGATACAACCAGGATTCCTACTTTATAGGAAAATCTGGGCAGATAGGATGGGCATTGCCTGCCGCAGCAGGCATGGCAACCGTAAATCCTAAAGTTCTGTGTGTTATTGGCGACGGGGCTTTTATGTACACATCACAGACCCTCTGGACCATAAGGAACTACAACTTGCCGGTCAAATTGATAATACTGGACAACCATGGATATGGCATACTCAGGAAATTTCAGGAGGTCAATTATGAGAACACGGGTAAATACCTTACATTTTCAATTGAACTGAAAAAGGTGGTGGATTCATTTGGCATTGATGTAAGGAAAAATGATGAAAATATGAGGGATATAGAATGGCTCAGGTCACATGATGGTCCTGCTGCCCTAATAATTAGGGTGGATAAGCCATATGGTTACAATTTATTCAAAAAATGATATTTTCATAGTTTTTCTACAGTTTTTTTCAGCACACTATAGCCATTCAAAAGGTCCTGGTCTGATGAGTACTCCTCCCTTGTATGGCTTCTGCCATTATGTGAGGGAATGAATATCATTGCAGTCGGGACAACACGGTTCATATACTGTGCATCATGCCCCGGCCAGCTGTAAAGATATTTGTACTTCAGGTTCAGGTCCCTGCATGATTTCTCTATTTCCTTTTTCATATCCTCGTCAAATATTGTTGTTTCAGTAATCCAGCTTCTTTCATATTTAAGGGATACTCCCTCCTCTACAGATATCTTCCTGGCTATTTCACCCGCCATGGATGAGTATTCCTCAGCAATAGATTTCTCGGGGCTCCTTGTGTCAAGGTTCAGTTCAACCCTGCCCGGTATAACGTTGTATGCATTTGGATAGTTATTCAGCTTTCCAACTGTCATTACCAGTTCCTTTCCTGATTTAGCGGCAAGGTCCCTTACAGCGGTGTTGAACCTTGATGCTGCAACCAGTGCATCCTTCCTTACATTCATGGGCGTTGGCCCTGCCTGGTTTGATTCTCCAGTAAATACCACACTGTCCACAGCCATGGTTACTATTCCCCTGGGTATGCCTATCTGGTACCCCTCAAGCTCCAGCACGGGCCCCTGCTCTATATGCAATTCAAGGTATCTGGATATGTCCTGCTTCTTTACCCGATTCTCAATGGAACCCATATAGCCGGATTTCTCCAGTGCATCCCCGAATGTTACCCCATTGCTGTCTGTCCTGGAGTACGTAAACTCCCTTGTAAAGACACCGGTGGACATTCCTGATCCAAGAAGTGAAGGCTGGAACCTTGCACCCTCCTCGTTGGTAAAGTCAATTGCTGTTATCTTTTTTCCGGAGGCCATTCCATCCTTCAGTATCTGCATTGCAGACATCACACCGTAGAAGCCATCAAACCTTCCGCCATTGGGCACTGAGTCCATATGCGACCCTATTGCCGTATTCTCGCCTGAACCCAGTGAACCGAATATTAATCCCGCATCGTCATATGATACCTCAGCGCCAACCCTTTTCATTTCATCCTCAAGGTTCCTCCTGGCCCTTATGTCGTATTCATTCAAAGCAAGCCTGTTAACACCATTATTCTCGTCCCATCCAACAGATGTCAATCTGTGGAACATTTCAAGAAAACCTTCACCTGACATAATTATTCACCTTTTATGTATAATTGATGATTTATTCCATGTTTAACTTTTCCATCGGTAGATATAGGCCTGATCAATAAAATAGGAATACTGAACTTTCCGGTTAATGTAATGCCGCATCTTTTATTTATCAATTCAAAATGTGCAAAATAGTGGGGAGAGATATTAAATTAGAAAAATTAATATGACTGTAAGTAATTATATATTATGGTAAAGAATACTTATAAAATAATAGGCACCCTGGCTGGGACCCTGATCGGCACAGCAGTTGGAAACAAATATGGTATGGTGGCCGGGGCAGTAGTAGGATTTGCTGTCGGTCATATACTCGATGGTATAATGGAAGGATAAGTAACTGGGTTGCCTTCCTATCAGGCATATTCGTTTCTATAATAAAATCCAACTATAATTTTTCTATAAGACTTCAGCTGTGAAAGCCAAAAAAACAATCTATTTCCTGAACATCTATTTTAAATAGCAACATACAATTATTGATTATGGTGCTTTATGCTGAAGATATAATGAGAAAGGACTGCCAGATCGTTGAAGGAGACATGAACGCGCTGGAAGGTTCAAATATAATGGCAGAGAAACAGCAGGGTTTCCTTATAATAGGTTCAGGCAAGATTCCCGAGGGAATAGTTACTGAATGGGATTTTATAAATAAAATCGTATCCAAGAACCAGAATCCGGAAAAAATACCCTTAAGGGAGATCATGACAACACCATTGACATCAGTACCCTCTGATACACCCATGGAGAAGGTTGCCAACCTCATGGCAAAGAAAGGAATAAGGCGTCTGCTTGTAATAGACGAGGGTAAGCTATCCGGAATAATCACATCCAGGGACATACTGAAATTCTTCAGCGATTATGTATCTGACATGGTGGAAATAGCATCAAAGTTCGGAATAAGATAATTTTTTTAAGCCTTTGAAATAACCAGATTTTTTCTTTTTGTTTTATTGTCCCTTATGTTGACACCCACGGAAAGCATAATAAGAAATGCCATGGGAATCAGTGTTGCGTATATTGCTATTTTTATTGTATATAGATCTGAAATCAATCCGAATATGAATGGTATTACAAAGGCTATTACATCCATGATCAGCAGAAACACAGAATAAACAATATTCATATACTCCATGTCAACACTTTCAGCTATGTATGAGGTTGACAGGGGGAATATGGACCCATGCGGGAATCCCAGAATCAGAAGGGCAGCTATGAACATTACTATTCCTGTATTGATGCCAACAAGCATATATCCCAGTATGCTTGCTGCAAATGCTGCATACATAAGATATTCCTTGCTCCTTACCTGCCTGACCGATAGGATAACCCTGGAAAGGAATGAAACGCCGTAAAACAATGCAAGTAGGTAAAGGAATGTACTCGGTGCAATGCCATCGTATTCCCTTCCAATTATGCTTCCATAAGTTATCAGGAGAATGAAGGGAAATGCATAGGAGATGTTGCCGAACATTGCAAATAAAACCTTTCCCTGATGCAGCGAAGTTGATGCCCTTGAAATAATTTCCCTGAATGACCTGGTCTTGGTTGATTTTGCCGGTATATGTATTTTTCTGGACAGGAAGAACATGATTATAGATGATGCTGCTGCAATAAAGAAGAAAATGACAAATGCATACCTTACATCTATTGAGGAAATTATAAGGCCCTCAACCAGCACACCGAAAATAAGGCTCAGTGATAGTGATGCAGTATAGGCTGCTATATACCTGTCCCTGCTTCCTGGAGGTGCTATGGCATTTGTGATTGTCATTAATAATGGCTGGACAACACCCATGGAGAGGCCGGTAACAGCAGATAATACAAATACTTCATAAACGTTGCTTGAAAATATATAGAAAAATATTCCAAGTGTCATAACGGCAAGGAAGGCAAAAACCACCTTAGGAGTTTTATCAACGCTGATTCTTCCATTCACAAATATATTTGATACCATGCCACCGATACCGTACAGTGTTGCTGTTAAACCTACGAAGAGTACGTCTGCATTTATAACATATTTTGTAAAAACAGGGACAACGGTCATGAGCATATTTGTTGACGACCTCATGGTAAATGTAACGGACAGAAGCATTATCATGTTTATTAATAGAAGCTTATTTCCCTGGTTTTTCACCTTTAGTATATTGCAAAATATTATTTAACCTTTAAATTGTTTAGTACATGAACTAAATAATGCCGGAATAGGATAGTTATCCTCCTTTATCAAAGTTTTTATTATTTCATGGAATAGTCTTTTATGGCAAAGAAGGTAGCAGTAATAGGATCAGGAATAATGGGCCAGGGCATATCGCAGGTATTTATCAGGCAGGGATTTGATACACTGCTTATAGATATCAATGATGCCATACTGGAAAATGCAAAAAACAGCATAGCTGATGGCAAATTCGGGCTTGCAAGGCTTGTGCAGAAGGGCACAATAACGGAGGAGCAGAAAAAGGAGTACATGAATAACCTTACAACCTCAACTGATTACGGAAAGTTATCGGACAGGGAATTTGTCATTGAGGCAGTCCCCGAAATTATGGATCTGAAGTTGAAGGTCATGGAAAGCATTGAAAAAAACATTCCTGAGAATGCAATTATAGCCTCAAACACCTCAGGCATAATGATATCTGAAATAGGCATGAACATTAAGAATAAAGGCAGGCTGCTGGGGATGCACTGGTTCAATCCCGCACCGGTAATGAAGCTTATAGAGGTTGTGAAAACCCCCTTTACCTCACAGGATGCATTGGACACTGTTATCGATATGGCAAAGGCAATGGGAAAGGAACCGGTGGTCGTTAAGGACTATCCGGGATTTTTCACCACCAATTTTGTACATTCATGGCTTGTTGCATCACTGAGAATGTATGAGAAGGGAATAGCCAGCATGGAGGATATAGATAAGATGGCAAAGCTGGGATTCGGGTTCCCCATGGGGCCATTTGAGCTCATGGACACAATAGGCCTTGATACCATGAAGGAAATCGGCGATTACCTCTATTCAGAAACCGGAGACGAGAGAATGCTCCCACCACCGATCCTTAAGGAGATGGTTTATGCGGGCTACAGGGGAAACAGCAAAATAAAGATGAATAGCAGGGGAGGATGGTACGACCTGAAATAAATTATAAATTTTTTTCAATAACCCTGAAGGCATTGTTATAGAGCACATCATCTGCATGGCTGCCCAGTTCGTCATGGAGCTTTTCAACTCCAGTAATATCTTGGAAATTGTCAGGCGGCACAGGAATTCCCAGAAAATCTGTGCCCAGGCTCACATGCCTCCATCCGAAATTATCGCCCAGGTAATTTATGCTCTTCATTATTCCATCAAAATCAGGGGTGATCAATGAATCCCTGATGCCGGTTATTCCCATGACACCATCGGTTTCCACAATTGCCTTTATGGACTCCTCATCTATATTCCTTGGATGGTTTTTAAGTTCCCTGAAATTGGTATGGGAATCCAGTACCGGTTTCTCCGTTACCTCACAGGTTTCCAGTATGGTCTTCTTTCCTGCATGGGCTAAATCAATTATTATGCCGCTGGAGTTGCATATTTCAACAAGCTGCTCTCCGTATCCAGTCAATCCGTAATCCTTTCTTGAGTAGCATGATGATGCAAATTTTGTGTCATAATTCCAGGTTAATCCCATATTTCTAAGTCCCATATCTTTGAACAGCAGGACATCCTCCGGGGTGTTGAGTATATCTGTTCCCTCCATGGAAATAAGGAAGTTAAGGCCATTTTCTGCTTTTGCCGAATCCATTATATTTATGCCGAATTTTTCAGCAATCATTCTGTAGTAGTTAAATTGCTGGTATGCCAGGGTTACATTTGGGATGGATTTTCCGAACTCCTCACCAGACCTCATATTAACATGAGGAAAAACTACTGAAAAAATTATGCTGTCTGGGAATTTTTTCAGCATATCCACCGATGACTGTTCATTGCCATGTATCACATCCTTGTACATTGAGGAATAGGCTATATCTTCGTGCAGGTCTATAAACTTCATATAGCTCTAATTAACATATACTAATAAATTTATTCCTTGTTTATTTCATGGTAGAGATGGTTTACCATGCCATTTATTATTTCAAATGCTATTTTCTGGGCATCCTCAGAACCCGGTACAGTGAATATAATTTTTTTCTTGTAAATGAACAATGAGGCATCCGATATGTATGGGAAGACTCCCCCAGATTTTTCCCTGAAAAGCTCTCCAAACCCACGAACCTCACGATCTGCAATCTTCCGGATAGCCATGGATGTCTGGTCAAGCCTTGATATGCCGGTTCCACCTATGTAAATGAACACATCTGTACTGCCATAGTTTATGAAAAGGTCAGAGAGGATCATGACCTCATCATCCTTTACCAATCCGCGAGACGCCTTATTTTCAAGGAGTTCCTCCATTATGGTGCCTGACCTGTCGTTTTCCATGGTCCTGCTGGTTGATACCGTGACTATTCTGTATCTTAAGCTGTATTTTTTATCCTCATGATGTATAGGAATCACCCTTCTTCTTGTACAGCACAGAGATATTTCCTATGGATGTATGGGGATAATTGCCTGTTTCATCCTTCTCCAGGTATTTCACCATATCCCATATGGTCAGCAGGGCAGTCTGGACTCCATTAATTGCCTCCATTTCAACACCTGTCCTGTATATAGCCTTAACCCTGCATGTAACATCAATCTTTGATTCCTTTATATCGAAATTGAAATCTATGGACATTACAGGGACGGGATGGCAGTATGGTATCATGGAGGAAGTGTTCTTCACGGCCATTGTCCCGGCTATTTTTGCCGTTTCAATCGTATCACCTTTTTTAACCCTGTTTTCCTTTATGAGCTTCACTGTCTCCTTTTCCAGTGTGATGGTGCCGGTTGCCATTGCTTCCCGGCTTACAGTATTTTTATCCGTAATATCTATCATAAGATATTATGTTATTTACATACTAAAAAGTTTTTAGAAGTATGCAGTATAAATAAAATAAATTGAAAAACTATAAAACTAATCTAGCGGATCAGCGCCTTACGCTTTCTACCCTGTGGTGAATGCCATCAGAGAACTTCCTGAAATTCCTCAGGTCCCTGGACAGCTCCACTGTGTTGGGCTTCAGATAGAGGTCTATGTACTCCACAATGTCCATTTCATTGTCGTTAGCCTCACCGGCTATCTTGGCAATCAGGAACGGCATTATGGTTTTGGCATCCCAGATCGAGAGATCGTATTTCCTGAAAACATCGAAGATTTCCTCTGAGACCTCGTCCATTCTGTTCATGGACTCCCTGGTTATGACCTCACCCGGGTAGGAAAATTTGCTTTCCATAAGCAGTCCCTTTTCATTCTTTTCTGTTTCTTTTATCTCCTTAACCTCTGCCATTTTAATCACCTCTTTGAAGGCATATAGGTTATTATAAACTTCTATAAAAACATTTCGATAATATAACCATATTATAAGGTTATTTCCCTTAATTAGAATGATATTGGTTTAATCATAATATTTAATCTTTGAGTATATATATCATTTCTCAGGGATTCCACTGGAATATTGCATAGTATATTATTTTAATCCAAATGAACCTATTGCGATGTTGATGTATCACTCACTCCATAATATGTGCTTTAATTTATAATAGCCACTAATAATGGTATTATAGTGTTTTATAAAGCTCCCCGGGGAAATAACGTCTTAATGTGGCACAGGTTCCTGTACCATATCTTTTTGATATAAGATAAATTAAGCTATGGTTGTCACATTAAAAATAAATATAAATTTATAAATAGATATTCTATTCCCATCAATGAGTCTGACAGAGTCAATCAGAAGATATAAAATGGCATATAAAAATTACAGGCATGTTATGCTTGATTTAGCTACAAAGAAGGAGCATATTAAGATAATAGCCCAGAATGGCAAGGATTCCTTCTGGAACATGCAGAAAACTTACCTGTATTCTCTATGCGTGGAGAATGGGCTCTGCAATAGCAATCTTGACTTTTTTACATTCGAGAACTCCCTTGTTCCAGGATGCATGAATTTTAAGTACAAATCAGGGCAGCTATTCATGTGCAATATGGATCAGAACCATAACTTTCTTGGTACATTCGGGGCAAATGAATACGCCTTTCTAAATGTGGCAGATGAAAATGTCATAGACATAGGAAGCAAGGTTGGCGATTCCCCAATATATTTTACACTGAATGAATCAAAAATAGTTATAGCAGTGCCGGAAGAATCATTTTACGATGCCCTGTCAAAAAACGTGAAGGCCAATGACCTTGAAAAACGTGTTATTGTTACAAGGTCCACATACTGCAACGGGAAAAACGACGTTTCACTTAAAGACCTTATGGAAAAGTACAAGCTGGATTCAGCCGTTCTCAAGGTTGACGGTTCAGCATCCATTAAAAAACTTCTGTCAGAGGACGATGACAGTTTAAAGATGTTTAAGCGCATACAGATTCTTTACGAGGGATCGCCTGATGAAATCAAAAAGAGGCTGGAGGCTGCAGGATTCAAGGTAACCATGCAGAAAAGAGCCCTTAAAAGTGTAAATCCCAACACAGGCTTTGTATGTGCCGAGCTCTAATTTTTATTTCTATTAATTATATGCAAAAATTTATTCATATTTTCTAGCTTTGCATATATATAATCATATAGAAATATTTAATAATAATTTTCCACTGGCGACCTGTGAGTTTAGAAACCAACGATTATGGCATCAAACTCTTCTCGGTTTCGGTTATCCTGTTTCTTCTGTTACTGTTCGCCAGTTATGAAAATTTTCTTCTAACCTTATACGGCGTACTGTATCTGGCTGTAGCAGATGTTGTCATTTCTGCCATATCTGTTGTTTTTATGGATTACCTGGATCCCATAGGATACATTCTCATATGGTTCTGGAGTACATTTGCCATCTATCTTGTTAGATTTCTTGTACATTCTTCGCCCTTAACTGCCGGGCATATTTTTCTCGACCTGCTTGGCATTCCTATTTTCCTTTCACTTCTTCTCGGAGGGATATTCATGGTTTTCAGGTCCATATCATGGAAGGTGCATTTTCATAAGCCGGCAGAAAGAATATCTGAATCCTATTCTGGTTTGAAACGCCAGTACATGTCAGTGGAAGCATCTATTTATTATGCAGTACTCATAATTATCTCACTTTTTTATGAAAACCGTGGGAATATCTACTTTTTGAAACCGGGTTTTCTTGTTATTTTTATTCTAGCCGCATACATATCATCCCTATTCTATATTGTTATAACAGATAGCGCCGGGATCAATGCATCAGTGCCATTCATGTTTTTTATTTCTGTTCTGCCTGCCATCAGCTTTAGCCAGTTTGTCCCCATTAGAGGTTTCCTGGAGCTTATCCTTATCCTGCTTACTGTATCATTTATAACATTCTATCTCCTTGACAAGGAAGAAATCGGTTCCGGTGGAGAATATACAGGGTCGGTTGTATCATCGCAAACTGATAATCTCATAGGACTTGCCATAATCTTCGTGGCATGGCTGGTTTCTAGCATTGTTTTGAATCTTCCACTGAATTCTGGCACTGTTCTGTTTATCCTGCTTCCACTTTTTGTAGGGAGCCTTATGTCCGATCAGATCCATGGCAGGCGTGCAACCAAACTGTACAGGCAGCACAGTAAAGCAACAAATTTCGTGGGTGTTATTGGTGGCGCCGGCATGTCTGATGGCCTGTGGTTTGAAATTTTGACAGTGATTGTTCTGTACCTTTTTATAAATATGATCTGAACAAATTCAAGATACATTTCACTGGTGAAAGCATTCCATTTATAAACTTCAAATGGATAAATTTTAGATTCATGATATGATGCTTATAAGTGGATAAACTCAGGAAGGCAGTTTTTGTGGATCGTGACGGCACATTGAATTATGATAATGGCTATACGCATAAAATTTCAGACCTGAAGATATACGATGACATAATACCTGTCCTGAAGGATTACTATGATCAAGGCTATGTAATCATTGTGATAACCAACCAGTCAGGGATCAACAGGGGATATTATAGCATAGAGGATATGGAAGCATTCAACACAAGGCTTGCTGAAATATTCATAAAGCATGGCATAAAGATAGAGGAGTTTTTCTACTGCCCCCACAGGCCGGATGAGCACTGCAGCTGCAGGAAACCGGAAACAGGGCTTATTGAGATGGCCGCCGAAAAGTATGGGATAGATATTAAATCATCCATAGTAATAGGGGACAGTGAAAGCACCGATGGAAAAATGGCGTCAAGGCTGGGAATTAAATTTATAAAGGTGCACGGGTACAATTAATTTTTAATTATGTCGAAGGAACTGTCATCCCGTGATGCCCTGATTGCATAATCCACATATAATTTCATGGCTTCCTGTTCCCCATCCTTGAGGAATATTATCCCCGTGCCGTTGCTTCCGGTGCCAAAAAACTTGAAAAAGCTGCTCCAGAATTCATTCTCATACAATGGTATCCCGCTGTTGCTTACCGGAATTATATCATTGGCTGTATTGACTATTATCAGTGGATTTCTCAGTGATTCTGTTCCTGTTACGAAACCAGCCCAGAGCTTGGATGCCAGTGACTGGCTATCCTGAACCGAGGATACAACCCTTCTTTCATAGTATTCAGGGCTTATATCGAAGCGCTTTATGCTGAAGCTTGTGTTGCTATTGATAATATTCTTGAAGGGGTCAAATTTCGCAGTGTTCAGTATGGCTATTTCCCTGCCGTTCTTTTCTGCCTCTGCAATTGCTCTGGCTGCTACCCCTATTTTTCCTTCCCCGGAAATAATAGATGCCTTCTCCCCTGTTGCCATGGAATTGATTATCTCCGATTTTTCATCAAGGATTATGGCATTGTCCGATTCATCCCTCTTGAATTCCAGATATCCTGATTCTTCCTGCCGCCCTGGCGGGAGCTTCATCTCCTTTGTGCTGTAATCCAGTTCAAGGAAGTTCTCTATTCTGGCTTTATACGTGTACAGAACCTTCTTTCTGCTTATCAGCAGTGGCGGCATGAGGTCACCTGAATAGATTTTATTTCTGGTGCCCTTTAACTCCTTCCATGTAATCTCTGTCTTAATGGAATTCTGGATCATTCCCATGATAACGTTGGTAAGATCCTCATCTGGCTTCTGCTTGCTGAATTTGTCAACCCTCTGCATGAATATTATCCTTACAAGGTATTTGTCCTCCTGTAGAACATACTGGTCCTTTGGCGGCTTCTTATCATAGTACATGAACCAGAACATGACCCCCTGCCCGTCCGCCAGTTTCTCTATAATGCCCTTAATATCTGAAAATTCAACGCCAGTATCGTAATAATCCTTTTCCTTCCTTGCCCCTGAGACAAAATAGTGATTCATCTTGGGCATCTCGTCTATGGGGTCAAGCTCCACTGACTGTTTAACAAATGAAAATCTTGTATTTGTATTTAGAAATACGTGTATCCTGTTATCCCTATTGAAGTAAAAAAGCCCGAATTTCTGTCCTATGATGCTGTACAGCTTCTTATTATACGCAGAGCCTGCAGAACCGTTGATGACTTCATACCATGCCATTTAAATGCACTATGGATATAATCCTTATATATACTTAAATTTTGTCATTCAGCAGTCATACAAGATTAGATATATCAGATACAGTTATGGTAACTGGAGTATTAAAATGCAGGAGGTTTTTCAATGTTTTCACTGGGGATAGACCTTGGTACAGGAAATACGGCAGCGGCATTCACAGGGGTTTCTGATGGAAAGATAAACACTGTTGTTATACCCCTGAGCGGAAATAAAAGGGCAAATTCCATGAGAAGTGCTGTTGCCTTTGATGGGTCGGACAGAATGTTCTCAGGAAAGGACGCCGAAAGGCTTATCCGGCAGGGAAAGGCAGATGGGGCAGTTGCATTCAAAACCAGGATGGGTACTGAATACCTTTACCAGTCCTACGGAAAATTCCATTCCCCTGTTGAACTGAGTGCCATAGTGCTTGAGAATGTGAAGAAAAATGCAGAGGCATTCCTGAATGACAGGATGAGGGAGGCTGTAATTGCAGTGCCTGCCAGATTTGGGCAGAACCAGAGGAATGCCACAGTGGAAGCAGCCACAATAGCAGGCATAAAAGTGAAACAGCTCGTTTCTGAGCCCACCGCAGCTGCCATTGCATACAGGTCTAAAAATCCATCAATGGATGGTAAAACAATGCTTGTTTTTGATATGGGTGCTGGCACAACTGACGTTAGTGTGGTGCACGTAAATGGCAGGAATTTTGCTGTGCTGGGAACCTATGGGAATACACATTTAGGCGGGAATGATATTGATAATGCCATAGTTGAAAAAATTAAGGCGTTTCTGCATGGCAGGGGATTGAAAACTTACCCGGAAGGGCTCGAAGTGCTTGCGGAGCAATTGAAAATAAAGCTTTCAGGGGGCAATGAGGCGCAGATACGCATACCAGGAGCAGGAGGAAAATCAGGGCAGACATTATACAGTATGTCAGCCATCGAGATGAATGAAATTATCCAGCCACTTCTTCCTGAAATTTTCAGGTGCATTGACATGGCAATTTCAACCTCCGGAATAGGCAGAAGGAGCATTGATGTACTGCTTCTCACGGGTGGTCAGATGAGGATGCCACAGTTGAGAATGTCCATAGAGGATTACCTTTCAATGAAATCGGCAGGGGGAATAAACCCTGAAACAGCTGTTGCAACTGGTGCCTCTATTATAGCCTCCGGGTATGCATACACAGAAAATGGAAACGTTTCAAGGATCCGGGTACAGGATGTTGTCCCCATGACACTGGGAAGTGTGATACTCAACGATATTGTTATACCCATGATTCCGGCAAATTCCAGAATACCATGCAGTGCAACAAGGCCATTTACAACAATAAGGGACTACCAGAAGGAGATAGAGGTAAGGGCTGTGCAGGGTGAGAGGCCAATGGGGTCTGATAATATCCAGCTGGGGAAATTCATACTTACAGGCATAAAGGCCGCCCCCAGGGGAGAGGTATCTGTGGATGTTACCTACAGCGTTGATAAAAATGGAATACTTACAGTATCCGCCACAGACAGGGATACAGGGTCACATAAGGAAATAAAAATTGAGAATTCAATGCAGCACAGCCCTGAAGAAATAAGGGAAATGAAAGAGAAGGTAAGGGCATACTTCAAACGGGATGCGGAAATGAAGAAAATGGCCGAGGTCATGAATAGGGCAGAGGATCTCCTGCACAGGCTAAAGGTCATAGCAAACGAACAGCTTTCATCCGGAACCGTTTATTATAATGTAAATACTGATATACTCCGGGTAAGCAGGGCCATAAAGGCGGAAAATGTGAAATTGCTGTCACAGCTTGTTCCGAAACTGGAAAAGGAGTATAAAATTATTAACTAACTGACTGAAAATACTCCTCAGATTCTTTCCGGAAGGCATTTAGATATTTTTTGTGCGCATCAGGGTTATGACTTCCTATTAGGTAATTTCCCCCGCTGATTTCCAGGAATTCGTCCAGCAATTTCCTATCGGCTGACATTACCATGAGTGATGGTCCGGTGTCGCCTGTGATATATATTCCTTCATTTCTCTTCCTGAATTCAAGGAATTTTTTCAGCAGGGCGAGGCTTTCCGGTGTCTGGACAATATTGCCCCTGGACATGAGCACAGAGTTGAGGCTGAACATGTCCTCCAGTCCCCTTTCCATAAGGTCTTCTGTATTGAAATTCCCTGTCATTATCTCATTAATCCTCCTGTATTTTTCGCCTATCCAGGAATCGTAAAATGGGGATTTGACCGCTTCGGAGTGAGCGCTAGTGGTCTGGTAATCTATATTTGCAGGAAATATTGCATAGCTTATTTTATTCACATCAGCCGGTATTTTAACAGCATAGGATTCATTTTCATTTATTCCCGGATATGAGAGCCAGATTGACGGGCCATTTACCGCCGCCCTTGTGCCAGAGCCTGAAACCATCCTTGCATATCTGGATACTGTACTGTCATCTCTTCCTGCATCCTCGCCAAATATATTTTTTACAAGGCTCCTGGACACAGCGGATGCTACGGCTGAGGATTCACTCATGCCCTTTGCATCGCTGTACTTTCTGTACCTTTTTATGTAGAAAGAGAATGAACCCTTAACACCTGTGTTTTTTCTGAAAAATTCTAGGGGCTTTCTGTATCTTTCTATATATTTGTCCGCAGGTTTCCCATCCAGCATTACAGTATCATTTCCTTTATTCCTATTATACATGCAGGCACTGAAAATCAGTGAGAAATCTGTATTGAAAGAAATAGACGGGTTATATGCAATATTGTAATAGCTGTCATAATAACCTAAGAATTTTTCAAATGCCTTGATCGGATAGCTGTAGCCTGTGGAAATTTTTCCCTCCTCTGGATCAGGATTATAATCATTCAATGGGCTGTATATGCCAGAATCGGTAAGTTTCCTTTTTATTGTCTCTCCTTCAAATTTATAATCCATAATATGGTAATAATACCATTTAATAAAAACCTACATAAAGCCCAACCATAACAATAGTATACCTATGAATTCAGCATAATAGAGGAATACCGGTATCTTGACAATAAATAATGTGCCTGCAACTGAAACAACAATCACACCGGCTATAATGCTCAGAAGCTTGTTGCTGTGGAATTTTCTGTAACTGATTGCTGCAATGATTATTATAAACACCGCCGCAGGGAAGGTAACTACCGATGATGATATTGTGATGCCCAGGGGCAGAACCCCGAAAACGATATGACTTCTTATTATGTCCCCAACTGGATAGAGTATCAGAGTAGCAATCAGGAATATGGTGGCAAGCACAGAATATATGTAATAATAATTCAGGAATTTCTTATTTCCAAATAGTGCAAAGGAACCTAAGGCAAGAAACTGTACAAGCACTGCCACAAGGAATAAGTACAGGTCTATTATAAATCGATCATAAATGTTATTTGCCATGAGAATTTCCAGCAGTACTGCAATAGTAAATACAATAAGCCCTGAGGACCAGTAAAGAAGATTTAGGTGCTTTTTAGCAAGGTATTTTCTTACAATGAAAAAGGTAAGGCCGGCGCTGAGGAGGAATATAACTATGGTGGAAAATGTAACAAATGCTGTGGAAACTACTGAGAACATAGTAGTTAATTACAGAAAAGGATATAAATATATTTTATCTAAATAAATGGTAGACACATCTTAAATTTTACGAGACCTTTCACCAATAAGAATGTTCTACCATCTGCCCTAACCCTATTCAGGATTATTTAAAGGTTTCTTGACACATTATCAGGTTTTCCATTATTCACATATTTCATTGGTTTTATACAGTTCTATGTACATGTTCCAGCATTATTTTCTCCTCTCTTAGTCTTTCCTCCCTGCTGGCTGCATATGCATCTGTGTCTATGCTGTATAGAATATCATCCCTTTTATCCTCTATAATATCCAGCCTGACACCTCCTTCTTCCCTATGGGGATATGCTATTATTGAGTCTCCCATAAAATCATCTGAAATAGAATTTATGGATATCACAGGTATCCTGTTCTCCAGTGACCTTGTTTTAACGTACAGGTGCCACTCTCTGTGGAAATCCTTTCTTATTAGTGAGGGATTGAATATAATATCGCAGTGCTCCCTGAAAAGCATTCTGGCATAGTCAGGAAAATCAAGGTCATAGCATACAAGTATTCCTGCCCTGTAACCTGCCATATTAAAGACTTTAAGTTCACTTCCAGGCGTGTATTTAGTAGCCTCTGCCCTGTAGAGATTAATCTTATCCTGCCATCCCATGATTTTTCTGTCCTTTATTATAAATGACCTGTTGAATAGAAATCTGTCCACATAGGATAGGCTTCCAAGAATTATTGTGTTGTTGAACTTTATAGAATCCAGTATCATACCGAGGCTATTGCCATCTATCTTTTCCGTAATGAATTTCTCAGGCAATACAATAATTTCATCAGACTCTGGGTCCAGTGATGAGAGGTACTCCATGGCATTATGCATGGTCATTCTCCTTGACTGTAAACCCCTGATTCTCAATTTCATATTTTTTAATGTTTGTGGCTTATTTTAACTTTTATGAATAATTTTCTCAAAGGCCCTTGCGTCATCCAGTGTATCTATATCCATAAGTGAATCGTCAGGTGCCTCCATTCCAGTAAAATCATCCATGTGCCTCTTTATCACAGGCTTTCCTCCACGGTCTCCGTTTAGGTCAAGAAGTTCCTTGAAATATTTCCTGCTGAATATCACAGGGCTTACAGGTGACCCATGCATTAAAAATCCTGCTATTCCCTTTCCATGAGTGTTAAAATGGCTGATTAAACTGTTCAAATAATCTGAGGGCATCATGGGCAGGTCCCCCGGAATAATCATTGCAGCGTCTGAATTCTCTGATACATTCTTGATTCCCAGTATTATGGATTGGGACATTCCTTTTTTATATTCATCATTCCAAACCGGAATAAAACCATGATTCACGGCGTATTGTTTAAGTTCACTGTTTCTAAGCACAATCAGCCTTTCATAAAATCCGGCTTTTAGGACATTTTCCATTGTATAATGTATTATAGGGATTGAATTTACAATATACATTAGCTTATCGGAACCGAAACGCTCTGCCATGCCTGAGGCGGTTATTACTGCAGAAATATGTGACATATGCTAATATTAGTTTTATCTAGATATATGTTTAGTTTCAAACATCTGATAAAATCCGATAAATTCCCATGGATAATACTGAATCATAACAATAACTGCTTAAACCATGGAAGACATCCTGGGAATCATTGATTGAAAGGATTGCTTTAGCCAAACCCCAAATTTTTATAAGATTTTTCCATTACCGGCAGTGAAGAGAATCCGGCTGGTTGCAATAATATTTGTATTACTATTTTCTGTATCCATAATTCATATTCCATCTTTTGAACAGGATCACAGCTCTGTAAGCCCTGATGCTGTTAATTCAAACATAAATGTAAGGAATCTTTCGGGAGGTGCAATGGATATATGCACAGACAGTTCTACTCCTGTATATTACAATACCACAGTGAGCCATTATTGCGAGACAGAATACAGCTTTAATCTCTCATGGGCGCCCAATAGTGATGTGGAAGGTTCAACTGAGAATAATATTATCTTAGAACAGGGAAATGAAACCCTGTTATCCATTGAATACGGTAACCAGCTATGTTATAAGACCATAGTTTCAGGACGCCAGAATTATACCAATATCTTGAATTTCAGGTCGTGCTATACAGCATATAACCTTTCCATAATACTATCGGCCAATATGAGGAATCATGCAATTATTATGCAGGGTAATGGGCATTACAGTGAACCGGATACTGTTGCATTGAAAAATCCTTATAAAAGTGGAAATGTTATATTTATGTTTGGGGGAGAATATTCCAACCAGACCATAGGAAAAATAGCAGTTAAAAATTATAGCAGGCTGCTTTCTCCTAGAGGGGCCAGGATTGATAATTTAAAGGTTGAAGGTAAAGGTGTAATTCCCTACCAGCCCTACAGTTACTCCATGGTATTTCTGGATTCAAGGTTGAATTCTGTGATATATCTGAACAGTGATTTGTCCATAATCCGGTATAACTATTATGATGGCAACTATTTCACCTTGGGCAGAATAAGAGATATCCCAGGTGATAAAATAATATCGTTCCAGTATGGTAATATGTTCTTATATTATTACAGCACCTCTTTTGAGATGCATATATACACAGTTAATGGTACAGACCTATCAGTTAACAGAACCGTTATCCAGAATGATAACTCAACACAGCTACTTATTTACAGGAATCATTATATTACGTTCAATCTTAATGGTACTTTTATTTTTCCCGGCAATTATAGGGTAACTATTCCTGATGTTAAGATTTTATCTGTAAATGCATCCAGAAATATTCAGATTACAGCCTTCTCAGGAGACAGAATATACAACTATACAATGAATAATACAATGGTACCCATGCAAACAGGTAATTACAAATGGAACATGGCAGGTAAGGAAGTTTACCTTCATTCTTCCAATGGGATAAATTACCTGCTAAAATACGGAAATGTATATTTGAGGCCATATGGTTACACATATTACAATTTATCATATTTAACGGATAATACCCTTGAAGCCAAAGGTGAAATCTATGAATTAATTCAGGGGCATTTAATAAACACAGGAATAAATGCAAATAATTCTGAAATCTCAAAATCCAGCAATGCAATGATATCAATGGACGGGTTTCATATGACTGTATACTCAGATAACACTATACTCTCACCATATATAATTAAAATCAACAGGGTATCAGAAACTGTTAATTACAGAAACACAACATTGAAGTTTAATGTTTCTTCAGGATTAAGCTATAAGATGTTTTTAACAGTATTCAATAAAACCTATCCTGTGCATAATAATGAGTTCTCATTCATATCCAGTAATACAACTACAGGAATTTACAGTTACAAGGTAGTAGCTATAAATGCAGCTGGATATAATTATACCTCCATAAATACCCTGCAATATAACAACACACTTTATGTCAAACCGGTTACAACAATTAGCTCTGCAGTGATTAGTGAAAAAGCCGGACACTACTATTTGATAATCCATGGCAATAACACAGCCAATGTAACAGTTAAATGGTATATAAACGGTGTATACTCAGGAACAGGCATGGTGCTTGATAAAGGATTGCCTGAGGGTCTTGACAAAATATCCGCTGAAATTTCCTATAACGGGAAGACATACAATGCCATGAGGACTGTAGTTGTACTGGGAAATCTGCCGTATATTGTCGGCTTGGCAGGAATAGGTTCTGTAATAGCCGTATTTGCTGTTGAAACATTCTACTTCAATAATAATGATATCGATGATATAATTGAAAATTCTTACGGAAAAACTGTAAGGGAATTATTAAGAACGGGAAGAAGGCAGCGTGTTAGTGGAAGGAGGATAAAAAGCAGATTAAATCAGCTATCAATGGAGGGCAGAATATCAGTTGCAAGGGATCTGGATAATAAAAAATATATAATGGCAGGTAAAAGAAAAAGGAGCTAAAATAGGTCGATTAAGGTATTTTAATCTATATATGAATAGAATTCCGGAATCTATTACTTAAATTATTTAAAATACCATGAATTTATATAAACTAAAAATATTAATAGTCCGATAAATTACCCTTAGCTATGGTTATAAATTCAAAGACACTCACAAGTACCAGTGACATTTACACAGAAAATTATATAAAAATTGGCGACCACGGTGCAATATTCAACAATAGGACATCTGCCTTGGTCGGTTTCGATGGAACTATTGACTGGGCATGCTTTCCAGATTTTGATTCAGACCCTATTTTTGATTCAATACTGGATAGCAAAAAAGGAGGTTATTTTCTTTTCAGGCCCCGGGGAGAATCAAAAATAAATCAGTATTATGAGGAATTTACAAATATACTCATAACCGAATTTATTCAGAATGACAAAATTGTTTTAAGATTGACAGATTTTTTGCCAACATCTGATTGCTCCACACTAAATTTCCCTGAAATACATAGGTTTGTGGAAGTTCTAAGTGGCATTAATGTTGAGATTTATTTCAAGCCGAGTTTTCATTTCGGAAAAGAAGTGCCAAAAATTATAGAAAATAAAAATGGTTTCCTGTTCCAGGGAGAAAATTCCAGTGTTGGGTTATCATCAAATTTCAAACTTCTAAGCGGGTCTGGAATAGTTTATAACGACAATCTATTCCTTGGCGCGGGGACATATCAATGGCTTGTTATATCAACTGATATCAATTATATACATAAGGTGGAGGAATATAAATCATATCAGAGATTGGAAGAAACCAGAATTTACTGGAAAAACTGGACAAATAAAATAACATACCACGGGCTCTGGCACAAATACCTTTTGCGTTCAGCACTTGTACTTAAGGGAATGTTTTATGAGCCCACCGGTTTAATGGTAGCCGCACCTACCTCCAGCCTGCCTGAATCCATAGGCGGCGAGAGAAACTGGGATTACAGATATACATGGGTAAGGGATACAACATACGTTATTGAGGCAATGTCAATGATTGGCCTTAAGGATGAGGCGTCAAAGTTCCTTTACGGGCTCATGAACATGATACATAGAGACCACAGGCTACGTACAATATATCCGCTGAATGAAACAGGGGAATTATCAGAAAAGATTCTTGATTATTCTGGATATATGAATTCAGGTCCGGTGAGAATCGGAAATGAGGCCGTAGATCAGCTGCAGGTAGACCAGTATGGTTCTATTATCAACGCCATTTATCATTTCGAACTTTCAGGTGGCATCGTCACATTACAGCTATGGGACTTTATAGTTGAAATACTGGATACATTGAAGAAGATATGGAAATACCCTGATTCCAGCATATGGGAATTCAGAAGTGTTCCCCGGCATTATGTTTACTCTAAATTAATGTCCTGGGCAGCCTTTCACTTCGCTGGATTAATAGGCAAAAAACTTTCTTATTCGGCTGATTATGAGGATTGGGCGAAGATAGAAAATGAAATAAAAGAGGATATACTTGCAAATGGCTTTAACAGTGAATTAAACTCCTTTGTGCAGAGTTATGGGTCAGATGAAATAGATGCGTCGTTGCTCAGGCTCCCCCTTCTGAATTTCCTCGAACCAACCGATCCGAGAGTGCTCAGTACAATCAGAGCAGTGGAAACCAGGCTGATGAACAGTTCATATCTTTTTAAGCGCTATCTGGAGGATGACGGTTTAAAGGGGGATGATAACGGTTTCCTCCTGCTCACATTCTGGTATATAGAGGATCTGATTAAGATGGGGAGTATCGGTAAGGCAAAGGATATACTTGAATCCATATTAAGCATGTCTAACCATCTCATGCTCTTCTCAGAAGAGATGGATCTGAAAACTAACGATATGCTGGGTAACTTCCCGCAGGCAATATCACATCTGGGCGTTGTCAGGACTATTACCCTCCTGAATAATGAATTCAAAAAAAGTGGGAACGCAGGTATATTGAAATATGCATGATGATTAAAGCATAATCATGTAACCCGTTTCCATTTACAAATTTTTTATTTGCCCATAGAAAATTATTAAATATATATCTATATAACAATCCAATGCAGGAAAATTTTAAGGTTATCCGTAAACGCCTTGTAGAATACGTCAATATGCTCATGTCAGAAAATGGTTACATGTATGCCGGATATCCAAGATTCATGGAACTCTTTGGCAGGGATTCAATTATTTCTGCAGTGGAGCTGTTCCACCTGTATCCTGAAATACTTAAAAAAACATTGATATCACTGGCAGGGCAGCAGGGAAAAGTATACAATGCAGAAACAGGTGAGGAACCCGGTAAAATACCCCATGAGCTTGCTAACCCTGAAACTTTTAGATACTATCCAGAAAAGGAAAAATGGGTTAAGCCAAACGTTCCGTTATATTATTCGGTGGATAGCACACCGCTCTTCGTATTTGCATGTGAATTATATATAAAAAATACGAATGACAGTGACTTTTTGAATTATATCCGGGCTTACATGGATAGGGCAGTTTCCATGATGATTAAAAAATCACAAAAAACCGGGTTTCTGACATATAATGCCTCAGAAATAGAAAACAGGCTGGCAACCCAGGGATGGATGGACGGATCGTGGGGCATATACGGAAAATTATCAGGAGATATTGCGCTTATCGAGGTTCAGGGATATTTTTACCAAAGCCTGAAAATATACAATGAGTTATTTCCTGGAAATCCAGTTGCAAAAGTCATAGCAGACCGCCTTAATTTCATGGAGAATTATATTGATCCATATTTCTGGATGGAGGATCAGGAGTATTATTCCCCTGCAGTCTTTTTTTCCGGTAAGGACAGGGAAAGAATTGATACAGTATCCTCCAGTGCAGGGCATCTCCTCCTTACAGAAATTGTAAGCAGAAACAGGAAAAAAAGCATGGTCAAAAGGATTTTCCAGGATGATATGGCAACACCATGGGGAATAAGGACAATATCATCAGAAAGCAAATGCTTTGATCCCTATAAGTACCAGTCAGGAAGCATATGGCCACATGATAACTGGATAATATTACATGGACTGAGGCACTCAGGTTTTAATGAAGAGGCAGAATTATTAGAGAGTTATATTTTAAATGCCATATCATCTGTAAAATATCCCTATGAATACTATTCGGTGGATCTGAATAATAATATAATAAATATGGAGATGCTCGAGGTTCCTCCCTGCATGCCTCAGGCGTGGAGTACAGGAGCCTTTATAGGAGTACTGGATAATAAATCCTAATTGTCCACGTCGTTTATCCCTGAACTGGCAACACTGTTTCCAGATTTAATTTCCTCGAGCACACCATTCTTATAAATATTGAATCTTTCCAGCCCGAATGAAATGGTATCATCCACATTGTATTTTGTATCCGTTCTGATTACAATATCGCTATCACCGGTTTTGCAGTGTACGAAATAATTTCCTTCAGAATTTTCTATTAATGTAACCTTAGCGGTTATATCGTTCCCCTCAGATACCCATCTTGTCCTGAAGCCTATCGTACTATCAGGGTATCCCATTAAATCACCGGGTATGAAATTCATGGGGTATGTGCCGATGAAATCACCTACCCACTGTGTATTCGGTTTTTCATAAAGTTCATTGTAGGGGCCTATCTGCTCTATGACACCGTTATGGAGCACGGCAACGCGATCTGCCAGATTCGAAGCCTCTACTTGGTCATGGGTAACATAGACAAATGTATGGCTAAGCTCTTTCTGCAGCCTCTTCAATTCCTGTCTTGATGTGTACCTTACCCTGGCATCGAGATTGCTTAATGGCTCATCCAGAAGGAACAGTGCAGGGTCCCTTACCAGTGCCCTGGCTATGGCAACCCTCTGCTGCTGTCCCCCGCTGAGTCTGGTTACGTTAATATTGAGCTGTGGCTCTATATTGAGCAATTTGGCTACCTGGTCTACCTTTGATCTGATACTGTTCCTGTCTGTCCTGGCCATTTTCAAGGGAAATGCTATGTTTTCGTATGCAGTCATATTTGGGTATAACGCATAATTCTGGAAAACCATGGCTATATTACGCTTATTTGGTGGCTTGAATGTTACATCAGTTCCATTCACAATTATTTTTCCGCTGTCCAGGTTTTCTATTCCGACTATTGTCCTCAAGAGGGTTGATTTACCCTCGCCGGATGGCCCAAGGACTACTAAGAATTCACCGTCTATCACTTTTAAATTCAATTTATCCAGCACCTTTTTATTCGAAAAGGATTTTTCAAGGTCTACAAGTTCCAGTTTATATTTCATATTTTCATCCCTCCACTTAAATATTCTCCCTTTAGATATTTCTGCAGTACCACAACTATTACAATTACCGGAATGGTAACCAGCAATGCAAAGCTTGAGGCTATGAAAGGCTCTCCCCGGCTTACATAGTCATAAAGGCTAACCGGGAATGTTGGATTAACCGGGGATATTATCACAGCATATGTAAATTCATCCCATGAGGTCATCCATGCCAGCAAAAATGATATGAGCAATGGTATTTTTATCAGCGGCAGTATTACGTTTCTGAATGAATGAAATATGGATGCGCCATCAACCATTGCCTGGTTTTCGATATCCTGCGGTAGTGCACGGAAGCCACCAAGCATTATGAATACAGATATGGGCAGGACCACAAGTTCCTGGGCCAGCGCTATACCAAATATATTATTATAGAGTCCCACCTTAATGAAATATACTGAAATAGGTATGGCTATTACTATTGCAGGCATCATATTTACAACAAACATTAGCATAATGATTTTATTGGAAAACCTTGCTGCAAGTTTGTTCAGTCCATAACCTGCAGGGGTTGCAAGGGCAATGGCCAGGATACCTACGGTAAATGCGACAATAATACTTCTTATTACGGGTTTTATCAGGGAAAGATCCTTAATGGAAGCCTCAAAGTTTTTAAGTGTGAATATAAAGGGCAGCTGGTAAGGATACAGCCTGTCAAATGTCAGGCTTATGGGCTCAAATGCTATGAGTATCAATATATAGAGCGGGTAGATGAAAATAACTGCCAGAATTATTGCAATTATATATGATGGCATATTTTTATTTTTCATACTGTTTTGCACCTCCAAATTTTATTATTATAAAGGCAAATACAACTATTATGGCAAGGAGAACTGAAGCTGCAGCATAGGAATAGTATGTTGTGGAAGAATATATAAAGTACTCATAGACAAGCGTGTTTATCAGGGATGGGTGATACCCTATCAGTATCAGTGGCAGGGCAAATATATTAAATTCACTAACACCTCTTATGAGCAGGGCGATTGCAATAAATGGTGCCAGATTGGGAAGGGTAATATGTATAAACCTCCTGAGGGAACCTGCACCGTCAACGCTGGCCGCCTCATTGAGGCTTGGTGGTATGGTGGACATTCCGCCCATGAGTATAAGCGCCACAAGTGGTGTGTTTTTCCAGAAATCTGCAAACATTACAACCCCCATTGAAGAGTATTTGGTGGAATACCAGTCAACACTATGAATTCCGAGGGAGTAAAGGGTTGAATTTGCAAACCCGCCAACAGGGCTAAATATGAGGGAAAATATAAACGCTGAAACGACTGTGGATATCCCGTATGGAAGTATGAATATTGTAGAAAATAGTTTGTTTCCCTTAAGTGACTTGATCAGGATATTAGCAATTAATATGGCGAAAAAAAGCTGAATCAGCAGGGCACCAAAGCTTACAATAACCGTATTTCCTATTGAAGTCAAAAGACCTGCCTTGCTTATTGCCTCATAATTTGAGATAGAATAAACGCCCCTGGGCGTTTTAAAGCTGTAAAAAACAACGGAAGCCGCAGGGAAAAAGGAAAGTACTGCAACATATGCCAATGCAGGCAGCACATAGACCATGTATCTATAATTCCTATATCTATGCATAAACATAAGAACCGATTTATAAGAAATACTTAAACTTTGGCATCTCCTATAAATAGCATAGTATGAAAATGCTCATGTTCTGAGGCATTAATATATTAGATGTTGCAAAAATTTATATATATCCATGTTATGGTATCTCATGAAAAATCCACAAGACGGATCATTAAAACCTAAAAATAACTTTTGGGTGAAGGTGATTGCAGTTATAATTGTGATAGCTGTGGTAGGCGCAGTTATTGCAATAGAACTGCCGCACTTATTGCCTAAGAAAGTATCAGAACAGACGCTGCAGACATATCCGGGACCAAGCGGCCCGGTAAATTCAGACCACTTACTGGGAGGATGCGTTATTGCTGAGGCTAATACAACCGGATTGACTACAAGTGATGTACAGGCAATGGACCAATTCGTGCAGTACATGCTATCCCCACATGTTGAATTCGCAGGCGAGAGCGCCACCGGCTTTATACCCATAAGCAGCAGCAATACAAGCGAAAGTATAACTCATTTCTATACAGGTTCTACACAGGTTGATATAACATATTTCACCAGCGTATCTCCCTCAGATTTCTCGGCATACTATAAGGGTGTGGTAAGCGCATTCAATGCTAAATATAGCAACATAAAGGTAACTGCAGTAGACGAGACTGCAACTTCCATAGTGTCTGATATAGAATCTGATGTGGCATCCGGGCATGTTGGGCCAGTGGTCACAAGCATAGATAACCTTGATGTGGGAATCCTTGCATACGGTTCATACAACGGCCATTCATACCTGATGAATATAAACAGTACTGTATCTGGAGGGGTACAAACACTGATGCCAAATAACGTAATTCCATCCATAGTTAACCTGACCAACTACGAGGGCAAAATATTCGCAGGTTCCATACCATTCATAACAGAAATCATAAATACGCCTCTTGTGTGGATAGACCAGACAGCACTTAAGGCAGCCGGCATAAACCAGGAGCCGCAGAATTACACAGCATTACTAAATGACGCAAAAATACTGGATAAAAAGTATGGCAGGGGAATGATCAACTTCCAGGGACATGGAGGAGCCAGCACTGCAACGGAATTATACCAGTTCTTTGTGCAGTTTGGAGGAAACCCGGTGACATTCAACTCTACCAACGATGTAAGTGCAATGTATTACATATATAATTTAAGCAAGTATTTCAGCCCTGAGTACAAAACATCATACTGGGCAACATACAAGGGACTAGCAGCGAATAAATACACTATGATGGACTACCAATGGCCGGGATCAGTTGATACAAGTACTGTAGGTATGAATACAACAGACCTGAGTGGAAACAACTCTGTATTAAATGTATCATTGAAGGCCATAAGCGAGGGTGTATTCATAAGGGATCCGGTGCCATGGATAGGAGAATGGCAGACATTGATGGATTCAGCCTGGACAACTATTATAACCAGCGGTCATTCACAGAATTATACCACGATTGCGAGCGCCCTTGCAACAGCCAACTCATCAATGTACTCATACCTGCTGAGCAATTACAATTACACTGTTGCCCAGGAATACGAACAGGGAATGTACAAACCTATAATTGTATAAATTTTTTATATTTTTAGTTTTAAATTTATAATTATATATTTTTATAATTAATTAAAAATTTTTATGAATTGTAAACTACTTAATTTTACTTATCACTGACATTCATTCAATCTGCTCAAGGAAGCAAATTATTCCTTTTCCTATTTTATAACAAAATTCTCTCAACCCATAGCTTATAATATCAATCTGCCATCTTTTAGCTATTCCTGACTGCATAAGTTCCTCAATCCTTTTTGCTATGATTGTCCTGTTTGACCCCGGAATTGATTTAACAATATCAGTGAAATTTTTCTAGTGGTATTGTTGCCCATACCTCAAGAACCAGCATTGTGTATCGTTTCCCATTAATCGGAAAATTGGAAGTGAAGGGTCTATGCACACCGTTTTTCACCTTAGTAAATCATGCATGCATTTTCAATATTGCTATCCATGTACTAATTAATGCAATTTAATATATATTATTTGCACAGTTTCACCAAGTGGGAATACAGATATCTATGATTGATATTTTAAATCATTCTCATTGTTTCCCAATTTCTGTCAAATATAAGCCTAATATTATAAAGATGAAGTTAAACAATAACGATTCTAAATGTAGTGCGATAATGCGCTGATGTTTGATAACTGTTGTCATATTCCATATTTTATTACCTCCTTGCTTCAAAAGAGGTATTTCTCCATGTTATTTAATGATCATTTCATTATTAACAGGGGGTTTATATTTACACATAATATGGTACACAACCGGCATATTTCCGCCTATCAAATAAACAAGACAATAGTAATTAGCTTATGATTAATACTATATACTCTTAAATTATAAATTCTCCATGAAATACGTAAATTTAGGCAATACTGGAGTTAAAGTTTCAGTTATTGGAATAGGCACATGGCATTTGCCAGGTTCTGGCAGATACAATGAGCAGGGAATTGAATATGTTGATAATGAGACATTTGCTAGGATTTTCAAAAAGGCATACGACTCTGGAATAAATTTTTATGATACTGCAAACATTTACCATGGCAGGGTGGAGCATAACGAGGATTGTATTGAATGCACTGGGAACTCTGAAAAAATTCTTGGCAAAATAATAAAGAATTATGAACGGGAGTCGCTTGTTATTTCCACAAAGGTTAGGGGACCTATGGCGGGATATATCAATTCATCAGGGTTATCGAGAAAACATATAATGAGCCAGATAAAAGAATCCCTGAATAGATTAAATACAGATTATGTCGATCTATATCAATTTCACTGGTCAGATAATGAAGTTCCGCTAATAGAGACCCTGAAAACTATGAGCCATATTGTAGATCTAGATTACTCAAGATATATTGGTATGAGCAATGTTAATGCGACTGATATAAGTGACTTCATGCATCTATCTGAAAGATATAACCTGAATTTCTTCTCCACAATTCAGGAACCCTATAATATACTGAACCGCAATATAGAGGATAACAAATTAATTTATGCAAGAAAATACGGTCTTGGACTGTTGGCATATACACCACTGGACCAGGGAATCCTTACAGGAAAATATTTACAGGACTATGATAAAAGCTCAAGGATAACTTATTATCCCGAGCTCAAAAAGGAGATAGAAAGAACAGAGATAAAGGTAAAGCCGCTGAAAGAATTAGCAGATAATAAGGGGGTAACGTTATCACAACTTTCTATAGCATGGCTTCTAAAAATGTCAGAAAAATTGGGAATAAGGGTAATTCCCCTTCTAGGGATAACAAAAATACAACACCTTGCGGATAATTTAGAGGCTATAAATGTCAGTTTAAAGGAGGAGGATATGAAATATATAAATGAGATTTATTTGAACAATGCTTAAACTTATGTGTCCATACTCCATGATATTCTCTTTCAACAAATATTTTTCTGGCATAAATACCAATTAAACTGCAATAAGATTAGATTATCTGCCTTGCTATTACCACAGATCTTTATGTGTAATGTCTATGCTAAAATTTATTCTACTTCATTCAAAAAGCAAATTATTCCATTCCTTATTTTATAGCCTAATTCAGTTAGTTCATAGTATACAATTTCGTTAACACATCTTTTAATTATACCTGCCGCTATAAGGTCCTTAATCCGTGTTGCAATAATAGTCCTGCTGGCACCCGGAATTGATTTAACAATATCATTAAAATTTTTTCTTGTTTTATTATTTCCTATTACACCTAGAATAAACATTGTATATCTTTTTCCTATTAAGCGGAACAATGGCAGTGATGGGTCAATGCATATTGTTTTTCCATTATCATATATCATACAGGCATTTGCAACGTTCTGTTTCATGATTTTTACAATACCATTTTCTATATATCTTTAATTATAATTAATAAAATAACTGCATAGATGTAACTCGTATTTTAAAGAGGGTTTTTATTACCACTCTGAATGAGTGAAAGAAATAATACTAATCAAATCCATGTATGAGTAGTTACATACAAATGTTTATATACAAATAGCAGTTAAATTATTATGGCAAAGAAGAATACTGAAATTACAACAAGCCTACCACCGCGGCTGGACCGCCTACCATGGAGTGCATGGCACTGGAAGGTCTGGCTCATATTAGCCGGTGGGATGCTGCTTGAGGGTTTTGTCCTTTCTGTTGGTGGTTCTACTCTATCAACAGTGGAAAAGCTTTTTAGTCTTACCAGTGAGGAGGCGGTGGCACTTACACCCATATTCCTGGTTGGTGAAATGGTCGGTGGAATCTATTTAGGCTCCATGGCAGATGTGAGGGGAAGGAAGCAGCTATTTATAATAACAATGGCAATTATTGCCGGAGGGTCACTTCTTTCAGCGGTTTCTGTGGATTATCCGATGCTGGCTGCATCAAGGGCCATAGCTGGTTTCGGAATTGGCGGTGAGCTTGGATCTGCCATAGCAGCATTGGAGGAGTTCTCACCATCTAAAAACAGGGGCTTTTCAGTGGGAACGGGCAACGGTGTTATGTTTGATTTCGGGACATTCATAGCGGGCTTTGTTTCATTCTTTGCGATATCATACCTTCCAGTAAGCTTTGGATGGAGGATAGCATTCCTCACAGCATTTGTCTTAGCAGGATTTATCTTCGTTGCCAGGCTTGATCTCCCGGAATCAGTGCGTTACCTCCTGAGAAAGGGAAGGGTGAAGGATGCCGAGGATATAGTGGATGGTATCGAGGCAGAGGTAAAAAAATAAAAGGGAAAATTATCAGATGTGAAGGACACTGTAAATATTCCGGTTGATGAGGGGAAGGTGCCAGCAACTGAGGGATTCAGCGTTATATTCAGGAAATATAAGAAAAGAATTGCTTTATCATGGATACTCAATTTCTGTGAAACCTGGCCCTATTATGCCGCCTTCTCGATTATACCACTGATATTTACGAAGATATACCTTATACCATCAAAGGATACCGGGCTTATTTTAAGTGTGGTTCTCGGAGCAGGTGTCCTGGGTGTTCTGGTCTGGGCATACCTTCTGGATATAATAGGTAGAAGGCCTGTAATAATGATAACATACATAGTTGCAGGGGTTGTTGCAATAATTCTTGGTGTTGTGGTGCATTCCATAGATTTTGTGGTATTCATTGCCATTTTATCTTTAATGTACTTCTTCACATACGCAGCCGCAGCACTGCTGTATCCCCAGATAGGTGAAATGTTTCCCACAAGGGCAAGGGGTTCAGGACTTGGAACCGCAATAGGCTTTGGAAGGCTCGGCGGGATAATTGGTCCATTTGTGCTTCTGGCCCTCCTTAATTATGGATTACTGTACGTCTTTGTTGTTACAGGAATTGTTCTGATTATAGGAGGGATAGCAGAGGTTGTGCTCGGCCCTGAATTAAAGAGGGAAAGCCTGGAGAAAGCCTCCAATGATACCTAAATTTTTAAAAAATCCATTAATTTTTTTTCTTCCTTGAAATTATTAAACACAAGGTCTGACCCTGTTAAATCAGAGGCTTTGTACACTCCGGTTGCCACTGCTATTGCATTCACAGATGCATCCCTTGCAGCTCTTATATCCAGCGGTGTATCCCCTATTAGGTAGATATCCTCCCTTTCAATGGATTTACCAAATCTTTCTATGGCATAGTTTACAAGTTCTGATCTTACCCTGCTGTCATCTCCATAGCCACCGGTCACAAAGTATGATGATATGCCAGCCTTCTCAAGCCTGAGAGAGGCTATTGCCTGTAGATTTCCTGTAAGAATTCCCAAACTGTATGTGGTATTATGAAGCCTTTCAAGGATATGGCCAACGTTTTCCAGGAGCTTGTAGTCGTCAGGTTTCAGATTCGCAGAAACGTATTCAGCCATTGCCGAGAAGGCTTTTTTCATTCCATTCCTTATCTGGTCATCCTCAACATTTTCCTTTTTTAAGAGACCATACAGTATTCCTGTATCGGTCATTCCATGCCTTGGAAAAGAATCTATATCCGTTGTGACACCGTAAATAGAGCTGCATACATAATTGAATGATGCAGTATGTGTTGGGGATTCCTCCATTAATGTTCCATCAATATCAAATAACAATAATTTTGCCATAAAAGTAAATCTTTGTGTATAATATTATCTTTGCTATGTGAGAATTTTGTTATATAAAATAATAAATTTATTTATAAATGTAAAAGCCCTTTCCCGTCTTTCTGCCGAGGTATCCGGCTATAACCATATTCTTGAGCCTTTCAGGCGGTATGTAAGCATCACCGTATGCCTTATTGAATGATTTCAGGACATCATATACTATGTCAAGGCCAACATAGTCTCCGAGCTCAAAGGGCCCCATTGGGAATCCTGCACCCTTCTTCATTGCTATATCCACAGATTTTTCATCGGCTATTCCCTCATCAACTATTTTTATAGCCTCATTGATTACCTCTATGAGTATCCTGTTTACTATGAATCCCGACCTCTCCTTTGCCTTTACAGGAACCATTGTTTCCCTGTGGTTTCTTAATCCTGAGATAAGTTCATATGCAGCCTCCACAGTCTTCTCAGATGTCTGTATCGCCGGCACGATTTCTACCAGTGGCATTGTATACGGCGGATTGAAGAAATGTACTATCACTGCATTTTCCGGGTATTTATAATTTGATGCCATTTCGGTTATGCTCAATGATGATGTATTTGATGCAACTATTGTATTTTCACCGATAGATTTCGATAATTCTTTGAAAAGGTCGTTCTTAATATCCTGCCTTTCAAACACAGCCTCTATAATAATGCCGCACTGGGCAAGGTCATCATAGGATTCTACGGGATGTATCCTGGAAATAATTTTATCAATGTCTATTTTCTTTAACAGGTTTTTTTCAATTGTGCTCTTCTGCTGTTCATTGAGCTCAATGCCATTCTTTTCTATTCTTTTTATTTCCTTTTCAGGAAGTGAGTTTGCATAGTTCTGGAAGTCCTCCAAAACCTTTCTGGCATGATTTATTCCCTTATTTACATAATCTAAATTCTGGTCCTTGAGGTAAACGGTATATCCGTTGTATGCAAAAACCTCTGCTATGGATGAACCCATTGCTCCTGCTCCTATTATGCCTATTTTTTCTATCAAAATAACACCGGCATTTAATTTTCAGAGAATATATAAAATTTTGGAGTAAAACCTTTAGTTTTTCTTTTTCATGGTAAATTTATTCAATTCTTCATAGCCCTTATTTGTGTAGAATATTCTTCCACAGTTGGGGCATACATACGCCTCGAAGTCTCCTACTGTTACTCCATCTTTTTCATAGGGAGCCATCTTCAATTCCATATCCAGGTTGCAGTGCGGGCACACTGTAATATTATTAACTGACATAGGTGTAGATAGAGTAAGAATATATTAAGTGTTTGTCAGGGTTATTGTCGCATATGGTTTTTATGGCTTTGTATTGAATGGGATTCTCCATGAAATGTATTCTTCGTGATAGAATAATTTTATATGATCCTCAGAGATTCTTTGTAAATCCTGTTTTGAATATATTTTCTGTAACGCCTTTTTGATAATCTTAAAAATAAATATATCAGGATATGTTTTGCTTTATTTCTGAATCCATTTTTGCTGTAGATTAAAAAATTTATTATATTAACAGTGATATATTGATGATTATAGATAAATCTTAATATTCCATAATAGGTGATCTGGGCTTCAAGATATTTCTGAGCATTTTTAGTCGTAAAAAAACCAGTGAATGTATTATAAGTTTCAATCACCTTGTTTATATATTCCAACCTGGAGGCATTAAAATCATTTATATCAGGAGAAAAATTATTGCTGGCACTGTTATGAACCATATAAATAGTTAACTTTTGTTTATCTGCTAAAATACGTTTTCCTGATTCAACTGCACTTAAATACATAAATGTATCAAGGGAATCCGTTAGCCCAGCAATCTTATTAGATTCTATTATATCTTTTCTTATGGAAATGCATGACATATTAAAGTCCGGGAAATTATTCCTGTATACTATGGGTTCATATTTCTCGTTGACCGGCTTATACTGATTGTGGTAATATACAAGATTTTGATTCTTTATAAATAAAGAATATACATATTCCAATTTGCCCTCAAGGAAGGCGTCATCATCTTCAAGGAAAGCAATTATTTCCCCGGTGGAAATTTTAATTGCCTGATTTATTTTGCCACCCAGTGATTTATCATGGCTGTAAATATTTTTTATCCCATTTTTATCCAGAAAACTATCAATCATTTTATCATTATAGTTTTTGATGACAATCAACTCATAGTTACTTTCTGGTATCTTCTGGCTTAAAACACTTTTAACTGCATTTAAAATAAATTTTTTTCGATAATGTAATTTTTTTGCTGTAAATTTAAAATGACTCTTTGCAATATCATAATGAGGTAAACAAAATGACAAAGACAAAGAGTCAATTAATAAGTAAAGAAGAACTAATAAAGGTTTTCATAGAGGATAGAACAGAGGGAAAGAAAAAGTTCGTTACATGGTTCTTAAACGACGTAATGAATGAGGAGCTGATTGAGCAGCTGAATGCAGAATCCTATGAGAGAACTGATGGAAGAACAGGATTCAGGAATGGAACCAAGAAGAGGAAATTAAAGACTGTGGATGGTGAGCTAATACTGGATAAGCCTGATCTAAGATCAGGATCATTCACAACCACTGTATTTGACAAGTACTCCACTGTGGAAAAGGCCTTGAACTCTGTAATAGCAGAATCATATATCAATGGTGTGTCAACCAGGTCTGTTAACAATATAATAAATAATTTAGGTGTAAATGTATCACCTGAGTACGTATCATCACTGAATAAGGAGCTTGATACTAAGGTTAAGGAATTCATGGAAACAAGGATTGAAGAACAGATAAAATACCTGTACATAGATGCTGCATACTTCAAGGTCAGGAAAAATGGCAGATACAAATCAATGGCATTATACGTATCAATAGGTGTAAACAGCAAGGGAGTAAGGCAGATACTGTCAATGGATGTATATAATTCCGAGGATGGGATGGACTGGAGCAGCTTCTTCTTCAAGTTACAGGAAAGGGGATTGGCAGGAGTTCAATTGGTAATATCAGATGGCCATTCAGGAATAAGGAAGGCAGTAACAGAGTCATTCCCCGGTTCACTGTGGCAGTACTGCCATTTCCATTTCCTGAAGAATTTAAAAAAGACAATGAATAAGGACCAGTGGGAGGATATATCAAAAATAGTGTCGGAGGCCCTAATGGATGAATCACTGTTTAAGATAGCAATAGATAGAATGGAGAAGATGAAGCTAAACAGGTCCATTGACATGTTCTATAAATGGTATGATCCACTGTACTCATACACATCATTCCCTAAATCTCATCAAAGAAAGCTGCATACAAACAATGTAACAGAGAGATTCAATAAGGAATTGAAGAGAAGGACAAGAAAGATAGGTGCATTTCCAGATAGTGATTCACTGCTAAGGCTGGTTGTTTCAATAGCAATGGACATCAATGAGGAATGGCTGTTAAGGAAATACATAAATATGGAGGTTGATTAAGGATAATGGTAAAGGGCCATTTGAATTTACAGTAAATGTATTACATTATCTTTTTTTCTGTCATATGCTGTAATTATGACCGTTATTTTCACTGAGTAATATTGCAAATAATTTAAAAATTTTACTGGTTATTGCCATCTTTTTCAGAATTTATCTTATTATACCATTCTATGATTTTATTGTAAAGTGAAGTGTTGATCTGCTTCCTTGAATAGTACTCAATGAAGCCGGGGGTACCATCAATAAATATAATGCTGCCGAAGAATAAGGATAAGGCTGTAATAGGGGTTATAACGTGATTGGCCGCCAGATCAAAGGATATGGAGAATAATGATATAATAAGCACGGTCATTTCCATTACAGACCTGAACCGTGGGACCTTCCATTCCAGGTACTGTGAATATTTTTTACGGCCTGTGCTGAATTTGAGGAAACCCAGCTATTCTCCACTCTCTTCTTTATTTGGCCTCTTTTCAAGATTTGCCAGGAAATTCTGTTTCTCATCACCGTACATGGTTATGGGAACGATATTTTTAATGAAAAAATGTACATCTGAGTCCATATCAATGGGTTCCGTTGCGATTTTAACCAGCTTTATCTCCTGCCTGTACAGTTCAAGGACATCCTGTATTTTTATATTATGCGCCTTTAAATGCTTTTCAATGGAATTGTAATGGTCTTTATCAAATAATATATAGACAGTTTTAATATTATTTTCAAACACATATTCCTGTAAAAGTTCAGCCTTATCCAGTATGTATATTAGGTCAGCCAAAGCCTTTACCGTACTTTTCAATTCCAGGTTATTGTATAATTCATTATTATTTATGGACTCTATATAATTGTATACATCGGACCTGCTTCTGAATTTAACATCCATAGCATTGACGTTTTCTATGAGTTTCAATTTCTTTATAAATGGCTCAAGATTTGAAAAAACAACTTGGCATCCACATTGAATTTTATTCTATTTTCTGTATGTTCATCCAATCCAGATATATAATTTTTGTATGTAATCAATGATTCACATCTGTCTGATCTGATATCGTCATTTTCGAATATTTTATAAAGAGACTCTACTAATAGATTTGGTATGTCCCATTAATAATTTGGACAGTTATGAAAAGGAATATATAAATATTGTAGAATATTATTACAGTATCAACAGGGGTGCGTTATAATGAGGAATATAAGAACAGGTGAGGAAAAATTCAATATTATAATTGAGTCGCTTAACAGCAATGAAACTATAGCAGAGATATGCAGGGAGCATGGAATACCAGTATCAATGTTCTATAAATGGAAGGAGCAGTTCCTGGAAGGTGGGAGAAAGGGCTTAGAAGGAAAGGATCCTGACAAGTCTTTAATGAAAGAGAATGAAAGCCTGAAGGCAATAATAGGCGAAATGACAATAGCAAATGAAATTTTAAAAAAAATTATATGAGGAGGAAAAGGTAAGTTCAGTGGATGAGATGTATAATAATGGAATGAAAATAAGCAATGCATGCTATTATTCCGGAATCAACAGAATAACATACTATTACAGGAAGAAGCATGAAAACATTGAGGATAGAAGATCTTCAGCAAGGATTGATAACAGTACCATTAATAAAATAATAGAGCTATGCAGAGAAAGAGTAACATATGGATATAACAGGATCTGGGCATTATTAAGGAATTCAGGCATAAGAATAGCCAGGAAAACAGTATACAAGATAATGAAGAACAACAATTTAACACTTCCAGTGCATAGCCATAAGAACAGAAAGGAACTGAAACTGTTAAGGGCTGACAGGCCAGAGATGCTGATTGAAACAGATATAACATATATACCTACTAATAACGGAATGACCTATTTAATGTGCATAAAGGAATCATGAAAAACCTTATTTAGCCTCAGCTATATGACGATATAGCTGTGAGAATCTGAGGCGGTTTTCGAATACATTGGCATTCGAGGCCGTCATAAAGGATAACCGCCCTTTGACTCGATTTAATACCTTATTATTATTTAATAAGGTGAATAGGAGTTTGTCGAGTCTTCGATTCTGAATCTCACAGAACCACTAAGAGGTGATTAATATGGTAATAGGCTTGGATGTGCATAAACGTTCCGTATATGCTACGGTAATGGAGGATAATGGTAATATTATTTCCCAGAGAAATATGGAAAATAATATGGAGACAGTCAATGGGTTTTTATCAGTTTACAAGGACCATGATATAGTAATAGAATCATCAACATCCGGTAAATATCTTTGTAAGGAATTATTAAAACTAAACTATAAGATACATCTGATTAATCCTGCAAAGGTTCCTGAAATATCAAATAATTACAAGAAAACAGATAAGGAGGATTCCTTAGAACTTGCAGAATTATTTAGATTGAATGCATTATGAGGTATACATTCCATCAGGGGAAACAGAGAATATCAGATCATTGGTTAGATACAGGCATTCACTTGGAGAAGAGTTAACTTTAAAGAAGAATAAAATACATGCATTGTTAACATCATACGGAGTAATAATAAAAGCTACAGACCCGTTCGGTAAGAAGGGATTAAAGGAAATAGAGAATAATTACAGCAATCTTAATTATTCTGATAGAATAGTTTTAAGATCATTATTAAATGATATATCATTTATAAAAATAAGGGAAAGGAAAATAGAAGTAGAATTATCAAAGATAGCTGTAAACAATAGCAATATAAAATTATTGATGACAATTCCAGGAATCAATTATCACTCTGCATGTGGAATATACTCTGAAATAGGGGATATCTCAAGATTTAAGAACAGGGAGAAGTTTGCATCATATACCGGTTTAATACCTAAGGAATACTCTTCAGGTGAGAGGGTAGTAAAAGGCCATATAACAAAGCACGCACCGTCAATATTGAGGTTCTTCCTAACAGAAATATCGCATATTGTAATAAAATATACAAAGAAGTTCAGATCCAAGTATCTCAGCATTGTAAGAAGATTGGGAAAGAAGAGGTCAATAATAGCAATAATATTAGCAGAAACAATATTTACCATGCTTAAAAATAAAACAGGTTACATTGACTATGAGAGAGATAAAACAGGTCTAAAAATATTGATTATGCCTATTTTGATAGATTGGAAAGCCTTGCAATAAGGAAAAGAAGGACTATGGAATATACATCATTAAAAGACAATAACAATACAGTAGATGATTCAGCAAATTTAAAATACAATGGAGGCATAAAAGATTGTTAGGTATAGGTTTTTCATAGGAGGATGTATTTTCTAAGGAATGGTATGGCTATAACTATAATATATCATGCACTGCTAGGGATGCAATCAGTGCAATGGGTGATTCAATAATAAGGAAGCTCAATGGCATAGTACCTGATAATATTACATTGAGGACAGATAACGGTCCACAGTATATCTCTAAGAAGTTCAATAACTATCTTAAAATAATGGGAATTAACCATGAATACATAGAAAAGGAAACACCTGAAGAAAATGGTGATATTGAAAGTTTTCATAATTAAATTAAGACTGATTACATATGGATCAATGAAATCAATAATTTCAGCGATGGCAAAATAATAATAGAGAACGCATTCTATGATTACAACAACATAAGGTCGCATTCCACATTGGATTATTATTCCCCATCTGAATTTGAAAATAAATATAAAAATGATGTGAATTTCAGAAAAGAGTATAAACTATATCTGGAAAAGTTAAAGAAAAGCCAGCGTAACAGGTATATAAAAAATAAGAAGGTGATGTCAAGTGTCTCTTAGAATGGATAAAAAAGTGTACAAAAAAATATGGGTCAGATCACTTCTCTTTTCAAGCCCTTCTTTCTATTTATAGGATAATGATACTTCATTATATATTATTTATAGAATCAATAACATAACTAATCTCATCTTCATTTAAATACGGGTCTATTGGAATACTTAATTCTGTGTCTGCAATTTTAGAACTGTTTACTAGGGAATTGATATCATACTTCAAATATTTTAATGCAGGTTGCAAGTAAGGTGGCACAGGATAATGTATTATGGACATAATACCTTTTTTTTGAAGTTCCGATTTTATACGTTCCCTTTGTTCAGAAAATATGGGGAAGATATACCAGTTTGGGGTTGCATAATCTGCTATCTCTGGCAAAACGATTCTTTTATTATGTATTTCATTTAAATATCTATCAGCTATATACCTACGCCTTTCATTCCATTTATTGAGATATTTTAGCTTTGCGTTTAAGAAACCTGCCTGAATTTCATCTAGCCTAGAATTATAACCAATTAAATAGCTTACATAATTCTCCTTCTCACCATAGTTCCTCAGCAATTTCGAATTATAATTAATATTATCATTATCTGTAGCAATACATCCAGCATCGCCAATAGCACCCAAATTTTTTGTTGGGTAAAAGCTAAAACATTCAGCCTCTGCAAGTGAGCCTACAACTTTACCTTTATATTTTGCCCCGTGGCCTTGTGCTGCATCTGTAATAACCCTTAAATTATTTTCTTTTGCGATTTCATTGATAACATCCATATCTGGAGTCTGGTAATATAAATGCACGGGCATGATTACACGTGTTTTCTCCGTAATTTTATGTGGTATCAAATTGGCATCTATCTGTAGTGTCCTTATGTCTGCATCTACCGGTATAGGAACATAACCAGCTCTGATAATGGCAATAAACGTAGCTATATATGTATTTGCCGGTACTATAACCTCACTTCCTTTTTCTAAGTTCAACGATTTTAAGGCGATGGTTAAAGCATCCAAACCGGATGCCACACCAATGCAATATTTGGATTCAACAAACTTAGAAAAATTATTCTCAAATTCTTTTAGTTTACTTCCAAGAATATAGTAGCCCGAAGACATTGTTTCAAAATAACTAGTATCCAATTCAAGCTTTAAATCATTATAAAGCCTATTAAAATTTTGAAACTTAATTATCACTTGAAATCAGCTCCATAAATTTATCCTTATCTCTTATATACTCATTCTCATTATACTCCCCATCTGCTAAGACCATGTAAAGAGAGTTATTAGTTAAACTCCTGATATTAATCCATATTAAAGGACTTATAATTATTCCCTCATATTCTGTTAATAATAATTTTTTGTTCTCTATACTATTATAAAGTTCTATTTCTAATCTTCCCGAAATGTTAAATAAAATCTGAGTTTGTCTATAATGTGCATGTCCACCTCTGATAACATTTTTTTTTGATGTTTTTACATAATATACGCGCTTGATTTCAAAGTTATCTATTGGAATATTATCCGTAATAACTGTTAATATCCCCCTTTCATCTATATGAGGTGCAGAAAAATATTTAATGACCTTTTCATGAGGACTCATGGTACTCCACAATAGCCTATAAGTATAAATACTTAGTTATGGAATAGATGATAAAGGGAAGGACTGCATTGATTAAATAAAAACAAATAATAATATCTTAGGGTGTCCAAACATACGTCAACTCACGATGTACATTATTTTCCTCCCTGAGATTCCAGTTATTTTATTGGCCATTACAATACAGTTGTATGCAACTCCTCCTATGAAAAACCTATACTTAACAATCTTTTATGCCTCTATGATATATTAAATTTGCTGAATCGTCATGCACATTACCATTTTTAGCAATTCTTCTCATGTTGTTTATTTTCTTTAATGACAGTTCTTCAAGCCTTTTAAAGTATAATTCATCAGTATTGACTGTTTCAGTTCTTTCCCTTTCAATGTATCTTACATTGTTTTTTAACATTGCATAGATTGTTTCTGCTAGTATCCTTGCTATTGCTATTATTGACCTCTTCTTCCCTAATCTTCGTACTATGCTCAGATATTTAGATTTGAACTTCTTTGTATACTTTATTAATGAATGTGCTGTTTCAACTAAAAAGAATCTTAATAATGATGGACCATGCTTTGTTATATGTCCCATTACCTTTTTTTCACCTGATGAGTATTCACCTGGTATTAGTCCAGTGTATGAGGCGAACTTAAGCTTGTTATAAAATCTATTTATTGTTCCTATTTCTGATAATATTCCTTGGTTATGGATAGTTTAAACTTATACAAAGCTAAAGAGATATATATAACGGATAATTTATATAATTATATAAGGGAGGTAATGTAAATGCCGGGACGATTATATACAGGCGAGGAAAAATTCAATATTATAATTGAGTCGCTTAACAGCAATGAAACTATAGCAGAGATATGCAGGGAGCATGGAATACCAGTATCAATGTTCTATAAATGGAAGGAGCAGTTCCTGGAAGGTGGGAGAAAGGGCTTAGAAGGAAAGGATCCTGACAAGTCTTTAATGAAAGAGAATGAAAGCCTGAAGGCAATAATAGGCGAAATGACAATAGCAAATGAAATTTTAAAAAAAATTATATGAGGAGGAAAAGGTAAGTTCAGTGGATGAGATGTATAATAATGGAATGAAAATAAGCAATGCATGCTATTATTCCGGAATCAACAGAATAACATACTATTACAGGAAGAAGCATGAAAACATTGAGGATAGAAGATCTTCAGCAAGGATTGATAACAGTACCATTAATAAAATAATAGAGCTATGCAGAGAAAGAGTAACATATGGATATAACAGGATCTGTGTAAACGCCGGTCAGGATCTGTGCAAAAACGTCGGTTTGGAATTGACCCACTTTATATATACTTTTCCTCATTTTATCACTCCCTTTTATCTTTTTGGAAAGAATTCCTCTTCCTGTCCTTAATCCTGTAGGATTCGCCTTTTATATTGACAACTGTGCAGTGGTGCAGTATTCTATCGAGCACTGCTGCAGCCATGACCTGATCCCCGAGAACCTCCCCCCACTCTGAGAAAGATTTGTTGGATGTGTAGATTGTTGACTTTCTTTCATACCTGGATGATACAAACTGGAAGAACAGGTTGGATTCTTCCCTTGTCAATGGAAGATATCCTATCTCGTCCACTATCATTAATTTAAAGCGTGAATATGTCTTTATCCTGTATTCTAAGCGCTTCAAATCATAATCCTTCTTTAGTGTCTGCACCAGTTTCACTGCAGATATGTAATATGCAGGAATATCAGACATGATTGACCTCATTCCCAGTGCAATGGATAGATGTGTCTTTCCTACACCGGGTGGACCTAAGAATACAACATTCTCTGTATTGTGTATAAACCTTAGTGTCATCAGTTCATCAATCACCATTCGATCTATTGATGGCTGGAATGAGAAATCAAAATCATCTATTGTTTTCCTGAATGGGAAACCTGACCAGTTAAGCATGTTCTCCGTCTTCTTTGATGTTTTGTGCTTCAACTCCTCCGATAATAAATGGTCAAGTATTTCCATTACAGGCCTATTTTTTGATGCTTCAAGGTATGAATCTATAGTGCTTTCCATCGTTGCCATACCGAGTTTTAAAAGGCATTCATGAACCCTTTCATATGGACCCATTACATCACATCCTCATACCTTTTCAGGTCACGTTTCTCAACAATGCTGGAATATGTATTCTTATTCTCATCCCTTATTGCTTTTAACAATCCATCAAAATGTTCCTTCTTTCTTGATATCCTGCCGGTTCCATTGAGTATGCCATGTTCTGCAACTGTTGCTGAATCAATTTCAATTATTATCTTCCCTGAATTCTCCATAACACCGCATTCCCTGCCTGCATATTTCCATGGCACCGAATACCTGTTTCCCTTATAGGAAACATAGCATTCCCTCGATACCTTTCTGGTTTCCTTTTTATGTGTAAAGTATCCTGGCACAGCTGATATTGAATTGAGGTTTTCCCTCTTTTTCCTCTCTGCAGGTATTTCATGTGTTGTTCCATGTACCTGTGAATTAACTCTCTTCAGCCATTCATGGCACTGGATGTTTATGTCATTTAGATCTGTGAATGTTCTTCCATTGAAGAAGTTGTATCGAAGATATTTGATTGTGTTCTCAATCTTTCCCTTTGTCTGCGGCCTGTATGGATAGCATAGCCTCATTATTATCCCATAATAATCTGCAAAGTCCATGAATTTCTCATTGAAATGTGATTCTTGTGTATTGGCCTTTCTTTCAAGTACAACCTGCTTCATATTGTCATATAATATTGTGTCTGTGAAACCGCCAAAGTATTCAAATGCATTTAAATGCATTTTTATGGTATTCTCTGTGGATATGTCAGTGGTGAATTCAGCATACCTCATCCTTGAATATCCCAGTATCATTGAGAATGCATATAATTTCCTTGATTTGCCATCATATTCTATATGTCCAAATTCACCAAAGTCTACCTGTGATTGATTTCCCGGTCCAGTTTCATAGCGGTACACTGCCTGTATTGGCCTATTCTTCCTGATATCGTGGCAGTATTCTTTCAGTATTGTGTAGCCACCATTGTATCCCTTCTTCCTTATCTCTTCCAGTATCCTGACAGCAGAAAGATTGTCTCTTTCAATGAGTTCCTTTACTGTATCCCTGTTAGGATCAAGCTTAGATGCTTTTTTCTTTTTATTTTTCTTCACAGGTTCACCCTTGAGATACTTCCTGACACTGTTCCTGGATATTCCCATCTCCTTTGCTATTGATCTTATGCTCATTCCATCATTCTTCATATTGCGAATCATTCTCCACACCTCAAAACCATACAATTCTGACCACTGTTTTGTATAACGCATGGGTCAAAATTAAACTGGCGATACGGGTCAATTTTATTCCGGCGAAAATGCACAAAAATCAACCGGCGTTTACAATCTGGGCATTATTAAGGAATTCAGGCATAAGAATAGCCAGAAAAACTGTATATAAAATAATGAAGGATAATAATATGACACTTCCAGTGCACGATCATAAGAACAGAAAGGAACTGAAACTACTAAGAGCTGATAAGCCTGAAATGCTGATTGAAACAGATATTACTTATATTCCAACAAACAATGGAATGACCTATTTAATGTGTATTAAGGATGTATTCTCCAAGGAATGGTATGGCTATAATTATAATACATCATGCACAGCTAAGGATGCAATAAATGCAATAGATGATGCTATTATAAGGAAATTCAATGGTATAATACCTGATAATATTACATTAAGAACAGATAATGGTCCCCAGTACATATCTAAAGAGTTCAATAATTATCTTAAAATAATGGGAATTAACCATGAATACATAGAAAGGGAAACACCAGAGGAAAATGGTGATATTGAAAGCTTCCATAATTCAATTAAAACTGATTATATATGGATCAATGAAATCAATAATTATAATGAAGGTAAAATAATGATAGAGAATGCATTCTATGATTATAATAATATAAGGCCACATTCTACCCTTGATTACTATTCACCTTTGCAGTTTTTAGGTAAATGGAATAATGATAGTAGTTTCAGGGAATATTACAGAGGATTTTTAAAGAATTTGAAAGATAGTTACAGAAGAAGAAAGATTAATTATTATAAGAGGTCGATAATAAATGTCTCATGAAATGGAAAGATTTTTGTTTAAGAATCACTATCCAACATCAATATTTCTGTTTCTATTTCCTTTTCCATATCCTTAATGTATGATATGTCATTTAACAGTGATCTCAGTACTATTTTATCAGAATAATTAAGATTATTATAATTATTCTCTATTTCTTTTAATCCCTTCTTACCGAACGGGTCTGTAGCTTTTATTATTATTCCATAGGATGTTAACAGTGCATGTACCTTATTCTTCTTCAAGGTTATCTCTTCCCCCAGGGAATGCCTGTATCTAACCAATGACCTGGTATTTTCTATTTCCCCTGATGTAATGTATATCTCCTTCATTCCACCCTTCCTGAATACATCTGCAAGCTGGAATGAATCCTCCCTGTCTGTCTTCTTATAATTGTTTGCTATTTCAGGAACCTTTGCAGGATTTATCAAATGTATCTTATAGTTTAATTTTAATAATTCCTTAGAGAGATACTTGCCTGATGTAGATGATTCTATTACAATATCATGATCCCTGTAATCAGATAAAAACCCATTCACTGTCTCCATATTATTCTCCATATTCCTCTGGACAATAATAGTACCGTTATCCTCCATAGCCGTAGCATATACGGAACGTTTATGTACATCCAAACCAATTACCATTTAATCACCTCTTAGTGGTTCTGTGAGATTCTGAATCGTAGACTCGACAAACTCCTATTCACCTTATTAGATATTAATAAGGTATGAAATCGAGTCGAAGGGCGGGTATTCTAATTAACGGCCTCGAAGGTCAAATATACCAACAACCGCCTCCGATTCTCACAGCTATATCGTCATATAGCTGAGGCTAAATAAGGTTTTTCATGATTTCTAAATAATATCTATATGATATTATGAATATTTAACTTTACTTACAAAAGTTTTTTCCATTTCGCTAGCTGTGAATAATGATTCGATAGTTCCAGCATCTATCCACTCATTATCAATTATTCTATATTCAATATCATCATTGTCCAGAAAGTACTTATTCACATCTGTGATTTCCATTTCGCCTCTTTTGGACGGTTGTACTTTGTTAATTATATCAAAAACATTACTTTTATATTGATACAAACCTATGATGGCAAGATTTGATGTGATTTTTTTTGGTTTTTCAACGATCTTTGTAATCCTTCCATTCTCAATATACGCTATTCCAAATCTTTCTGGGTCTTCCACTTTTTTTAAAAATATCCTACAACTTTTACGCAATGGTTCTCTTAATTCTTTTACATTCCCAAAAATTATGTTGTCACCAAGTACAACAGTCATATCATCGATATATACAAAATCCTTAGCTTTACTCAAAGCATCGGCGATACCTTTAGCACTTTCTTGCAAGGCATATGTAAACCTTACATCGAAATCACTTCCACTTCCAAGCAGCAATAGAAAATCACTTGTCCTTCTTTTATCTGTAACTACTAGTATGGAATCAATAGCTGCACTTTTTAAAGTATTAATGGGAAAATATATCATAGGTTTATCATATATAGGCAATAGATGCTTATTTGTAACCTTTGTCAGAGCTTTCAACCTTGTACCTGTACCACCGGCAAGTATTATACCTTTCATATAGACATAATTGGCATTCATAATTTAAATTTTGGCTAAACATTTTATATGAAATATATATTTAAGAATATGTCTAAAAATATTTTGATAACAGGAGGATATGGTTTTATAGGCACAAACTTTGTTAAACACCTATTAAAAAGCAGTGATTATAATATTACAGTTTTTGATAAATTGACATATGCATCCAACATTAAGAATTTAGAAAAGGAAAACATAAAATTTATAAAAGGCGATTTATACAATAAAAACGATGTTAAAAGTGCCATTAATAATATGGACTATATTGTAAATTTTGCAGCAGAATCCCATGTTGACCGTTCAATTATAAACGCAGATGATTTTTTGAATTCTAATATATATGGTGTCTACAATATTTTAAATTATATTAAAGAAAATAAAAATATTGAAAAATTTATTCACATATCCACAGATGAGGTTTACGGTAATGCAATAAATACAACCTTCAGCGAGAATTCATGCCTTAATTCGAATAATCCTTACAGTGCAACAAAGGCCTCTGCAGACCTTTTAATAATGTCATATTATAAAACATACAAAATACCAGTATGCATTACAAGGAGCTCAAATAATTACGGACCTTACCAGCATCCAGAGAAGTTGATACCAAAAACAATAATATATTCGATTTTAAATAGGAAAATACCATTATATGGAAATGGAGAAAATACAAGAGACTGGTTATATGTTGAAGATAATGTAAATGGAATATTAAATATTTTAATACATGGAAAAAATGGGGAAATATATAATATCGGATCAGAAATAGAATTATCAAATATTGACATTGTTAGAAAAATCCTTAAATTTATGGATAAACCAGAATCACTGATAAATTATGTAAATGATCGGCCAGGAAATGACCTTAGATATTCAATGGATTCATCAAAAGTAATGAAATTGGGTTTTAAGCCTAAAATAGACATAGATAATGGACTGAAAAAAACAATTAATTGGTATGAAAATAACAGAGAATGGTGGTCTGGATATCTTGATAACATAGATTTATTTAATAGATTTTAGAATGTTTATATATTTTAAACAAGAAAAATAATAAGTTTCTTACCAGTTTCCAATACTTAACCCTTATCCTACCATGTCATATTTACAGGATAATTTAATTTTCAATTATTATGAAAACAGTGAAGGATATACTGAATAAACCAGCAAATGAAATATCAGAATCAATGAATCTTGATATAAACTCAAAGAGGATTAAATTCATTGACCATGTATATGCCATAATTTACAGTGCACTGCATGGTTGTGATTTAACCGATACTTCCATTGACAATGGAATAAGCAGGTCATGGCTGTCGAAGCTTAATAGAAATAAAACCGTACATGCCATTTATCCAGCTTTTCTATAAATTATTAGATCCATACATCAGGGCACATGACTACAGGGTATACAGCAAATACATGCGTGTTCTTGCTATAGACTCAACATTCATTAAAACATTAATGAATGGTTCAGGCAGCTATAAGGGAATATCAGATGGAATGAAGATACATGTCCCTGCAGTAGTATTCCCATTTACAGTTCCACTGAATGCACACATATCATCTGCAAATGTAAATGATTCATCATTATTTGATAATATTATAGAAGACATGGATAGTAAAATATTATACTCATCCATTTTAGTATTTGATTTGGGCTACTATAACTTAGACAGGTTCAGGGAGCTTGCTGATAGGACTATATTATTTGTTTCCAGGATAAGGAGAAATGCTGTATACACTGAATCAGGGAGAGTCAATGGCCATGAAATGATTGAAATGAGTAATGAATTGAATTTAAGGATTGTAAGGGTGAATGTTGATGGTTCTGAGTACAGGTATATTACAGACATAATGAATTTACCTGATAGATATATCTACTATGCATACAATTTAAGAAGGAACATAGAGGAATTATTCAAGAGAGTGAAATCACAGTTAAAGATAGATCGCCTATTATCAAAATCATTGAATGGGATGATAATACAGGTATTCTCCTATATGATTGCATATATCATTGTAAACATGATAATGGAATCCATTGGAATTATGGTTTCATTCCCTGAAATCATCAGGGGAATAAGGCATGGGTTTATAAGATACTTCAATAATATTTACCATCTTGATCTATCCAAAATATAGCTAAAATAAATCAGTACGGCATCCCCGAATGGGGAATGCCTTACGCCCTTGCCAGTAAATATTATAAACTTTTATTTAAGAATTTCTGATATTTCCATTATTTATTCTTTATTTCGTATCAATTGATTGGTAATTTGACTTTCTGTGATAATAATTACCATGGATTATGGATAAAATATTAATCAGTTAGTGGAGAATCGAAAAGAAATATATTAATATTGGAAACTGGTAAGTAAGTTTATAATTAACAATACTTTTGCATTTATCCTGAAAATAACCTCGATTTGTAGTTCTTTTTGATAATTAGAATCTCCTTTATAGCCCTAGAACATTCACCTATTGTCTTAAAAATCCTTCAAAACAGTTTCCCTCATGATCTCCTATGAAAAACCTATACTTAACAATCTTTTTTGCTTCCCCGGTATATTAAATTTGCTGAATCCCTCTGCGTATTGGCATTGTTAGCGATTCTTCTCATGTTGTTTATCTTCTTCATTAACAGTTCTTCAAACCTTTTAAAGTATAACTCATCAGGATTGGCTGTTTCACTTCTTTCCTTTTCACTGTATCTTACATTGTTTTTTAACATTATATAAATTGTTTCTGCCAGTATCCTTGCTATTATTGACCTCTTCTTCCCTAATCTTCTTACTATGCTGAGATACTTGGATCTGAACTTCTTTGTAAACTTTATCAGTGAATGCACCGTTTCAACCAAAAAGAATCTTAATAATGGTGGTCCATGCTTTGTTATATCGCCCATTACCTTTTTTTCACCAGATGAATGCTCAGATAGTATAGGTCCTGTATAGGAAGCAAACTTGAGCTTGTTCTCGAATCTGCTTATTGTTCCTATTTCCGATAATATTCCTGATGCTGTGTAGAAGTTTATTCCGGGAATTGTCATTAATAATTTTATGTCATTGCTGTTATCTGCTCTTGATGATATCTCTGCTTCTATTTCCCTTTCCCTTTCTTTTATAAGTGATATGTCATTTAACAGTGATCTTAACACTATTTTATCGGAATAACTGAGATTGCTGTAATTACCCTCTATCTCCCTTAATCCCTTCTTACCGAACGGGTCTGTAGCTTTTATTATTATTCCATAGGATGTTAACAGTGCATGTAATTTGTGAAGCATTTCTGTTTTACCATAAAGATGTAGCTGGTATAAATATAATAATGTTAGTAATCTACTATAATTAGATACAGATATTCCTTAGGGGAGGAATTGACCTTAAAAAAATAATTATGAAAGGAGACATCTGCCACTTTCAAAAGATGATAGGCGAGCATATAATGATATACGAATAAGAAGCCCCAATGAGAACTAATTACTCTCACCATGCACTCAAGCTTATTGCAAACCTTTAAATATAAAATTATGATTAGTTTTTCGATGAAGCGAGAAGAGAAGTACTTGTCATTAAATGCCAAAATAAAAATTGCAAAAACTGTTATAGATGATTCAATAAATACATTTAAAAGACCCGCAATTGTATGGAGTGCAGGAAAAGATTCAACTGTACTATTGAACCTAGTGAAAGAGGTATTTGAATCTAAAAATATGAAAATGCCTCCTGCAATACTGATAGACCATGGACAGCACTATGATGACACATACGATATGGTAAAAAAGATATCAGACGACTGGAATTTTAGGGTACTGTATGCAAGGAATGATGATTTCATTTCAAAAGTAACGGATGGAAAGGCGCTGATTGATGACCTGAATGAAAATAATAAAAACGAATTGAAAAAGATTAATTTTGATATAAATAAAAAATATATTGATTATTCCCTGGATACATTTGAGGGGAACCATTTATTAAAAACAGTACCATTTAATGAACTTATTATAAAATACAGGTTTGATGCATTGTATACCGGGGTTCGCTGGGATGAGAATGAGGCAAGGTCTGTAGAAACATTTATTTCAATAAGGAAAGACCCTGAACATTTCAGGGTGCAGCCTGTAATATTATTCACTGAGAGGGATATATGGAATTATATGTTTGAATATAAGCTTCCTGTGCATCCATTATACTACAAGGGATACAGGTCAATTGACGGCAAATACGATTCAAAGAAGATGAGTGACAGGCCTGCATGGGAACAAGACTTGGACAATACAGAAGAAAGGGCAGGAAGGGCACAGGACAAGGAAAAGATGATGGAAAGGCTGAGAAAATTCGGATACATGTAATATGGATAAGCCAAATATAATTTTGATAGTTGCAGACACAATGAGAAGGGATGCAATAGGCATCTATAACAAAAATGTGAGCACACCGAATATAGATGCACTTGCAGGGGATTCTATGGTATATAACAATGCCATATCGCCATCGCCGTGGACTATTCCTTCACATGCATCTATATTTACTGGAAAATATGGAATAGAACATGGATTGCACGAAACTTTTGACAAAAAAGGATTTGCCCTGATGGGAAAGATGAACGATGTGAAATATGAGACAATTGCCGAGGTTCTTCTTAAATCACATTATAATACTTATGGTATATCGGCCAATCCTAATTTAATCCCTGGAAGTGGTTTTGATCGCGGATTTAATTTATTTACCTATTGCCCGGTAAATTATTATTATGATTTGCTTAAAAAAGAATTGAAGAATATAGAATTTAAAGAAAGTAAAATTAAGGCAATGGTAGATTATTTTTCAGCAAATGGATTGAAAAATTCAATAGATTTAATCAAATTATATAAATTACAGAAATACAATAGCTTTAGTATTCCTAAGAGGGTTAAAAGCCCATATAATAAAGGTGGGTTTAACATAGTAAATAATATTGCAAATATTAGTATTGGAACTCCCTTCTTTTTATTTATAAATTTTATGGAAATGCATGATCCTTATATAAGCATTAATAACTCTCATGAACCAAATTCTGTCGAGAATTTAGTATTTTTAAAGAAGAACAGGTTAAAAGTTCTAAATAAAATTTCTAAAAAATATTATCAACAAGCTAATTTTTTAGATACTTATATTGGGAATGTGATAGAATTCTTAAAACAAAATGAAATTTATGATAAAACATATATAATTTTTACATCAGACCATGGGCAGTCTATAACAGAAGACTTCTACGGACACGGAACATTGTTGACTGATGATTTGATAAAAGTTCCTCTGATAGTTAAGGGAATAGCTAATGAAAGACGAGAAATTAATGATGTGATATCTACAATTAATATATTTGATATGATCGTGAAAATTACAAAGAATGAAGCATTTATAAATAATAATCCAATTGCTTTTTCTGAATCTTTTGGAATCATGTATGATAATGCCCTAAAATATCCTAAAAGAAAAGAAACGTCTAGAATAGCTATATTTAAAGATGGATATAAACTATCAATAGATGGCAATCTAAATGTAGAAGAATTCAAATATTTAAACAACAATTTAGATTTTGAAAAAAATTTGAATATACAAACCTGTTTAATGGAATCAATCTATATGCATCTTGGAAACGAATTAAATAATTTCCTAAACACACCTTAGGCATTGTAATTATATAACTTAATTAATATGACTTAGGCTGATCGTGTAATTCCGTTCTCCATGAAATTTGTCCCTTTTTATGTTGATTTTAGAAAGTTCCTCATCAGTTACTACTATCCCCTTTTCATAGATTCCCTTATCCAGTCCGCACTTAACGGTTAAGCCTTTCTCCGTGCTCGTATTGGCTATGAGAGTCACCACAACCTGGAACGACGTGAGAGGTTTCCCTCTCCAGTTCTTCGTTATGAACGAGAATAACCTGTGCTCAACCTTGTTCCACTTGCTCATGCCCAGAGGGAAATGACATACGTTTATGATGAGATTGAATTCATTGGCGAGCTTCTGCAGTTCTATCTTCCACATCTTTACTCTTGATCCATTGGATCCGCCGCCATCTGCCGTGATCAGCAGTTTCCTTGCATCAGGGTATCTCTCCCTGCCCATGAATTTCCAACATCACCCTATGGATTCCACCGCGAACACAGCAGTATCATAATCGATGCCCACATTGACCCATCCCTCGTTCCTCTTCATGTCATACACACCATACGGTACAGCTTTTGCATCTGCATCAGCAGGGAAATCGTACACGTTGACATGATCGTATTCACCCTCCGGTTTTCATTCCTTTCCGTTGTTCTTGAAATTGCCGATCAGTTCCTTCTTCTTTGTGTCCACGGATATGACGGGCTGGTTCTCCTTCATGAATTCCATTGCAGTATCGCTTATGTACCGGAACTGTTCATCACGATCCGGTTCACTTCTTCCTTCGTTTGATTTCTTGTTGCTCTTGAGGCTGTATCCCATGTCGTGAAGCATGATACTCACAGTCCTGTAGCTTACGTGATATCCATTCCTCTTCAACTCTTTTGATAGATTTCTGAGACTCTTGCTCGTCCAGAGAAGTGATGACATGGGGTAGCCTCTCGTAAACTGGGCAACTATTTCCTGCAGGTTCTCTTTCAATCCCGGGTTCATATCAACGGATCTCTTGCGTCCTGCTCCCTTATCCCTGATTCTTCTGTCCAGTTTCTTCCCGGCAATCACCTCATTTCTGCTTTTGACCACTGGATTCCTTGCCATACCTGTTGCTATGGATATGATGGCAATGCCGCCATGACCCTATGGAAAGGCATTCATTGCCTGCCCAGAGCCGCTTCGACAATTCACTCATGGTTCCGGAGATTCTGTCATCTCGCTCTTTGACATCGTTTACAAGTCTTTCTCTCCTTTCAGGATTGATGTGTCCTATATCATATATAATATGAGCGGGTTAAAATAGGTATTTAATTACATTACAGTACCTTAATATAATTTATGTTTTTGGAAAATATAGCTCAATTAGCATATGAATGAATAAATATGTACTAGAATTTTTAATTTTACCTATATAGTTTATTGGAAGCGGTATGTAATTTTTCAGAAACCTATAATATTCTGTTTTTGCAAAACAAATTATAGAAAATTGTGAGTAAAACCTATGATGATAATGTAAATGTATAATATCATCTATTTTAACTCTAAAAATCTTATTTTTTGTAAACAATCTACCAAAAAAATAAAAATTAAAAGGGAAATTATAGTTGTAAGGTAATATTTTTATTCTATCCTTCCCGTATGAGGCCATAAGAACGCTGGCTAATATTATTTGATCCAAAGCCCAATCAGCTAATTTATTACCTTTTAATATATTTCTAAAATTCTCATCTTTGGCAAGAGAACTGCTTTTTTCAGCCCACAAATCAAATAATTTCGTCCCTTGTTTTTCTACTATAAATCCGGAATTAAAATATGGATAAATTTTCTCTTTAGTAATTGTTGTTTTAATATTCCATAAATTACTTTTATCAATGTTCATGACTGTAAATATATAATTCCAAATTTCATTGAAATCTTCACCATATAAATTGCCTATATTTCGTACATCCGCGGGTCTTATTCCAATTTTTTGCATATTATTAAAAATGCTAAAATCTATAGGTTTTAATAATATTGAATCGGAATCTAAATAAATTACATACTCACATTCACTTTCTAATATTTTTTCACCATAACAAGCTGCATAGGGTTCGTTCATCATAGGATGATCTTTCCAGTCTATATTTAAATCAGCATCAAAAAATTCCGCACCTATTTTACCAAATTGATCAAGTATATTTTTAGATATGGGTTGCCCACTTCTTGGTTTAATAATTATTACTCTACATTCGTTATTATAAATACGTTTTATACTTAATGCACATAGTAATGCCTTATTTTCAAGATCTCCAGATTCGACTATTAATATAAATCCTAGTTTAAATTTAAACACTGTTAGATGATATATAAATGTCATATAATAATTTCCATTATTTTAACTATCATGATATTTCAATGGTATGTCCCATTAATAATTTCGACAGTTATGAAAAGGAATATATAAATATTGTAGAATATTATTACAGCATCAACAGGGGTGCGTTATAATGAGGAATATAAGAACAGGTGAGGAAAAATTCAATATTATAATGGAGTCGCTTACCAGCAATGAAACCATAGCAGAGATATGCAGGAGATATAATATAGCACCATCACTGTTTTACAGATGGAAGGATGAATTCTTTGAAGGTGCAAAACAGAGATAGTCAGGAAATAGGCCCGATATGGTAGCAGAAAGAGATATTACATATCCACAGGTGCAGGAATGACATGCCTGATATGCCTGAAGGATGTTTATTCAAAGGCATGGTATGGCTATAACTATAATACATCATGCATAGCAGATGATAATCAATGCAGTAATGGACTCAATTATCAGGCATTTCAGAAATACCATGCCTGAGAATTTTACACTGAGGACAGACAATGGCCCACAGTTCATATCAGATAAGTTCAATAAAATCTTAAAACACATGAACATAAAACATGAATACACAGAAAAAGAAACACCAGCAGAGAATGGCGATATTGAATCATTCCACAATTCAATAAAGACTGATTATATATGGATCAATGAAATCAATAATTTCAATGAAGGAAAGGAAATAATAGAGAATGCATTCTATGATTATAACAATATAAGGCCACATTCCACATTGGATTATTATCCCCCATCTGAATTTGAAAATAAATATAAAAATGATATGGATTTCAGAAAAGAGTATAAACTATATCTGGAAAAGTTAAAGAAAAGCCGGCGTAACAGGTATATAAAAAATAAGAAGGTGATGTCAAGTGTCTCTTAGAATGGATGAAAAAGTGTACAAAAATATGGGTCAGATCATACGGCATAATATAGCGAAAAATCCTTATGTTGATATTGAAAAAAAGATAATGGAATAAATATCAAGGAAATATTCTTTTTGTTTTGCCATTTATAATTTGTTTAATAAACCTTCTAAATATATTATGTTTATAAAGTATGAATGCTATTGATGCTTTTATCTTTTTTATAGTATTCATCCGGCCAAAAAATAAAAACCAAAAAATATCAATATTTGACTTTTCAAATGAATCATTTATAAACAAAACAATATTCCAGAATGTTATTTCAGTTTTTATTTTATTTATCACTTTTTTGGTTTTGAACTGATTTAAAAACTTTATATATTGATTTCTAAATGAAATATTTATGTGAATGCTTTCAACTAAATCTTTGCTTATACTTACATTTTTATCATGTATTCTATATAAAGTTAATACTTGATTTGAAATTTTAATCTTTCCCTTAAATTCAATCGCAGAGAAATACATAAAAGTGTCCTGTAATATTTCCAATTGTTTTAAATGTATTAAATTCAAAATATCCTTTCTAACAGATATTGAAGACATATTAAAACAGGGAGATCCATATTTATTATAATTAATTATTTTATCAAATTGATCAATATTTTTATGATTGTTATGGAGATAAACCAATTTTTTATCACTAAATGCATTGTAAACAGCTTGAAGTTTGCTTTGTGTAAACACATCATCATCATCCAGAAACACGATAATATTCCCTTTGGAATTTCCAACACCTATTGACAGTTGTTCTCCAATAGTTACGTCTCCACATTTTATATATTTAATATTATTAAATTTTTGTTCTATGTCAATATAATGAACTACAATAATTTCATATTCATCTTTTGCTAAAGACTGATCTATCACGCTTTGAATTGCATCATTATAAAATTCTAATCTTTTATAAATTGTAATTATTACAGATATAAAACGAGATTCATTTTTCATATGTTCACATTTTATTTGTATATTTAACTATTATGTCCTTGGAATTTTATTCTGTTATACCAAATTCAGTTCCTTATATAATGATTTTAACCATAACCCATTATGGCCTAGATCAGGTAGTAATGTGAATTCCCTAGCGTTTAATCCAATATAAATGTTCAGTACTTGTCCTTTTCATATTCATGTATGCTGATATTGGTTATGGATGGTTTAAAGTTAAACAACTCTAAATAGATAAATATAATGACGAATTTATATAAATACAAAAAGAAGGCAATGCAAGTGCCTGGAAGAATATACATATCAGATTAGAAATACAGTATTGTAATGGAAGCATTCCAGAATTCAAACATTACAGTAGCAGAACTCTATTCACGAACCATGGAATAGCATCATCATTATTCTCCTAAGAGAGTGTGAGGGATACTATTATTCTATAATCTACCCATATTGAGCAGATTATGCCATGTGCCTGTGCAGAACAGTGCACTGTATATTCTGTCATTCCTTTTCTGTGCCACATTCCATCCGAGCATCTTCTTATCAGCTGCAAATCCTGATTCTGAATTGCTTCTCTGATGGTATTCTTCCAGATATGGAACAGTATTCTCAACAAATTCCCTCATAGCATCCTTCCATTTCTTCGATCCATTAAGTGTTGAATTCTTCTTTGGCATAACGTAAACCTTTGTATTGCCAGATTTATCCCTGTATGATGCGAATTAATAGTACCTGTCCAGCCTGATTGAGGCGATTTCAATATATATGGTTCCAGGCATCCCTATTGCCCTATCATATGCGTGCCTCTCAGATTTCATGGATGCTCCTCTGGCTATGTATAATCCTGTTTCAATGTCCATTATATTGAATGAATATGTAAAGGGCCTCTTCTTATGGCCATCTGCTTTCATGTCGTTGCCCTTTTCCTTCCTGTTTTCAGGACTCTCCTTGGCAAGGTCCTTCAGCTTCTGTGCGTATGATTCATAGTTCTTCTTGACAGTAAGGCCATAGCCTGTGCCATCACCTGCTGCATTTGAGTTATTGATATCTTTTTTCCCTAATATCAGTACATGGAGATTATGTATGGCAGGAATTACCTCATGATCAGAATATAGCCTCTCAATGACTTTGTATGATACGTCGATCCCCGAGACCATGGAGAATATTACAGACATGTTGGCGAACATCCTGTTGGACTTGCCAACAAGCTGCCTGATCACTAATACCCTGACCCTCTGTTCCAGTGATAGAGTGTGTGGATGCCCTGGCCCTGGTGCTCTATGCATTGCCGATACTGCTTCGCTGACCAGTGGTTCAAGTTCCCTCATTGCTGTCTTTATTCTATCTGAGAACTCCTTCTCATAGTTTTTCCAGTCTCTTTCCTCCCTTAGATGTTCCAGGGCATACTGCCTTCCAATAATACTGTTTATTTCCTCCAGCTTGTAATTTATATAATCGCCGGCAACCTTTTCCATTAGATAGTTATATATATAATATATATACATTACTATGAACAATGTAAAGATTGAGGAGACAACAGAGTTCACAATAAAAGGAATCTATGGTGTCATAGAGAGAAAGGTCACGAAGTTCGGATCGGGAGCAAAGGTGGATTGCCCCAAGGAATTCCTTGGCAGGAGAGTTTATTTAATAATAACAAAGGACGAGAAATAGTGCCCCACACTCTATGATTTCTAGTTAGTCACGCATTTTTTCACGTCTTCAAATATGAATGATGTAGGATCATTTTAATTTTACAGCAAACTAATTACATTATTTCAATAATAGAGTAGAATATAACTTAATAATATTAGATTTAAATTCGTTATGGTTGAATATTCTACATCTTTCTAAAGATTTTTTTGGATATTTATCATGCTCAATATTTCTTATGCTATTTACAAAAGAGTTTACATTAATTTCTGAAAATATACCGGCACCACCACATATCTCCCTTGCAATATCAATATCTGAAGCAACAACTGGTAATCCCGTGGCCATTGCTTCTACATATGGAATCCCAAATCCTTCTCTCGATGACGGTAATAAGGCAATGTCTGATAAATTATATAATTCATTTAGTATGATAACATCAATATTTTTGAATACTCTTCCAGTATTAATATCAGAACCTACATGTATTAGATAATAATCATTACCAAGTTTTTCCATTATGGGTTTTAACATATTTGTATTTTTATATTCGAAATTATTAGAAACATTAATTATAACCTTTTTATCTATTGGTATATTATATTTTTTCCTTAATTCATTTTTGTTGTTCATTTTATATATTCCTTTAGTAACAGGAGGATAAATAGTAACTATTTTCCCATCAAAACCATAAGTCTCACAACATTTTTTTACAGTATTACTTACGGTGTGAACAAAATTAAATTTTTTATATTTTTTTAAATTTCTCTGTATTATAGATGAATATATTTTATTTTTATTAGATTTTTTATTAACCGCAAAAAGGTCATGTATTGTTATTATTGAATTTACATTTATAACCGGATATATGGACATATTTAAATAATGTATTATATAATTGTTATTCAATGAAATTTCATTGTATATATTTTTATAAATATATTTTTGAAAATACGCATTAATTGGCCATAACTGTATATTTGATGCCTTTAATCCGTAATAACCTTCACCATAAAAATCTTTTTTTGATTTTTTACTATTCATAATTAGAGATATTATTGTTGTATTATCAACAGAGCTATGTATATCCATAGTTACATTGCTAATGCCTGTATACTTTGTTTGATCGTTCAATAGAAAAATATGTTTATCCATTTTTTACTTAATTGAAAGTAAATATTAAAAATTTCCTCTATTTTTTCTATATATATCTATCATGAAATAGGTTAATGCTATCAAATAAAATATGATGCCTATATAGAATGCATCCATTAATGCCTCTCCTTTAACAATTATCTTGGCATTATTCAGAGAGCTTATATTCCCTGGTAATATGTATATGCTGTCTCCATAAATTCCGGGAATGGGTTTGTAGTACTTATTGTTATATTTTAATTCATAATCCCTAAGGCTTGGGTCTATGGAAACTATATAAGATGTATTTTTCTGCTCCAAAATACTTTCATTGTTTAAAAGTACAAGTGCGGCAACATCAGTTTTATTTTTTATATAAAGGCCTTTAGAATAATTGAATTTTAGCCACTCAAAATTATTACTGGTGTTGTTTTTCATAAATATTAATGCTGTTTTGTTTCCTCCTTTCAATAATGTATTGTTTAAAACAACGTAGTTGCCAAATGGCATTGAAGAATTTTCTACAATGCTTGGGAGTACTGTATATTCGGTGCTGAGATTTTTTACATAAAATGTTCCGGGGTTATAATCATATAACCTGAAATTCAAATATTGTTTAGCGCTGGTAAATGTGTATGAAAAAGTATATTTTTTATAGGTATTGGTAACGTTAAAACTTATACCATAATAGACATTGTCTGTATTTATATTGGTTTTAGGTTCTCCCATAAATAGAATTGTATCTCTTCCATTAACGCTTGATTTTGCATAAAATGTGACATTTAATTTTATATAATTGTTATTATCATAAAATCCTCCGGGCCCATTATTGAAAGAACCATTATACGATATGCTTGTTCCTGAACCATAACCACCGGTCATATGAATATTTGTAATACTATTGCTATAATTATAATACGTTTCATTATTGCTCCATAAGGTTAATGTATAATTATTATAAAGTCCTGTGCCATAATTGTGCCCGGCACCTCTAATGGATTCACTAGAATTTAAGTTAAAAGATTTACTGTTATTTATTTTAATAAGGTGGGATGCCAGATAGGCTGGAGTGTCAACATCATTACCCGTATTATTATTGAATAAAATGGTAATCCCATTATCACTATTTGTTAGTGAAGTGTTATAGCCCATAGTCTTAAAAAGATACGGCAACGCTGAATAGTCAGGATTGCTAACATTACAGTGTATCAGCATGTTTGAATTATACATGCTTGAAAATCCATTAACCTGGTAGATTATAACCGAATTTTTATTATATATCTCCTCTAATCCCGGTACGTTGTCCATAAATGCCTTTGCTTTGGAAAAGTTATTGAAGCCAGCATCCGAGAATGTATCCTCATAAATATTTGCAGCATTTTTTACTATATCCTGATTTGAAATAACAACATATTGTGTGTTTGAATCCAATAAATTATAGTAAAAATCATAGGTCATATTATTGGATGTTATATAAGATAGATCAGGAATGCTAGTAGTGGGATGTGGGGATTCGTAAACCCTGTTATTGTATTCAGGTCCGCCTATCCATAATATGTTGAAATCCGATTTCTGGGACGATATTAAATTATAAGCATATATAACACTGCTGTTCACTTGTATTGGTGTAAATCCACCTATATTAGCTACATGATTTCCATAGGTAGAATCCGGTGCTCTTGCCGGATAAAATGTTCCATCAAATGCCTGCCATCCAGAGAATAATATTACAAAAGTTATAAAAATTACAATAATAACCTTTACCTGTTTTTTATTAACAGAAATATTTTTTATAACAATATTTAGTTTATTTCTTCTTTCTGAGTCATTAGCTTCTTCATTGTATTTTATTGTCGGAGAGAATCCTCTGGCTTTATTAAATAGTTCTATCAATGTTACCGAAAGCAGAATATAATACATCCCTGCCATTACATTTATTACATGGCCTGGAAGTGAAAGTGTGGTTCCTATAGAACCCCCAATTAATGGAAGAGTTGTTAAATAGTATTCTAGGTCATATAAGGGTTTAATATAGTATACAAGAGACATAATATAAAATATTAAAAATAGTATGATTACCGGGAATGCTACTTTTCTTGATTGTTTAAAAATTATTGATATCAATGATAAAACAGGTATCATAATTAATGTAAATAACCAGAGGGTGGTTACAACTCCAGATGGAAGCAGCAACTGCGATGGATACATTAAAGCCTTAACACTGCTTATCTTATTACCATACAGTAAAATATTGGGCGGTGCATAGACTATGGTTGACCATAAATGACCTATAAGTATAAGCGGATATAGAGGTTTTATGTTGCCACTAAAAAAAGCTATTGTTCCATAATTATAAACCCTTAGGGCCCCAAAAGTTGAGATGGTAGATACAGTACTTGACGTTATATACATACCATATATAATGAATAACGCCGGAATAATGATAGAAAATATAGAAAGCAATGCATATTTGAATCTATAGATAAAGTCCCTGTTAACTATTCCTGAGATTATACTCCCGCCCAGTATAGATAATATGTAAAATGTTGTATAATCTGGCTCTACCAGAATGGATACTGCAAGGAGTAACGTAGAGAGCAGAAATGCAAGGCGCATATTTTTCCATGCAATAAAAGCGAATAGTATCATAGCGATAAATATTATATTTAACCCATCAGAATAACTTCCACCATCTGCATTTAAATTCAAAGCCGTAAAATTTGAAAATATGAACAAAACGATGATAAATTTGATTAATTTAATTTCATATTTATTATTAGTTTTTAATAATTTTGATGTTATCATAGATGCCAGTATATATGCAAAAAAGGTGTAAAGGACAAATGTATAATAAATGAATATTCTTTCAGTTATTTCCACGTTCTTGGTGAATAGCGTTATTATATAATATGGCCAATCGATTACCAATCTAGAAAAACTAAAGCCGCTTAAAGAATTTAAGGATAATATCCCGTTTGCGTAAACGTAGTTTGATAGAGGCCATCCCTGATCGGCGTAAAAATAATAGCCTGGAAAGAATAGAAATCCCCATAATGAGACTAAAGGTATAATAAAAATTATGATTATATCAATATAATAATATTTGAACCATTTTTTTAATGATGTTTTGTCAGCAAGTTTGATTTTAATCAATAAATATTGATATAAAAGTCCTATTTAAATTATTTTACTATAGTTGTGGTGTCTTTCTAATTATTCTTGGGCATCACAGAATCTTGTTAATACTGTTAGAAATCACCTTAAATTTTTGTAAATTTTCACTATGACCCTTATATAATCTAAGGCTATGTATTCGATGATATTCATGTTATAACGATAAATAAAGCGGTGTAATTGATTATAAAGTAGAACATGAACAGTAAAGCAGGAACGAACATAAATAATTTTATTCCGTGAACAGGAAGATGGATTAGACATTCTCCATACCAGAAAAATAGTAAAAGCTGAGAACATCTAGTACGCCTGAAACAGGTTATGTGATGATACTGTTAGGTTGAATATAATAGCATGCAATTTTGTAGTAATTTCAGATGTTGCACAAAAAATGATGCTAAATGTATATTTCTCCTCCTATAAAAACCTGTACTTAACATTCTTTTATGCCTCTCTGGAATATTAAATTTGACGAATCACAATGCGCTTTAACATTGCCTGCAAGTTTATTCACATTGGTTGTTTTCTTCATTGATAAGTCTTCTAATTTCTTGAAATGAAGTTCATCGAGATTAATTGTTTCTTCCTTTTCCTTTTTAATATACCTTATATTGTTTTTTAATATTGTATAAACTGTTTGATTATGGATATTGGTTATTGAATATATCCCTTAATATTTCTGTTACCTTCCTTGTTGATAGATCACTGGAGTATAATGGTACTATTAAATCCTCAATGCTTATTTTACTTTATTAATTAAATATTTATATACAAATATTATATATCCAATTTGACAATTTTCAGATCGTGTACCATATTATGTGTATTTATAAAGGGTACCTCTTGTTGAACATCTCTTTAATCTCGTCATTGCATTTATAGTATCTGTTCATCTTCCTGAATGCATGCCTGGAATTGAACTCTATTGATTTCAGATAGAATATCTTCATTGCAGAATCCTCATCAGGGAATGATGATACTACTTTTATCCTCCTTCTTATTTCCCCATTCAACCTTTCTATTTCATTGGTTGATTTAAGTGAATTTCTAATCTTGGAAGGATAATCATAGAATCTCAATAACTGCCCTAGTGGTTATGGATAGTTTAAACTTATACAAAGCTAAAGAGATATATAACGAATAATTTATATAAATATATAAGGGAGGTAATGTAAATGCCGGGACGATTATATACAGCTGAGGAGAAATACAATATTATAATGGAGCCATTCCAGAATCCTGACATTGCAATAGCAGAGATATGCAGGGAGCATGGAATAGCAGTATCGTTATTTTATAAATGGAAGGAGCAGTTCCTGGAAGGTGGGAGAAAGGGCTTAGAAGGAAAGGATCCTGACAAGTCTTTAATGAAAGAGAATGAAAGCCTGAAGGCAATAATAGGCGAAATGACAATAGCAAATGAAATTTTAAAAAAAATTATATGAGGAGGAAAAGGTGAGTTCGGTGAATGAGATGACTAATAATGGAATTGAAGTAAAAAAAGCATGCTATTATTCTGGAATCAACAGGATAACATACTATTACAGAATAAAGCATGAAAACATTGAAGATAATAGGCGTATAACAAGGATTGATAATAATATTATAGATAAAATAATAGAACTATGCAAGGAAAGAATAACCTATGGCTATAACAGGATATGGGCATTATTAAGGAATTCAGGTATAAATATAGCTAAGAAAACAGTTTATAAAATAATGAAGAATAATAATCTAACTTTACCATTGCATAACCATAAGAATAGAAGGGGATTGAAATTATTAAAAGCTGATAGACCTGAAATGCTGATTGAAACAGATATTACTTATATTCCAACAAACAATGGAATGACCTATTTAATGTGTATTAAGGATGTATTCTCCAAGGAATGGTATGGCTATAATTATAATACATCATGCACAGCTAAGGATGCAATAAATGC